>NZ_CADFEH010000039.1:0-78005 GCF_902833155.1 Burkholderia sp. BCC1047 | reverse complement strand
TACTCGTCAACGATGCCTTGTCTGAACTGCTCGTTGTACTTCGTCATGTAAAACACCCCAAAGGTTGGACTAGTGTCCAACTTTTGGGGTGCAGTTCATGGTGCGCCTTTTTCGTTTTTTGCGGTACAGTCGCAGCACTTGCCGCACGTTCGGACACAGGCCCCGCGTACGGCCCTGTGTCGCATGAAACCAAGATGACGAAGCCGCCGAAAATCCCCGAATCCGTTCTCGTCGTGATCTACACGCCCGAACTCGACGTGCTCGTGATCAAGCGTGCCGACCAGCCCGATTTCTGGCAATCGGTCACCGGCTCGAAGGACGCGCTCGACGAGCCGCTCGCGCTCACCGCCGCGCGCGAGGTGGCCGAGGAAACCGGCATCGCGGTCGGCACGCCGGACGTGCCGGCCACCGCGCTCGTCGACTGGCATCACCGGATCGAATACACGATCTATCCGCAATACCTGCATCGCTATGCGCCGGGCGTCACGCGCAACGTCGAGCACTGGTTCGGCCTGTGCGTGCCGCATCGCGTCGACGTGACGCTGTCGCCGCGCGAGCATGTCGACCATGCGTGGCTGCCGTTCCGCGAGGCGGCCGCGCGCTGCTTCTCGCCGTCGAACGCCGAGGCGATCCTGCAATTGCCCGCGCGCGTGGCCCTCATGCGTGCGCCGCACGGTTCGTCCGCATGAATGCGGAGACCCGCAAGCGCTTCGCGCAATTGCGGCAGATGTTCCTGCAGGAGCGCGGCTCCGCGTCGCGGCTCGCGTTTACGGCCGGCAACACCGTGCGGCTGTGCGAAACCGGCGGCGAATTCTTTCAGGCGTTGATCGAACGGATCGATGCCGCCCGCGAGCAGGTGATGCTCGAAACCTACATCTTCTGCGACGACGAGGCCGGCCGCCCGGTGTCGGACGCGCTGATCCGCGCGGCGCAGCGCGGCGTGCGCGTGCGCGTGATCACCGACGGCATCGGCACCGCCCGCCTGCCGCTGTTCGACACATGGGCCGAGGCCGGCGTCGAGCACTGCATTTACAACCGCTTCCTGTTCGGCCGCTTCGGCTTCTCGCGCACGCACCGCAAGCTCGCGGTGATCGATCACGCGGTCGCGTTCTGCGGCGGCATCAACATCGTCGACGACTACACGCAGGGCAGCGCGACGCTGCCGTTCCCGCGCTGGGATTTCGCGGTCGAGATGGCCGGGCCCGCGGTGTCCGACGTGCGCGCCGCGTTCGAGCTGCAGTGGCACCGGATCCGGTTCGGCCACAAGCCGTATGCGCAGTACGCGGCCGGGCTGCATGGCGGCGAAGCGTTCCCGGACATGTTCCGGCGCTGGATGCGCAGCCACCGGTGGATCAAGGCCGGCGCGCTGCGGGTCGTGACCGAGCCGAGCGTCGCGTTCGTCGCGCGCGACAACGTCGTGAACCGCCGTGCGATCGAGAAGGCCTATCTCGCGGCGATCGGCCAGGCGCGCCAGCGGATCCTGCTCGCGAATCCGTACTTCATGCCGGGCCGCAAGCTGCGCCGCGCGCTGACGGGCGCGGCACGGCGCGGCGTCGACGTGCGGGTGCTGATCGGCCGCAAGGAGTTCACGGCGCTCGATACGGCCGTGCCGTTCCTGTATCACTCGCTGTTGCGCGCGGGCGTGCGCGTCGCCGAATACGACAAGACGATCCTGCACGGCAAGGTCGCCGTGATCGACGACAACTGGGCGACGGTCGGCTCGTCGAACCTGGACGCGCTGAGCCTGATGCTGAACAATGAAGCGAACGTCGTGCTGGTGCGCTACGATGCAGTGACGAACCAGTTGCGCGACGCGATCGCCACCGCGTTCGCCGAAGGCCGGGAGATCGACGCCGCGCACTACGCGGCGCGCCCGCGCGTCGAGCGGCTGCTGAACTGGCTGGCGTACAACACGTACCGCCTCGTGATGAAGGCGCTGACGGTCGGCGGTTACGACTGACGCAGACTAAGTATTCGCTTCAAAATATCTGTCCGCACGTTCGTGCGGAAAAGCCGCTCCGGTCCCGCCGGAATCGCGCAAAATAGCGGCTCGGTTAGACACCGGTTTCTAATAATTTCCTTGTTTCGCGAGCGGCCGCACTCAATAATAGTACGGCCGTTCGATTTTATTCGAACCCCCGAACGGTTACAGAAATAGCTATGCGAAAAGGCGAACAGACGCGTGCCGCGATACTCGAAGCTGCTTTGGACCTCGCCAGCCGTGACGGGCTGGAGGGGCTGACGATCGGCCTGCTGGCCGAGCGCATGCAGATGAGCAAGAGCGGCGTGTTCGCGCACTTCGGATCGCGCGAAGACCTGCAGGTCGAGGTCGTCCGCGAGTACCACCATCGTTTCGAGAACGAGGTGTTCTTTCCGAGCCTGCGCGAGTCGCGCGGTCTGCCGCGTCTTCGGGCGATGCTGGCGCGCTGGATCGAGAAGCGCATCCAGGAGCTGACGACCGGGTGCATCTACATCAGCGGCGCAGTGGAGTACGACGACCGGCCGGACAGCCCCGTGCGCGAGCAGTTGATCGCGAGCGTGACCGCCTGGCGTGCCGCGTTGCTGCGCGCCATTTCGCAGGCGATGGAAGAAGGGCATCTGCGCGCGGATACGGATCCGGAACTGATGCTCTTCGAGTTGTACAGCTTCACGCTCGGCCTGCATCACGACGCACGCTTCCTGCATTCGCCGGACGCCGTGCGCCTCACGTGGGCCGCGCTGGAAAAGACGATTGTTTCGTATCAGAGCGAGAGCCGTTAGCGGCGCGTGACCCGCCCGCCAGGAGCTCGAGCCGTTGCCCACCTTTGGAGAGAGTCATGGGACAGTACGCCGCGCCGCTGCGCGACATGCAATTCGTGTTGCACGAGCTTCTGAACGTCGAAGCCGAAGTCAAGCAAATGCCCAAGCATGCGGACCTCGACGCCGACACGATCAACCAGGTCCTCGAGGAAGCGGGCAAGTTCTGCTCCGAGGTACTGTTCCCGCTGAACCAGGTCGGCGACCGCGAAGGCTGCACGTATGAAGGCGACGGCGTCGTGAAGACCCCGACCGGCTTCAAGGAAGCGTATCGGCAGTACGTCGAGGCCGGCTGGCCGGCGCTCGGCTGCGATCCGGACTACGGCGGCCAGGGGCTGCCCGCGTTCGTGAACAACGCGCTCTACGAAATGCTGAACTCGGCGAACCAGGCATGGACGATGTATCCGGGCCTGTCGCACGGCGCGTACGAATGCCTGCACGCGCACGGCGCGCCGGAACTGCAGCAGCAATACCTGCCGAAGCTCGTGTCGGGCGAATGGACGGGCACGATGTGCCTGACCGAGCCGCACTGCGGCACCGACCTCGGCATCCTGCGCACCAAGGCCGAACCGAACGGCGACGGCTCGTACTCGATCAGCGGTACGAAGATCTTCATCTCGAGCGGCGAGCACGACATGTCGAAGAACATCGTCCACCTCGTGCTCGCGCGTCTGCCGGACGCGCCGCAAGGCACGAAGGGGATCTCGCTGTTCATCGTGCCGAAGTTCATTCCGGACGCGTCGGGCGAGCCGGGCGAGCGCAACGGCATCAAGTGCGGGTCGATCGAACACAAGATGGGCATCCACGGCAACTCGACGTGCGTGATGAACCTCGACGGCGCGAAGGGCTGGATGGTCGGCGAGCCGAACAAGGGCTTGAACGCGATGTTCGTGATGATGAATGCCGCGCGCCTCGGCGTCGGCATGCAGGGCCTCGGCCTCACGGAAGTCGCGTACCAGAACTCGCTGACGTACGCGAAGGAACGCCTGCAGATGCGTTCGCTGACGGGCCCGAAGGCACCGGACAAGCCGGCCGACCCGATCATCGTGCACCCGGACGTGCGCCGCATGCTGCTCACGCAGAAGGCGTACGCGGAAGGCGCGCGTGCATTCACGTACTGGTCCGCGCTGCAGATCGACAAGGAACTGTCGCACGCCGACGAAGCGGTGCGCAAGGAAGCAGCCGACCTCGTCGCGCTGCTCACGCCGATCATCAAGGCGTTCCTGACCGACAACGCGTTCGAGTGCACGAACCACGCGATGCAGATCTACGGCGGCCATGGCTTCATCTCCGAGTGGGGCATGGAGCAGTACGTGCGCGACGCGCGGATCAACATGATCTACGAAGGCACGAACTCGATCCAGTCGCTGGACCTGCTCGGCCGCAAGGTGCTCGGCGACATGGGCGCGAAGCTGAAGAAGTTCGGCAAGCTCGTGACCGAATTCGCGGAAGCCGAAGGCGTGAAGCCGGAGATGGCCGAGTTCATCAACCCGCTCGCCGACATCGGTGAAAAGGTGCAGAAGCTGACGATGGAAATCGGCATGAAGGCGATGCAGAACCCGGACGAAGTCGGCGCGGCCGCCGTGCCGTACCTGCGTACCGTCGGTCATCTGGTGTTCTCGTACTTCTGGGCGCGCATGGCGCGTCTCGCGCTCGACAAGGAAGCGTCGGGCGATCCGTTCTACAAGTCGAAGCTCGCCACCGCCCGTTTCTACTTCGCGCGTCTGCTGCCCGAAACGGCATCGACGATCCGCGCCGCGCGCGCCGGTTCGAAGACGCTGATGGAAGTCGACGAATCGCTGTTCTGAAGCGAGTCCGGGCGGTGCGCGCCGCGCGCCGCGCCGCCCGAACGCAACGGTTCCTGGTACTCACTTCGCCGTGCAGCCCTCACATTCCGCGCTGCACGACACTATCCGGAGACATCCCGTGAGCAATTTCCTGATTCGCAAGGTCGCCGTGCTGGGCGCCGGCGTGATGGGCGCGCAGATCGCCGCGCACCTCGTCAACGCGCGCGTGCCGGTGCTGCTGTTCGACCTGCCGGCCAAGGAAGGCCCGAAAAACGCGATCGCGCTGAAGGCGATCGAGAACCTGAAGAAGCTGTCGCCCGCGCCGTTCGGCGTGAAGGACGATGCGAAATACCTCGAAGCGGCGAACTACGAAGACGACATCGCGAAGCTCGCCGAATGCGACGTCGTGATCGAGGCGATCGCCGAGCGGATGGACTGGAAGCACGACCTGTACAAGAAGGTCGCACCGCACATCGCGCCGAACGCGATCTTCGCGACCAATACGTCGGGCCTGTCGATCACGAAGCTGTCCGAAGGATTCGCGGACGAGCTGAAGGCGCGCTTCTGCGGCGTGCACTTCTTCAACCCGCCGCGCTACATGCACCTCGTCGAGCTGATCCCGACCGCGCATACGCGCCCGGAGATCCTCGACCAGCTCGAAACCTTCCTGACGAGCGTCGTCGGCAAGGGCGTCGTGCGCGCGAAGGACACGCCGAACTTCATCGCGAACCGCGTCGGCATCTTCTCGATCCTCGCGGTGATCACCGAGGCCGCGAAGTTCGGCCTGCGTTTCGACGAAGTCGACGACCTGACGGGCAGCCGCCTCGGCCGCGCGAAGTCGGCGACGTTCCGCACCGCGGACGTGGTCGGCCTCGACACGATGGCGCACGTGATCAAGACGATGCAGGACAACCTTGCCGACGATCCGTTCTTCCCGGTCTACCAGACGCCTGCCGTGCTCGCCGAACTGGTGAAGCAGGGCGCGCTCGGCCAGAAGACGGGCGGCGGGTTCTACAAGAAGGAAGGCAAGGCGATCAAGGTGCTCGACGCGAAGACGGGCAGCTACGTCGATTCGGGCGCGAAGGCGGACGAAACCGTCGGCCGCATCCTGAAGCGCCCGCCGGCGGAACGCCTGAAGCTGCTGCGCGAGACGGACCATCCGCATGCGCAGTTCCTGTGGTCGATCTTCCGCGACGTGTTCCACTACATCGGCGTGCATCTCGAGTCGATCGCCGACAACGCGCGCGACGTCGACCTCGCGATCCGCTGGGGCTTCGGCTGGAACGAAGGCCCGTTCGAAGGCTGGCAGGCCGCCGGCTGGAAGCAGGTCGCCGAGTGGGTGCAGGAAGACATCGCGGCCGGCAAGGCGCTCGCGAACGTGCCGCTTCCGTCGTGGGTGCTCGAAGGCCCGGTCGCCGAGCAGGGCGGCGTGCACACGGCCGAAGGCTCGTGGGCGCCGGCATCGAAGCGCTTCGTGCCGCGTTCGGACCTGGCCGTGTACCGCAAGCAGGTATTCCGCGCGCCGCTGCTGGGCGAAGCCGGTGCCGATCCGAAGACGTACGGCAAGACGCTGTTCGAGACCGACGCGGTGCGGGCATGGGTCGACGACCGTGCCGGTGAGGACGACGTCGTGATCGTGTCGTTCAAGTCGAAGATGAACACGATCGGACCGAGCGTGATCGACGGCCTCGTGCAGGCGATCGAACTCGCGGAGCAGGACTACAAGGGCGTGGTGATCTGGCAGCCGACGTCGCTGAAGCTCGGCACGCCGGGCGGCCCGTTCTCGGCCGGCGCGAACCTCGAAGAGGCGATGCCCGCGTTCATGATGGGCGGCGCGAAGGGCATCGAGCCGTTCGTGAAGAAGTTCCAGGAAGGCATGCTGCGCGTGAAGTACGCGAACGTGCCGGTCGTCGCGGCCGTGTCGGGCATCGCGCTCGGCGGCGGGTGCGAACTGATGCTGCACAGCGCGAAGCGCGTCGTGCACGTCGAGAGCTACATCGGTCTCGTCGAAGTGGGCGTCGGCCTCGTGCCGGCCGGCGGCGGCCTGAAGGAAGCGGCGCTGCGCGCAGCGGACGCCGCGGCGGCCGCGAACGCGACCACCGACATCCTGAAGTTCGTCACGAAGTCGTTCGAGAACGCGGCGATGGCGAAGGTGTCGGCGTCCGCGCACGACGCCCGTGCGATGGGCTACGTGAAGCCGTCCGACACGATCGTGTTCAACGTGTTCGAACTGCTCGACACCGCGAAGAAGGAAGCGCGTGCGCTGGCCGACACCGGCTACCGCGCACCGCTGCGCGCGAAGGACGTGCCGGTCGCGGGCCGTTCGGCGATCGCGACGATCAAGGCATCGCTCGTCAACATGCGTGACGGCCGCTTCATCAGCGACCACGACTACCTGATCGCGAGCCGCATCGCCGAAGCCGTGTGCGGCGGCGACGTCGAAGCCGGCAGCCTCGTCGACGAGGAGTGGCTGCTCGCGCTCGAGCGCCGCGCGTTCGTCGAGCTGCTCGGCACGCAGAAGACGCAGGAACGGATCATGGGCATGTTGCAGACCGGCAAGCCGGTGCGTAACTGAGCGAGCAGACAAGGAGTCTGAAATGAGCAAACAACTGCAAGACGCATACATCGTCGCCGCCAGCCGCACCCCGATCGGCAAGGCCCCGCGCGGTGTCTTCAAGAACACGCGCCCCGACGAGCTGCTGGTTCACGCGATCAAGTCGGCGGTCGCGCAGGTGCCGGGCCTCGACACGAAGGTGATCGAGGATGCGATCATCGGCTGCGCGATTCCGGAAGCCGAGCAGGGCCTGAACGTCGCGCGCATGGGCGCGCTGCTCGCGGGCCTGCCGCAGACGGTCGGCGGCGTGACGGTCAACCGCTTCTGCGCGTCGGGCATCACCGCGCTCGCGATGGCGGCCGACCGCATCCGCGTCGGCGAATCGGACGCGATCTTCGCGGGCGGCTGCGAATCGATGAGCATGGTGCCGATGATGGGCAACAAGCCGTCGATGTCGCCGCACATCTTCGATCGCAGCGAAGACTTCGGCATCGCGTACGGGATGGGCCTGACGGCCGAGCGCGTCGCCGAGCAGTGGAAGGTGAGCCGCGACGACCAGGACGCGTTCTCGGTCGAATCGCACCGCAAGGCGCTCGCCGCGCAGCAGGCCGGCGAATTCGGCGACGAAATCGCTGCGTACACGCTCACCGAGCGGTTCCCGAACCTCGCGACCGGCGAAGTCGACGTGAAGACGCGCGAGATCAAGCTCGACGAAGGTCCGCGCGCCGATACGTCGCTCGAAGGCCTCGCGAAGCTGCGCACGGTATTCGCGAACAAGGGCTCGGTCACGGCCGGCAACAGCTCGCAGACGTCGGACGGCGCGGGCGCGCTGCTCGTCGTGTCGGAGAAGGTGCTGAAGGAATTCAACCTGACGCCGCTCGCGCGCTTCGTGAGCTTCGCGGTGCGCGGCGTGCCGCCGGAAATCATGGGGATCGGCCCGAAGGAAGCGATTCCGGCCGCCCTGAAGGCCGCCGGCCTGAAGCAGGACGATCTCGACTGGATCGAACTGAACGAGGCGTTCGCCGCGCAGTCGCTGGCGGTGATGCGCGATCTCGGCCTCGATCCGTCGAAGGTCAACCCGATGGGCGGCGCGATCGCACTGGGCCACCCGCTCGGCGCGACCGGCGCGATCCGCGCGGCGACCGTCGTGCACGGCCTGCGCCGCCGCAACCTGAAGTACGGGATGGTCACGATGTGCGTCGGCACCGGCATGGGCGCCGCGGGCATCATCGAACGCCTGTAAGCGGGACGCGACGACAAGCGACGACGGTGCGCGGGCCACGAGCTCGCGCACCGTTTTTTCATTCCGGTAGAGACAGTCAAAGGAGACGGTTGTGGCCGACATTCAAGTGGAACGCGCCGACGGCGTGATGACGATCACGATCGCGCGCCCGGCGAAGAAGAACGCGCTGACGGCGGCGATGTACCAGACGATGGCCGATGCGCTCGCCGACGCGCAGGAAGACAAGGCGACGCGCGCGATCCTGCTGCGCGGCAGCGACGGTAATTTCAGCTCGGGCAACGATCTCGAGGATTTCCTGAAGTCGCCGCCGAAGGACGACACCGCATCGGTGTTTCAGTTTCTGGCGCGGATCAGCAGCGCGAGCAAGCCGGTCGTGGCGGCGGTGCCCGGCATCGCGGTCGGGGTCGGCGTGACGATGCTGCTGCACTGCGATCTGGTTTATGCGGCCGACACCGCGACGTTCTCGCTGCCGTTCGTGCAGCTCGGGCTGTGCCCGGAAGCCGCGTCCAGCGCACTGCTGCCGCGCCTGGCCGGCCATCAGGTCGCCGCTGAGAAGCTGCTGCTGGGCGAGGCGTTCGACGCGCTGGAAGCGCACCGGATCGGCATCGTCAACCGCGTGCTGCCGGCGGCCGAGCTCGACGCATTCGCGGCGAAGCAGGCGGCGAAGCTTGCAGCGCTGCCGGCGGCATCGTTGCGTGTGACGAAGGCGCTGCTCAAGGATACGGGCGGCGTGGCGACGCCCGCGCGGATGGCCGAGGAAGCGCGCCATTTCGCCGAGATGCTGCGCGCGCCGGAGGCCCGCGAGGCGATGACGGCGTTCTTCGAGAAGCGCAAGCCGGATTTCCGTCAGTTCGACTGACGGAGCAGGCCGCGCCGGCGGTGGATCGCCGGTGCGCGGCTTGGCGCGCGATCAGGCCGTGCCGTAGTCGACGTGGCCCGTTTCGCGGCAGAAGCTGACGAGCCGCAAGCCGGCCGCCTTCGCGATTTCGATCGCGAGCGACGACGGCGCGGAGATGGTCGCGACCAGCGGGATGCCGACCCGCGCGGCCTTGCGCACGAGCTCGTAGCTCGCGCGGCTCGACAGGAACACGAAGCCGTCGGTGGTATCGGCGCGCGCCAGCACGAGCGAGCCGATCAGCTTGTCGAGCGCGTTGTGGCGGCCGACGTCCTCGAATGCCGTGCGGATCGCGCCTGTTGCATCGCACCACGCGGCCGCATGCAGCCCGCCGGTCAGTTTCGTCAGCGCCTGATGCGCGGGCAGCGCATGCGCGGCGCGCGCCAGCGCGTCGGGCGCGAGGCGCGCGAGAAAGCCGGTGTCAGGCACGCGTTCGGGCGCGAGGTCGAGCAGGTCGATGCTCTCGATGCCGCAGACGCCGCAGCCCGTGCGCCCCGCGAGCGCGCGGCGCCGGTCCTTCAGCGCGGCGAACGCCTGCTGGACGACTTCCAGATGGACTTCCGCATGCGGTAGCGGCGCGTCGGCATGCAGGATCACCTCGATGTCCTTGATGTCGCTGCCGCGCGCGACGATCCCTTCCGAGATCGCGAAGCCGACCGCGAACGCTTCGAGCTCGCATGGCGTGCACATCATCACCGCGTGCGAGATGCCGTTGAAGACGAGTGCGACCGGCCATTCCTGGCCGACGAAGTCGTGCGCGGTCTCGACCGCGCCGCCGCGCGTGCGGCTCACGGGCAGCTCGATCGCGCCGCGCGGTTCGTCGCGCAATGCGTCGCGCGGTGCGTCTGATTGGGTCGGATTCACGAGCACTCCCGTCGATTCGAAGCGCGGCCGGCGACGATCGTGCCGCCGCCCGCGCGCAGAGGTTCTAAAATACCCCAGGCAAGCCGGCCGCGCCGGCATCCGCCACGTCAGGTAACGATCATGGGACTCAGCGACGCTCCGTTGCTCTTCAACTTCGAACACGATTCGTCGGAAAACTTCACGTACATCCCGATGATCGTGCGTTTCAATCTCGATCGCTTCGGTCTGCGGATTTCGCTCGAACAGTGGCAACTGCTGCCGCTCGAGGACCGCAAGCTGCTCGCGCGCTTTCCGGCCGACGACGACACCGCGATCGAGCCCAACTTCGATCACGCGCTGTTCGAAATGCTGCGCACGCACGCCGATCTGGAGCCGTCATGGTTCCAGCCGGACGAGCAGCCGGCCTGGCGCGCCGTCGACGCGGTACCGGAGTCGCTCGTGCAGCAGAGCGCGCTGGCCGGACTGCCGGCGCCCGCGCTCGCGCAGTGGCAGCGGCTTGCGCCGTTCCAGCGCTACGTGCTGGTCAAGCTGTCGCGCAAGCCGACGCTGAATCACGATTTCGTGCCCGCGATGCGGGAGTTCGGGCTGACGGCCACGCACTGACGGCCGCCTGCCGCGCCGCGGCACGGCGCTTGCCCGCCGTCAGAGCGGCGGCAGTTGCCGCGGCTTGCGGTCCGGGCCGGTCGCGACGTAGGTGAGCGTCGCTTCGGTGACTTTCACGACTTCGCCCATCAGGCGCATGCGCTGCGCGTACACCTCGACGTCGACCGTGATCGACGTGTTGCCGGTGCGCATGATGGTGGCATAGAAGCTCAGCAGATCGCCGACGAATACCGGCTGCTTGAACACGAACGAATTGACCGCGACCGTCGCGACGCGGCCGTTCGCGCGCTGGCTCGCGGGAATCGAGCCAGCGATGTCGACCTGCGACATGATCCAGCCGCCGAACACGTCGCCGTGAACGTTCGCGTCGTGCGGTTGCGGGACGACGCGCAGCGCGGGCTGCTTCTGCGGGAGTTCGAGGGTCGAATCGGTCATGGCGGGGGCTTTCATCCTGTAATAAACGAGCCGCCGCGCGCAGGCTGGCCGGCGAGGCCGCCGGCAGCGGCGCGAAGCGGCTTCTGCGACAATACAACGTTCGCAAATTGTACGAGAAAGCGCGCGAGCCGGCCGCCGATACGCGCGTCCCGCATCGCCGCAGGACCTTTTCCCCATGCGCCGATTTCCCGCTTCCGGCGAGCCCGCGCCGGCTTCGACCGGGCCTCGCAACGACTGGCAGACCATCCGGTCGCTGCTGCCGTACCTGACCACCTACAAATGGCGCGTCGCGCTCGCGCTCGGCTGCCTGATCGGCGCGAAGGTCGCGAACCTCGGCGTGCCGGTCGTGATGAAGCGCATCGTCGATCACCTGTCCGCCGTGCAGCAGCTCACCGCGCTCGGCCGTGCCGAGCAGTCGGCCGGGATCGTGCTCGCGGGCGGCGTCGGGCTGCTGGTCGTCGCGTACGCGCTCGTGCGGCTGTCGACGTCGCTCTTTACCGAACTGCGCGAAATCCTGTTCTCGAAGGTCACCGAGAGCGCGGTGCGCCAGCTCGCGCTGCAGGTGTTCCGGCATCTGCACGGGCTGTCGCTGCGGTTCCATCTCGAGCGGCAGACGGGCGGCATGTCGCGCGACATCGAGCGCGGCACGCGCGGCATCCAGCAACTGATTTCGTATTCGCTGTACAGCATCCTGCCGACGCTCGTCGAAGTCGGGCTCGTGCTCGGCTTCTTCGTGGTCAAGTACGAGGCCTACTACGCGTACGTGACGTTCGCGGCGCTGGTCACGTACATCGTGTTCACCGTGAAGGTCACCAACTGGCGCACGCACTTCCGCCGCACGATGAACGAGCTCGATTCGCGCGCGAATTCACGGGCGATCGACTCGCTGATCAACTACGAGACGGTGAAGTACTTCGGCAACGAGGCGTGGGAGGCGCAGCGCTACGACGAGAACCTGAAGCGCTACCGGAAGGCCGCGATCCGCTCGCAGAACTCGCTGTCGGTGCTGAACTTCGGCCAGCAGGCGATCATCGGCACGGGGCTCGTGTTCATCCTGTGGCGCGCGACGCAGGGCGTGCTCGCGGGCAAGCTGACGCTCGGCGATCTCGTGCTGATCAACACGTTCATGCTGCAGCTGTACATTCCGCTGAACTTCCTCGGCGTCGTCTATCGCGAGCTGAAGCAGAGCCTCACCGACATGGACCGGATGTTCGGGCTGCTGTCGGCGCCGAAGGAAGTGGCCGACCGGCCCGATGCGCCGCCGCTCGCGGTGGCCGGCGCGCAGGTGCGCTTCGAGCACGTGAACTTCGCGTACGAGCCGTCGCGGCAGATCCTGCACGACGTGACGTTCACGATCGATGCCGGCACGACGACCGCGGTGGTCGGCCACAGCGGGTCGGGGAAATCGACGCTGTCGCGGCTGCTGTTCCGCTTCTACGATCTCGACCGGCAGGCGGGCGGCGCGATCCGGATCGACGGGCAGGACATTCGCGACGTCACGCAGGAATCGCTGCGCGCGTCGATCGGGATCGTGCCGCAGGACACCGTGCTGTTCAACGACTCGATCTACTACAACATCGCGTACGGTCGGCCGACGGCGACGCGCGACGAGGTGGTCGCGGCCGCGCGCGCCGCGCACATCCACGATTTCATCGAAGGGTTGCCGAAGGGCTATGACACGCCGGTCGGCGAGCGCGGGCTGAAGCTGTCGGGCGGCGAGAAGCAGCGCGTCGCGATCGCGCGCACGCTGTTGAAGGACCCGCCGGTGCTGCTGTTCGACGAAGCGACGTCGGCGCTCGATTCGCGCTCGGAACGCGCGATCCAGCACGAGCTCGATCAGATCGCGCGGCATCGCACGACGCTCGTGATCGCGCACCGTCTGTCGACGGTCGTGCACGCGCAGCAGATCCTCGTGATGGACCACGGGCGGATCGTCGAGCGCGGCACGCACGACGAACTCGTGCGCGCGGAAGGGTTGTATGCGCAGATGTGGGCGCTGCAGCAGCAGCGCGCGGCGGCGGGCGGGGAAGAGGCCGAGGCCGCGTAACGGGGCGTGGCGGCCTGACGGCGTGCCCCGTGCCGTGGCGCGCAGCGCAAGGGCGGCGCGACGGGGGCGTCGCCGCCCGTCGTCCGATCAGCCCGCGGCGGCGCGCAGCCGTGCGTCGAGTTCGCCGAGCTGCGCGGGCGTACCGACGTTCTCCCAGATCCCTTCGTACAGTTCGCCGCTCGCGCGGCCGGCTTCGATCGTCGAGCGATAGTACGGCGTCAGTGCGCGCCGCGTGCCGGGTGCGAGGTCGCGGAACATCCGCGTGTCGTACAGGCCGATGTTGCCGAACGTGAAGCGCGCGGCGCCGTCGAGCGCGAGACGGCCATCGTCGCCGAGCGCGAAGTCGCCGGCCGGATGGAACGGCGGGTTCGGCACCATCACGAGGTGCATCGCCGGCGTGTCGAGCGCGGCCATCCGGGCGGCGCGCGGCGCGAGCGTCCGGTAGTCGAACGCGCAGTACACGTCGCCGCTGACCGCCGCGAACACCGTCGGCTGCCCGTCGCGTTCCAGCAGCGGCAGCGCTTGCGCGATGCCGCCGGCGGTTTCGAGCGCGTCGCCCTCGGCCGAATACGCGAGCCGCACGCCCCAGCGCGAACCGTCGCCGAGCGCGGCCTCGATCTGCTCGCCGAGCCACGCGTGGTTGATCACGATCGTGTCGATGCCCGCCCGCGCGAGCGCCTCGATCTGCCACACGATCAGCGGTTTGCCGCCGGCTTCGAGCAGCGGCTTCGGGCGGGTATCGGTCAGCGGACGCATCCGTTCGCCGCGTCCGGCGGCGAAGATCATCGCCGTGGTCAGGGGTGTGCTCATGGTCGACTGGGTGCGAGAACGGTCAGAACGTATAGCCGACGTCGGCCGGCGCGTTGCCCTCGAGCTCGTCGAGCAGCTTCGCGAACGGCACGAGCGGGCGATAGCGCAGCGCGACCTTGCGTGCATACGCGAGGAAGCGCGGCAGGTCGTTCAGGTAGTGCGGCTTGCCGTCGCGGTAGTTGATGCGCGCGAACAGGCCGAGGATCTTGATGTGGCGCTGCAGCCCCATCCATTCGAGCTGGCGGTAGAACTCGCCGAAATCCGCGTCGACCGGCAGGCCGGCCTTCTTCGCCTTTTCCCAGTAGTACGCGAAGCAGTCGAGCTCGAACTCTTCGTCCCAGTTGATGAACGCGTCGCGCAGCAGCGACACGACGTCGTACGTCAGCGGCCCGTAGACGGCGTCCTGGAAGTCGAGCACGCCCGGGTTCGGCTCGCACACCATCAGGTTGCGCGGCATGAAGTCGCGCAGCATGAAGCCTTGCGGCTGCGCGTGCGCGCTCGCGACCAGCAGCGCGAACGTGCGGTCGAGCGTGCCGCGCATCGCGTCGGTGACCGGCTTGCCGAGGTGGCGGCCGACGAACCATTCGGGCAGCAGCTCCATTTCGCGGCGCAGGAACGCTTCGTCGAACGGCGGCAGCACGTCGGGTGTCGACGCGAGCTGGAAGCGGATCAGCGCGTCGAGCGCGTCACGCATCAGCGGACGGGCCGCGCCCGGATCGGCCGGATCGAGCACCGAGATGTACGACGTGCGGCCGAGATCGGTCACGAGCATGAAGCCCGCGTCGAAATCGTGGGCCAGCACGTCCGGCACGTGATCGCCGGCCGCGGCGAGCAGCTGCGCGACCTGGACGAACTCGCGGCACTTCTCGGGCGGCGGCGCGTCGACCGCGATCAGCGTGCCGCCGGGGCGCGTGGCCGACGCGACGCGGAAATAGCGGCGGAAACTGGCGTCCGACGACGCGGGCGCGAGGGTCGACAGATCGAGCGCGTAGCGCTCGGCGAGCGGGTGCAGCCACGCGGTGAGCGCGTCGAGGCGGGCGTCGGGCTGGGATGCGGCGGATGGGGGCGTCATGAAACTCGGCGGAGGGGGGAACGTCTTGCCATATAATACCCCACGACTTTTTTGACGCGCCCCGCGTCAGCTTCCGCCGTGCAGGCCCGCCGCCTGTCGCGCCGTCCGCCCGATCGCCTCCCCGGTTTGCGAAGAGCCGCAGTCGCGGCTCGACGGCGCGGCCCGCCGCGCGCGAAGGTGCCGTGCAGGCGCGGTTGACAAGGGGCGATTCGCCAAACGATAGATGCCGCCCAAACCGCTATTCCCGAATGTTTTCCCCGGTGACGGGGCGCCGCGCAAACGGCGGCTCGCGCTCGCGCTCCTGGCCGTGCCCGGCCTCGTGCCGGCCGTGTCGTACGCGCAGCTGTCGGGCGCGGCTGCGCAACCGCAGCCGCTCGACTCGCCGTGGGATCTGCGTCTCGCGCCCCAGCTCGAGGATCATCCGCTGAAGGACGGCGCGAAGCCGGCCGCCTTCGTCATTGCCGACCATACGAGCGGCACCGCCGAGCAGGACCTCGCCGCGAAGGGTTCGGCCGAGCTGCGGCGCGGCGACGCCGTCGTGAAGGCCGACGCGATCCACTACGATCAGGATACCGACATGGCCGATGCGTACGGCCAGGTCAAGGTGGTCAATGGCGGCACGTCGTTCGCCGGCCCCGAGGCGCACCTGAAGATCGAGGCGAACCAGGGCTTCATGACCGCGCCGAAGTATCACTTCAACGTGACGGGCGGGTCGGGCAGCGCGGAGCGCGTCGACATGGTCGACAACGAGCGCTCGGTGTTCGTCAACGGTACGTACACCGCGTGCCAGTGCTCGACGAACCCCGCGTGGTACATCAAGGGCAGCCGCTTCGACTTCGATACGGGCGCCGACGAGGGCACCGCGCGCAACGGCGTGCTGTTCTTCCAGGGCGTGCCGATCTTCGCGAGCCCGTGGATGACGTTCCCGCTGTCGGGCGAGCGGCGCAGCGGCCTGCTGCCGCCGACGTTCTCGGTGAACTCGAACAACGGCTTCGAGCTGTCGCTGCCGTACTACTTCAACATCGCGCCGAACCGCGACCTGACGCTCACGCCGCGCATCATCTCGCGGCGCGGCGTGATGACCGAAGCGACGTTCCGCTATCTGTCGCCGTCGTATTCGGGCACGTTTACGGCCAATTACCTGCCGGACGACCGGCTCGCGCATCGCAACCGCTACGCGATCTACTGGCAGCACCAGCAGAACTTCGGCGGCGGCTTCGGCGGCTACGTCTACTTCAACAAGGTCTCGGACAACACGTATCCCGAAGACCTCGGGTCGGCGAACCAGTTCATCAACGGCACGCAGACGCTGTACCAGCAGGAAGCCGGCCTCACGTACAACAACGGCCCGTGGTCGGTGCTCGCGCGCTACCAGCACTGGCAGACGCTGCCGCCGTCGATCGCGCCGTACAGCCGCGAGCCGCAGTTGAACGTGAAGTACACGAAGTACAACGTCGGCGGGTTCGACTTCGGCGCGGAAGCCGACTATTCGCGGTTCCGCATCACGACCGCCGATGCGACCCAGGGCGACCGGGTTGTCTTCAACCCGTACATTTCGTACGGCGTGTACGGTCCCGGCTACTTCGCGGTGCCGAAGGTCCAGTACCACCTGGCGTCGTACGACCTGAACTACCTGTCGTCCGCCACGCCGAACAGCCCGAAGCGCTTCACCGAGTCGATCCCGACCGTGAGCTTCGATTCGGGCCTGATCTTCGACCGTTCGGTGCGCCTGTTCGGCCAGGACTTCATCCAGACCCTCGAGCCGCGCCTGTACTACGTGTACACGCCGTATCGCGATCAGTCGAACGCGCCGCTGTTCGACACCGCGGAATCGGACTTCGGCCTCGCGGAGATCTACCAGCCGAACACGTTCGTCGGTAACGACCGGATCGCCGATGCGAACCGGATCACGGCCGGCCTGACGTCGCGCTTCATCGATCCGCGCACCGGCGACGAGCGCGCGCGGTTCGTGATCGCGCAGCAGTACTACTTCGCCGATCAGCGCGTCACGCTGACCCCGGGGCAGAGCGCCGTGCTCGCGCGCCACTCGGACCTGATCGTCGGCGCCGCGCTGAAGCTCGGCTCGGGCTTCATGTCGGAAA
This sequence comes from Burkholderia sp. BCC1047, assembly GCF_902833155.1. Classification (NCBI taxonomy): domain Bacteria; kingdom Pseudomonadati; phylum Pseudomonadota; class Betaproteobacteria; order Burkholderiales; family Burkholderiaceae; genus Burkholderia; species Burkholderia sp. BCC1047. Next base: position 60,797 of record NZ_CADFEH010000039.1, on the reverse strand, counting down.
CGGCGTTCCAGTACAACCAGAACAACAACCAGCTCGTGAAGTCGAGTATCGGTTTCGGCTACAGCCCGGGCGAACGCCGCGTGATCAACGTCGGCTACCGCTATACGCGCACGAATACCACGCTCGACAACCAGCCGATCAACCAGTTCCTGGTGTCCGCGCAATGGCCGCTCACGCGCCGCCTGTATGCGATCGGCCGGTTCAACTACGACTTCGCCGGAGATCGCGTGGTCGACGGTCTGGTCGGCTTACAATACGACGCGGATTGCTGGGCGCTCGGAGTCGGGGTGCAGCGGGCCGCGAACGGCATCAATTCGTCGGGACAGCAGAACTCGTCGACGCGCTTCATGATGCAGCTGACGCTCAAGGGCTTGTCGACCATCGACAACGGCCTCGTGTCCGCATTCCGCGCCGGGGTGCCGGGCTACACGCCGTTGCCGCCGCCGCCGCCGCCGATGTCCCGCTTCAGCAACTACGAGTAACGCCGGCATGTCTGCACCGGTCAGCACGATTTCAATGGAGTTTCAGTGGCAATGAAGAAAACCCTTCGTTTCGCGGCAGTCGTGTCCAGCCTCGCCGCGTCCGCCGCGCTGCTCGCCGCCGCGCCGGCCGCGGCGCAGGCACTCGGTTCGCAAGGTGCGCAGCTCGCCGACGAAGTCGTCGCCGTGGTCAACAACGACGTGATCACGGGCCGCGAACTCGACCAGCGCGCCGGCCTGATCGCACGCCGCCTGCAGCAGCAGAACGCGCCGGTGCCGCCGGCCGACCAGCTGCGCGCGCAGGTGCTGAACCAGATGGTGCTCGAACGTATCCAGGTGCAGAAGGCCAAGGACGACGGGATCCGCATCGACGACGCGACCGTGCAGGCCACGCTGCAGCGTCTCGCGCAGGCGAACGGGATGACGCTCGACCAGTACCGCGCGCGCCTCGAGGCGCAGGGCGTGCCCTGGAGTATCTTCACGAGCGACGCGCGCACCGAGCTGATGCTGTCGAAGCTGCGCGAGCGCGAGGTCGACGGCAAGATCACGGTGTCGGACGCCGAGGTCGCGAACTACATCGCGAGCCAGCGCGGGCCGAACGCATCGCAGCAGCAGGACCTGCGCTTCCAGCACATCTTCATCAAGGCGCCCACCAACGCGCCGCAGGCCGACATCGAAGCCGCGCAGAAGAAGGCCGAAGCGCTGCTGCAGCAGGCGAAGTCGGGCGCCGATTTCGAGCGCCTCGCGAAGAACAACTCCGAAGCGAACGACGCGAAGAAGGGCGGCGATCTCGGCTTCAAGGCGCCGAGCGCGCTGCCGCCCGACGTCGTCGACGCCGCGTCGAAGCTGCGCCCGGGCGAGGTCAACCCGACGCTGATCCGCGTGCCGGACGGCTTCGAGATCGTGCGCCTCGTCGATCGCCGCCAGAGCCAGGGTGCGAGCGCCGCGGCGCCGAAGATCGTCCAGACGCACGTGCGCCACATCCTGCTGCGCGTCGGCGAAGGCAAGTCGGAAGGCCAGGCGCGCCAGCAACTGGCCGACATCCGCAAGCAGGTCGAGGCCGGCGGCGATTTCGCGAAATTCGCGCGCACCTACTCGCAGGACGGTTCCGCGTCGCAGGGTGGCGATCTCGGCTGGATCAGCCCGGGCGAGACCGTGCCGGAATTCGAGCGCGCGATGAACAACCTGCAGGACGGCCAGATCAGCCAGCCGATCCGTACCGAATACGGCTATCACCTGATCCAGGTGCTGAACCGCCGCGAGGCGGAAGGCTCGGTGCAGCAGCAGATGGACATCGCCCGTCAGGCGATCGGCCAGCGCAAGGCCGAGCAGGCGTATGCCGACTGGCTGCGCGAGCTGCGCGATTCGTCGTACGTGCAGTACAAGATCGGCGGCGTCGGCCCGGCGAACTGAGCGACCCCCGGATGACCACGCCTGCGCTGCAGATCGCGATCACGACCGGCGAACCCGCGGGGGTCGGCCCGGAGCTGACCGTGCAGGCGCTGCGTGACGCCGCGCAGCGCTGGCCCGACGCGCATTTCACCGTGCTCGGCGATGCCGCGTTGCTCGACGCGCGAGCGGCCGCGGTCGGCGTCGACGCGGCCACGCTGGCCGGCGGCGCGCAGGTGTCGGTCGCGCATCACGCGCTGGCGGCGCCCGCGCAGGCGGGCAAGCTGGACGCGGCGAACGGCCGCTACGTGCTCGGGCTGCTCGACGCGGCGATCGACGGCGCGCTCGCGGGCCGGTACGACGCGATCGTCACCGCGCCGCTGCAGAAGAGCACGATCAACGATGCGGGCGTGCCGTTCACCGGCCATACCGAATACTTGGCCGAACGCACGCATACGCCGCGCGTCGTGATGATGCTGGCCGGCACCGGCCACCGGCCGCTGCGCGTCGCGCTCGCGACCACGCACCTGCCGCTGAAGGACGTATCGGCCGCGCTGACGATCGACGGGCTCGTCGAGACGCTCGCGATCATCGACCGCGACCTGCGGCGCGATTTCGGTCTCGCCGCGCCGCGCATCCTCGTGACGGGCCTGAACCCGCACGCGGGCGAGAACGGTTATCTCGGCCGCGAGGAGATCGACGTGATCTCGCCGGCGCTGGCCCGCGCGAACGCGCAACACATCGACGCACGCGGCCCGTATCCGGCCGACACGCTGTTCCAGCCGCGCCATCTGGCCGATGCCGACTGCGTGCTCGCGATGTTCCATGACCAGGGGCTGCCCGTGCTGAAGTACGCGACGTTCGGCGAGGGCATCAACGTGACGCTCGGGCTGCCGATCATCCGCACGTCGGTCGATCACGGCACCGCGCTCGATCTGGCCGGCACGGGCCGCGCGGATCCGGGCAGCATGATCGCCGCGCTCGATACGGCCGTCACGATGGCGCGCCATCGCCGCGCAGCCTGACGCTGCCGGTTTATCCCATTCGTCGTATTTTTCGTTTTACTCAGTCGATGTCGAACAGCAGACAGCACCAAGGCCATTTCGCGCGCAAGCGCTTCGGGCAGAACTTCCTCGTCGATCACGGCGTGATCGACTCGATCGTCGCGACGATCGGCCCCGCGCGCGGCCAGCGGATGGTCGAGATCGGCCCCGGGCTCGGCGCGCTGACCGGGCCGCTGATCGAGCGGCTCGCGACGCCGGAGTCGCCGCTGCACGCGGTCGAGCTCGACCGCGACCTGATCGGGCGCCTGCAGCAACGCTTCGGCGCGCTGCTGGAGCTGCACGCGGGCGACGCGCTCGCGTTCGACTTCCGCTCGCTCGCGATGCCCGGCGACAAGCCGTCGCTGCGGATCGTCGGCAACCTGCCGTACAACATCTCCAGCCCGCTGCTGTTTCACCTGATGACGTTCGCCGATGCGGTGATCGACCAGCATTTCATGCTGCAGAACGAGGTCGTCGAGCGGATGGTCGCGGAGCCGGGCACGAAGGCGTTTTCGCGGCTGTCGGTGATGCTGCAGTACCGCTACGTGATGGAAAAGATGCTCGACGTGCCGCCGGAATCGTTCCAGCCGCCGCCGAAGGTCGATTCGGCGATCGTCCGGATGATTCCGTACGAGCCGCACGAACTGCCGGACGTCGATCCGGCGCTGCTCGGCGAAATCGTCACCGCCGCGTTCTCGCAGCGCCGCAAGATGCTGCGCAATACGCTCGGCGACTACCGCGAGACGATCGATTTCGACGCGCTCGGCTTCGATCTCGCGCGCCGGGCGGAGGATGTGAGCGTGGCCGAATATGTCGGCGTGGCGCAGGCGCTGGCGGCGGCGCGTCGTTAACGTCGTTCCCATCGCCCCCGCTTCATTGCTTCTTCCAACATCCCCAGTGTGAGCGATCGCCCTCCTAGCGATTCTCGCGCCTTCGCGCTGAACGGCGACTTCAACGCAGCCAGCACTACGTCACGCCTTCGCATACTCGCGGATGGCACGTAGTAGGCGATATTGAAGTCGCTGAGGTCGACGTGAAATCGTTCGCCCCACATCTGGATGACGTTGACGATTTTGGGTGGTTCCCAATCGAGATCGTGATACAGATCCATATCGCGAGTCAATTCATCGTCCAGCCCGAATACTCCGGCGGCGCGGACTTCCCGTATGAATTGCTGAAGTTGGGGCCACGCATCGTCCATTACAGTTGATCCTCGTGCTTTACTCGTCGGTTGTATTCCATAACCGATTTATACCCGATCATTGCAACGTCGACGGCAGTAATCGCCCAGCCGACTCCCGGAATCGCTCGGCCGACGAATACACCAATATGGTTCGTCAACTTCACTCGTAATCGCGCTACACTGGTCCATGATGTGAGCGTCGGTAAGATCCGATATTTATCTCATAGTCAAATATCTCGATATTGGCGGATTTATTTGAATAACATCGCTGATGCGATATGTTTTTCTCTGCGTCGGTGCCGCGGATTTCCCATTAATCCTCGTATTTTTCTTATTTCCCGCGCGAGCCAATAGTTGTCGCGTCACCCATGCGGCCAAAAGGCTGTCACGTCTCGCGGAGACCCGCGGCCAGCGGATTTTCGGCGACTCCGGTAGAATTTCGGGTTCTGGAAAGTCCCCACAGGAGTACAACACATGCGTTTGCTGCATACGATGCTGCGAGTCGGCGATCTCGACCGCTCGATCAAGTTCTACACCGAATTGCTCGGCATGAAGCTGCTGCGTCGCGAGGATTATCCGGAAGGCAAGTTCACGCTCGCGTTCGTCGGCTACGAAGACGAGAGCACGGGCACCGTGATCGAGCTGACCCACAACTGGGAAACGCCGTCCTACGATCTCGGCAATGGCTTCGGCCATCTGGCGGTGGCGGTCGACGATGCGTACGCGGCCTGCGAGAAGATCAAGGCGCAAGGCGGCAAGGTTACGCGCGAGGCGGGCCCGATGAAGCACGGCACGACCGTGATCGCATTCGTCGAGGATCCGGACGGCTACAAGATCGAGTTCATCCAGAAGCAGTAAGCGCCGGACGAACCGGGCCGCGGCGTGCGACGTGCGCCGCGCCAACGAAAAAGGGCGATGCGGGGTAATCCGCATCGCCCTTTTTCGTTGGCGCCGAAGTCGTGCGCGTCAAAGCGACGGCAGCAGCTCGGGCGGGTGATGCTTGAGCGTGTGCCGCGCTTCGCGGAACTCGGGGAAGATCGATTCGACGGTCTGCCAGAAGGCCGGGCTGTGGTTCATCTCGCGCAGGTGCGACAGCTCGTGCGCGACGACGTAGTCGATGATCGACATCGGGAAATGGATCAGCCGCCAGTTCAGGCGGATCTTGCCGTCGCTCGAGCAACTGCCCCAGCGCGTCGCGGCCGACGACAGCGCGTACATCGAATACGTGACGCCGAGCTTTTCCGCGTAGACCACGAGGCGTTCGCCGAAGATGCGTTTCGCTTCGCCCTGCAGCCAGCCCTGCACGCGATCCTTGATCTGCTGCATGTCGGCCTGCACGGGTAGCGGCAGCGACAGCCGCAGCGCGTCGGCATCGAACGCGACTGCGCCCGCGCCGAGCGCGATCGTCACAGTCTTGCCGAGATACGGCAGTTGCGCGCCGTCGCGCCAGTCGATCTGCGGCAGCGCGCGCTGCTCGGTGCGCGTCTTCCATTCCGCGAGCTTCGCGAAGATCCAGCGTTGCTTTTCGGCGATCGCCGCTTCGATGTCGGCGAGCGTGACCCAGCGCGGCGCGGTGATCGACAGCCCGCTGCCGTCGATCGTGAAGCCGATCGTGCGGCGCGCCGAGCGCTTCAGCCGGTATTCGAGCACGCGGCTGTCGAGCGCGAACGTGCGCACGCGGGAGCGATCGGGCGCCGGGCCCGGATCGAGCGGCGCGGCGGGGGCGGCTTCGGGCGGCGCCGGCGGGGCGGCAGGCGCCGACGGCGCGGCGGCCGGCCCGTCGAAGAGCGGCAGATCCATCTGGCGATGATCGAGGGCCACGACGGCAGGCCGTGGCCGCGGACGCTGTTTCATCAGTTCGCTTCTTTTTGTCGTACGCAACGGCTGCAATCCGGGGCGTCAGGCGCGCGCGGCATCGCGCGTGCCGGCGTTGCCCGCCTGGCGATACGCGTCGGGATCGATGCGGCGCATTTCCGCTTCGATCCACGCTTCGACCTGCGAGTTCAATGCATCGGGCGTTAGCCCTTCGCTGGGGATCGGCTTGCCGATCGACACCGTGACGACGCCCGGGAATTTCGTGAACGAGTTGCGCGGCCACACACGACCTGCATTGTGCGCGATCGGCACGACCGGCGTGCCGGTTTCGATCGCGAAGCGCGCGCCGCCCGTCTTGTACTTGCCCTGCTTGCCGACCGGCGTGCGCGTGCCTTCGGGGAACATGATCATCCATGCGCCTTCCGATAGGCGCTTCTTGCCCTGGCGGATCACCGAATTGAACGCGTTCTTGCCTTCCTTGCGGTTGATGTTGACCATGTGCAGCAGCCCGAGCGCCCAGCCGAAGAACGGCACGTACAGCAGCTCGCGCTTGAACACGTAGCACAGCGGCTTCGGCATCAGCGCCGGAAACGCAAGCGTCTCCCACGCGGACTGGTGCTTCGACAGCAGCACGGCCGGGCCGTCGGGCAGGTTCTCGAACCCTTCGATCCGGTAGCGGATGCCGTTCAGCCAGCGCACGACCCACAGCGTCGACTTGCACCAGCCGGCCGCCATCCAGTAGCGCGCGTCGGGGCGCATGAACGGGAACGCGATGAAGCACGCGGTGGCGTACGGCACCGTGTACAGGATGAAGTAGATCAGCAGCAGCAGGGAGCGGACGAAGCGCATCGGCGTGAGTCTGGTGTTGGGGAGGATGCGCGCGGCAGCCGCATCACTCGTGTTCGTGTGAAAGAAAATCGAGCGCGAACGCGCGCAGGTCGTCGTGGACTTTCGTGCCGTCCGGCAGATTGCCTGCGGCGAGCGTTTTCTTGCCCTTGCCGGTCAGCACGAGATGCGGCTGGAAGCCGACCGCGACGCCGGCCTGCAGGTCGCGCAGCGAATCGCCGACGACCGGCGTGTGAGCGGGATCGATCTCGAAGCGCTCGGCGATCATCTGCATCATGCCGGGTTTCGGCTTGCGGCAGTCGCAGTGATCCTCGGCTGTGTGCGGGCAGAAGAATACCGCGTCGATGCGCGCGCCGACCGCGGCCGCCGCGCGATGCATTTTCAGGTGCATCTCGTTCAACGCGGCCATGTCGAACAGCCCGCGGCCGATACCGGACTGGTTGGTCGAGACGACCACGCGATAGCCCGCGTGGTTGAGCCGGGCGATCGCCTCGAAGCTGCCGGGCAGCGCGATCCATTCGTCGGGCGTCTTGATGAACGCATCCGAATCGACGTTGATCACGCCGTCCCGGTCGAGGACGACGAGCTTTCGGGTGGGGCTGGTCGGCATCGTGCGGCCCTTATGCGGCGAGCTTCGAGATGTCGGCGACGCAGTTCATCTGCTGGTGCAGCGCGGACAGCAGTGCGAGACGGTTCGCGCGCAGCGCCGGATCTTCCGCGTTCACCATCACGTCGTTGAAGAACGTGTCGACTGGCGCGCGCAGCGCGGCGAGCGCCGACAGCGCACCCGTGTACGCACGCGCCTCGAGCTGCGACTGCACGTGCGGCGTGACGGCCGCGAGCTGTTCGTGCAGCGCCTTCTCGGCCGCCTCGACGAGCAGCGTCGGCTGCACCGCGCCGTTCGCGCCGCCTTCCGATTTCTTCAGGATGTTCGAGATCCGCTTGTTCGCGGCCGCGAGCGCTTCGGCTTCCGCGAGGCGCGTGAATTCGCGCACCGCGTCGAGGCGCGCGACGAGGTCGTCGATGCGCGTCGGGTTCAGGCTCAGCACCGCGTCGATTTCGCCGGCCGAATAGCCGCGCTCGCGCAGCAGGCCGCGCAGGCGATCCATGAAGAACGCAAAGATCGCGTCGGTCGATTCGGCGACGCCCGGCACGCCGTCAAAGCGTGCGTGGGCCGTGCGCAGCAGCGATACGAGATCGAGCGGCAATTGCTTCTCGAGCAGCAGTCGCAGCACGCCGAGCGCGTGACGGCGCAGCGCGAACGGATCCTTCTCGCCGGTCGGCGCGAGGCCGATGCCCCAGATGCCGACGATCGTTTCGAGCTTGTCGGCGAGTGCGACGGCGGTCGACACCGGTGTGGTCGGCAGCGCGTCGCCGGAGAAGCGCGGCTGGTAGTGCTCGGCGCACGCGAGCGCAACGTCGTCGGCTTCGCCGTCGTGGCGCGCGTAGTACGTGCCCATCGTGCCCTGCAGCTCCGGGAACTCGCCGACCATGTCGGTCAGCAGGTCGGCCTTCGCGAGACGCGCGGCGCGCTTCGCGTGCGCGGTATCTGCGCCGATCGCCGGGGCGATCTCGCCGGCCAGCGCCTCGAGGCGCTCGACGCGCGCGAGCGCCGAGCCGAGCTTGTTGTGATAGACGACGTTCGCGAGTTGCGGCACGCGCTCGGCGAGCGGCTTCTTCTTGTCCTGCTCGAAGAAGAACTTCGCATCGGCGAGGCGCGGGCGCACGACGCGCTCGTTGCCTTCGATGATCTCGCCCGGCGTCTTCGTGTCGATGTTCGACACGATCAGGAAGCGTGAACGCAGCTTGCCGGCGACGTCGGTCAGCGCGAAATACTTCTGGTTCGTCTGCATCGTGAGGATCAGGCATTCCTGCGGCACCTGCAGGAATTCGTCCTCGAAGCGGCACGGGTAGACGACCGGCCATTCGACCAGCGACGTCACTTCGTCGAGCAGCGAGTCGGGCATCACGACTGTGTCGCCGTTCGCATGTTCGTTCAGTTGCGTGCGGATCGTTTCGCGGCGATCGGCGAAGTGCGCGATCACGCGGCCCTTGTCGCGCAGCGTGTCGGCGTACGCGCGCGCATGCTGGATCGCGACGAGGCCGTCGGACAGGAAGCGGTGGCCGAGCGTGGTGTCGCCGGCATCGACGCCGAACGCGGTGATGGGCACGACGCGATCGTCGTGCAGCACCGTCAGCCGATGCACCGGGCGCACGAACTTCACGTCCGAGCCGTCCGGGCGCTGGTACGTCATGAATTTCGGGATCGGCAGCTTCGCGAGCGCTTCGTCGAGCGCGGCCTGGAGGCCGTCGGCGAGCGTGGCGCCGGCCGCCGAGTAGTTGATGAAGAACGCTTCGGCCTTGCCGTCCTGCGCGCGTTCGAGATCGGCGATCGACGCGTCCGGGTGGCCGAGCGCCGCGAGCTTCTTCGCGAGCGGCGCCGTCGGCTTGCCTTCGGCGTCGAGCGCGACCGACACGGGCAGGACCTTTTCGCGGACCTGTCTGTCGGGTGCGACGGCGCGCACGTTCTGCACGACGACCGCGAGGCGGCGCGGCGTCGCGTAGCGTTCGAACACGAGTTCGCCTTCGATGAGGTCGCGCGCGGCGAGGCGTTGTGCGATACCTTCGGCGAATGCGTCGCCGAGGCGCGCGAGGGCCTTCGGCGGCAGCTCTTCGGTCAGCAGTTCGACGAGCAGGGGGGCGGGATGATTGTGCGTCATATCTGGAATAAATCTCGTCTCGTCAGTCCTGATCGATCTTGCGTTCGACCTTGAGCGGCGGCGCCCATGCCGGCTGCGCGGCGTCCTGGGCGTCGGTGGTGAGGCCCGGCACGCCCGGCGGGTTGCCGAGCATCGGGAAGCCGAGCTTCTCGCGCGAGTCGTAGTAAGCCTGCGCGACGAGACGCGACAGCGCGCGGATGCGGCCGATGTACGCGGCCCGCTCGGTGACCGAGATCGCGCCGCGCGCGTCGAGCAGGTTGAACGTGTGACCGGCCTTCAGCACGAGCTCGTACGCGGGCAGCGCGAGCTGCGCGTCGATCATCTTCTTCGCTTCCGCTTCGTAGCTGTTGAAGAACGTGAACAGCAGGTCGACGTTCGCGTGCTCGAAGTTGTAGGTCGACTGCTCGACCTCGTTCTGGTGGTACACGTCGCCATACGACAGGCGGCGCAGCTCGGGGCCGTTCGGGCCTTGCTCTTCCCACTCGGTCCACACGAGGTCGTACACGTTCTCGACCTTCTGCAGGTACATCGCGAGGCGCTCGAGGCCGTACGTGATCTCGCCGAGCACCGGCTTGCATTCGAGGCCGCCGACTTCCTGGAAATACGTGAACTGCGTGACTTCCATCCCGTTCAGCCACACTTCCCAGCCGAGGCCCCACGCGCCGAGCGTCGGGTTTTCCCAGTCGTCCTCGACGAAGCGCACGTCGTTCTGCTTCAGGTCGAAGCCGAGCGCCTCGAGCGAGCCGAGGTACAGGTCGAGGATGTTTTCCGGCGCCGGCTTGAGCACGACCTGGTACTGGTAGTAGTGCTGCAGGCGGTTCGGGTTCTCGCCGTAGCGGCCGTCCTTCGGGCGGCGCGACGGCTGCACGTACGCGGCGCGCCACGGCTCGGGGCCGACCGCGCGCAGGAACGTGTGGACGTGCGACGTGCCCGCGCCGACTTCCATGTCGATGGGCTGGAGCAGGGCGCAACCCTGCTTGTCCCAGTAGGACTGCAGCGTCAGGATGATTTGCTGAAACGTAAGCATGAAGAGCCTTCGTGGCGCTGGCGCTCCGTTGCGGGCGGCGCTCCGGGCGGGCCCGGAGGGTCGGCTCGCGCGGCGGCGCGGCTTGTTAGTGTGCTGAAACGCGTAATTTTACCGGATCGGCGACCGGATGCGGCCGGAAGGCGGATGCGGGCACCGCCGGCCTGCTTCCGGCGGCCTGCGCACCCATCGCCCGCATGCGTCGCGCAGCCGCGTGCGGGCCGCCGCGACGCGCATGCCGCGGCGCTTCGCGCGGGCGGTAAGATGCGCGTATTGCGGCGCGCGCGATGCGCGCCGCGTCACCGCTTGCCGACGCTCACCGCATGGACGAACCGACCGACATCCTGATTCCGCTGCTTCCGCCGTTCGTCGCGCTGCTCGGGCAGGCCGCCGACGCGCGGGCGCGCGACGAGCGCGCGGCGCACGAACTGTGGCTCGCCGCCGCCGCGCATCTGCATGCGGTCGATGCGCCGGCGATCGCGCAGCTCACGGCCACGCTCGTCGCGCGGCAGCGCACGGACGACGCGATTGCGCTCGCCGAATGCGCGGCGCGCGCGCAGCCGGGCGCGGACGCGTACTTCAACCACGGCTACGCGCTGCAGATGGCCGGCCGTCACGCGGATGCGGTCGCGCCGTACCGCGCGGCGCTAGCAATCGATGCCGGCTGGCCGTCGCTGCGCAACAACCTCGCGATCGCGCTGCGCTTGTCGGGCGGCGCGCGCGCGGAAGAGATCGCGCTGCTCGACGCGGCCGTGAAGCACGATCCGCGGGACGTGCAGGCATGGATCAATCTCGTCGTCGCGCGAATCGCGATGCAGGACCTCGACGGTGCGCTCGCGAGCGCCGCACGGCTCGCCGATCTCGCACCCGACAACGCGCTCGCGATGAACAACGTCGCGATGGCGATGAAGGAGGCGCAGCGCTGGGACGACGCCGAGCGCCATGCGGCGCGTGCGTGCGAGCTGGCGCCCGACGACGCGTCGTTCCGCTTCAATCTCGCGATCATCCAGCTCGTGCGCGGCAATTACTCAGCCGGCTGGCGCGGCCACGAGGCACGCTGGGACGGCGCCGGCGAATTGCGCGGCCGCCGGCCGGCGCTGCCGGGCCCGCGCTGGCAGGGCGAGCCGCTCGCCGGCAAGACGCTGCTGGTGTGGGGCGAGCAGGGGCTCGGCGACGTGCTGCAATTCTGTCGCTTCGTCGCGCCGCTCGCCGAACGCGTGCATCGCGAGGGCGGCCGGCTCGCGTGGAATACGTTTCCGGCGCTCGGCACGCTGATGCAGCGCAGCCTCGGCGCGCACGCGGACGTGTTCGGCGCGGGCGGCGGCGTCGACGCGCTGCCGGCATTCGATTACGAAGTGCCGCTGATCGGTCTGCCGCTGATGCTCGGCATGGAGGCGTCGACGCTCGCCGCGTCGGTGCCGTACCTGCGGGCCGAGCCGGCCGCACGCGATGCATGGCGCGCGCGGCTCGCGGGCGACGGCCGGTTGAAGGTGGGGCTCGTGTGGACGGGCAGTGCGGGCCACCAGCGCAATCCGTTCCGGCGCGTCGGGCTCGAGCGTTACGCGGACGCGTTTCGCGGCATCGATGGCGTCACGTTCTATTCACTGCAGCCGGGAGCGGACGCGGATGTCGCCGCCGCGCGCGCGGCCGGTTTCGCGATCGAAGACCACACGGCCGAATTGACGAGTTTCGACGATACGGCCGCGTTCATCGGCGCGCTGGATCTCGTGATCACCGTGTGCACGTCGGTCGCGCACCTGGCCGGCGCGCTCGGCGCGCGCACCTGGGTGCTGCTCGACGTGAATCCGCACTGGCCGTGGCTGCTCGATCGCCGGGACAGCCCGTGGTATCCGACCGCGACGTTGTACCGGCAGCCGACGTTCGGCGCATGGGCGCCGGTGATGGAGGAAGTGAGTCGCGACTTGCGGGCGCTGGCCGCGCAGCCGGAACCATCGGATCAATCGAACCGGCCGGCCCGGCAGGCCTGAGCGGCCGGCCGGTTCGCGCTCACGGGCCGCCGCGCGCGGCAGTGGCCCGTCGCGTCATTGCGCTTCGTCGTCGCCTTTGCGCCGGCCGTTGCGCCGGCGCAGCCCGGGCCCGAACGTGAAGCCGAACGCGAGCAGCACGAACGACACCGCGAGCACGATATTGTTGCCGCTCGTCACGTACGGCGTGAAGCCGCTCGTGCCTTCGATCCGCACGTCGAGCGAGCCGATCGTGAACGGCTTCAGCTGGCCAAGCACGCGCCCGTGCGCGTCGATCGCGGCCGTCATCCCCGTATTGGTCGAACGCAGCATCGGCCGGCCCGTTTCGAGCGAGCGCATCCGCGCGATCTGCAGATGCTGGTCGAGCGCGATCGTGTCGCCGAACCACGCGAGGTTCGTCACGTTGACGAGCACGCCGGGCGGCTGCGGGTTGTCGCGGATCGTCGCGGCGATTTCCTCGCCGAACAAATCCTCGTAGCAGATATCGGCCATCACCGGCTGGTTGTGCACGAGGAACGGCTTCTGCACCGGCGCGCCGCGCGCGAAGTCGCCGAGCGGCATCTTCATCAGGTTGACGAACCACCGGAAGCCCCACGGAATGAATTCGCCGAAGGGCACGAGGTGATGCTTGTCGTAGTGATAGATGTCGCGCGAATTCGGCGTCACGCCATACAGGCTGTTCGTGTAGTCGACGTAGTGGCCGTCCTCGGTCACCGACGCGCCGACCGCGCCGAACAGCACGGCCGACCCGGTCGTGTCGCTGAATTTTCGGATCGCGACGGCGAACGGCTCGGGCAATTCCTGGATCATCACCGCGATCGCGGTCTCGGGCGTGACGATCAGATCGGCCGGTTTCTCGACGATCATCTGCGTGTACATCTTGATCGCCGCGTCGATGCCTTCCTGCTCGAACTTGATGTCCTGCTTCACGTTGCCCTGCAGCAGCCGCACGGTGAGCGGCGCGTTCGCGGGCACGGTCCACGTGACCTGCGACAGCCCGAGGCCGGCCGCGACGAGGGCGACGGCGATGCCGGCCGGCGCGGCGATGCGCACGCGGGCGTTGCCGCCCGATGTGCCGGCTTCGCCGTCACGCACCGGCGACGGCCGTGCGGCGGCGAGCGCCTGCACGACGAGTGCGGCGAACAGCGCGAGCACCCACGCGATCCCGTACACGCCGACCACCGGCGCAAAGCCCGCGAACGGGCCGTCGACCTGCGGGTAGCCGCTGCCGAGCCACGGAAAGCCGGTGAACACGGTGCCGCGCAGCCATTCGCCGAGCGCCCACGCGCTCGCGAACGCAAACGCGCCGTGCCAGGTCGGCGAGAACGGCCGCGGGTCGGCCTCGCGGCGATGCCATGCATGGCCCGCGCAGAACGACCACAGCCCGGCCGAAAACGCCGGGTACAGCGACAGGTAGAGCGCGAACAGCACGAGCGCGCCGCCCGCGAGCGGCGCGGCCATCTCGCCGTACACGTGCATGCTGATGTAGAGCCACCAGACGCCGCTGATGAAGTTGCCGAAGCCGAACGCGCCGCCGGTGAGCGCGGCGCCGCGCCAGCTCGACGTGCGCGTCAGCTGCGCGAAAAACCAGACGAATACGACGAGCTGCAGCCAGCCGCCGTGCGGCGTGGGCGCGAAGCTGAGCGTATTGGCCGCGCCGGCGAGCAGCGCGGCCGGATAGTGCCAGCGCGGCAGCGCGCGGCCGGGCGCCGGCGCGAGAAGGCCGCCAGCCGGGCGGGACGGAATCGGATCGTCCATGTGAAGCGGAAGAGGGCGAGCGGTTGAAGGAGGCGCGGCTGGCGCGGAACGGTCAGTCTTCGTGCGAGGTTTCGGCGCGACGGCTGGCGAGCGGGTTGCGGCGCACCAGCAGCACGTGAACCTGGCGCGCATCGCCGCGCTGGATTTCGAACACGAGGTTGCCGAGCTGCAGCTTCTCGCCGCGGTGCGGCACGCGTCCGAAATGATGGGTGATCAGGCCGCCGATCGTGTCGACCTCGTCGTCGGGGAAATCGGTGCCGAACGTCTCGTTGAACTGCTCGATCTCGGTGAGCGCGCGCACGCGGTAGCGGCCGTCCGGCCCCGAGATGATGTTGCCGGCTTCCTCGTCGAAGTCGTATTCGTCCTCGATGTCGCCGACGATCTGTTCGAGCACGTCCTCGATCGTGATCAGGCCCGCGACGCCGCCGTATTCGTCGACGACGATCGCCAGGTGGTTGCGGTTCACGCGGAAGTCGTGCAGCAGCACGTTCAGGCGCTTCGATTCCGGAATGAACACGGCCGGGCGCAGCATTCCGCGCACGTCGAATTCTTCCTCGGCGTAGAAGCGCAGCAGATCCTTCGCGAGCAGCACGCCGATCACGTTGTCGCGGTTCTCCTCGTACACCGGGTAGCGCGAGTGCGCCTTTTCGAGGACGAACGGGATGAAATCCTCGGGCTTGTCGGCGATGTTGATCGCGTCCATCTGCGCGCGCGGCACCATGATGTCGCGGGCGCACAGATCGGAGACCTGGAACACGCCTTCGATCATCGACAGCGAATCGGCGTCGATCAGGTTGCGTTCGTGGGCGTCCTGGAGGATTTCCAGCAACTCGCCGCGGGATTCGGGCTCGGGCGAGATGAAGTCGGTCAGGCGCTCGAGCAGCGAGCGCTTTTCTTGCGGTTTGTCGGTTGGCTTACGACTGGGATACGAATCGTTCATGGTGGTGCGCCCGGGTCATGCCGGGGCGCGCGGTCACGGAGTAGGCAAGGATACACCAAGGGCACGACGCGACCGTGTCACCCGGCCGGTCGGCCAGGGTGGGCGGCTCGCGCGGGCCCCGCTCGCGGACGGCCGCGCGGGGCGCGACGTCGTCGTCGGGTCCATCCTATCGCAGAAAGCGCCGGCGGGGCGCGGCGGCAAAAAAATGGCGGCGGGCAGGGCGGCGCGGCCGGACGCGGGCAACGGCCGGCGACGGCGGCATTCCGTCGCAGGCGGCGCACGCGTCGCGCGCCGTTCAGAACCGCATGCCGGCCGAGCAGCCGCCGGCGGCCGCGCCGTTGGTCGCGGCGCCGCCGCAGCCGAGTATGCCGCAGCCGGACAGCGCGACGCTCGCGGCGACGAGCAGCACGGCGATCCTGCAACGCGACCGGCGTGACGATTTCATCGGGCGTGTCCTCGTGTGGATGCGCGGGCGGCGCGGGGTCGCATGGCGGCCGCCCGCGCGGCGTGCCGGATCATCGGCATCGCGCCAGCAACCCTTCGAGCGCGCGGTCGGGGATGCCGCTCGCGCGCAGTGCGTCCACCGTGCGGCTCACGTAGTCGAGCGTCGTGCCGTAGCGGCCGGCCGCGCAGCGGAACACTTCCTTGACGACGGGGTCGGTCAGCTTGCCCGTATAAGTCGGTGCGTCGCGGCGCATCACGAACGCGAGCGCGTTCACGCGTTCGCCGGTCTCGAGCGAGCACGGCAGCCAGGCGGGCCGGTACGAGCCCATCGGCATTTCGCGCTTCCACAACGTCTCGAGATGCGGCTGCGCGGTCGGGCCGGAGAGCCGGAATGCGATGCCCGAGCACGAGCCGCCGCGATCGAGCGCGAGCACGAGGCCCGGCCGTTCGGGCGTGCCGCGATTCACGCGCGACCACAGGTAGAGCCCGCGATGGTAGCCGTGCACCTTGCCGCGCACGGCGGCGACGGTCGGCAGCCCGGGGTTCCAGATCAGCGAGCCATAGCCGAACAGCCAGAGATCCTGCCGGCCGTCCCAGTCGCGCATCGTCTGCGCGAGCGACGCCGCGAGCTCGTCTTCCGTCAGCAGACGGCCTTCGCCGATCGACGGCGGGTAGGCGGGCGGCAGCATCGCGGCGTGGCGCATCGGACGGACGGCTTACTGGTACGGGTTCGGGAAACCCAGTTTCGCGAGAATGTCGACTTCGAGCGCTTCCATTTCGGCCGCGTCCTCGTCGCTCGTCTCGTGGTCGTAGCCCTGCGCGTGCAGCGCGCCGTGCACCAGCAGGTGCGCGTAATGGGCCGCGAGCGGCTTGCCCTGGTCGTGCGCTTCCTGCTCGACCACCGGACAGCACAGCACGAGGTCGCCGATCACGGTGCCGTCGGGCGCCGGGTCGTACGCGAAGGTCAGCACGTTGGTCGGATAGTCCTTGTGGCGGTAGCCGGCGTTCAGCGTACGGCCTTCGTTCTCGCCGACGAAGCGCACG
Organism: Burkholderia sp. BCC1047; assembly: GCF_902833155.1. Taxonomy (NCBI): domain Bacteria; kingdom Pseudomonadati; phylum Pseudomonadota; class Betaproteobacteria; order Burkholderiales; family Burkholderiaceae; genus Burkholderia; species Burkholderia sp. BCC1047. The sequence goes on along the minus strand of NZ_CADFEH010000039.1, from coordinate 44,127 downwards.
GTGAGCTGCGCGCTCGCGAACAGCGCCGGCTCGATCCATTCGGCGATCAGCTTGCGCTTCGGCAGCGTCTTGCGCACGTCGCCGGTGATCTCGTCGCCGTACTGCACGGACAGGTCGAATTCCAGCGCGCGCGGCCCGTCTTCGGGATCGTCCTCGCGCGGCGCGAACTCGGCGCCGACGTGCAGCGTCACGCTGTCGTAGTGCTCGGGCTGCAGCGCGAGCTTCGCGCGCATCGCCGGATCGTTGTGCTGCGCGACGATCGCGACGGCCGCATCGCCCGAGCTGCCCGACAGGTCGAACATCAGGCTGCGGCCGTCCGGGAAGTCGATCCGCAGCCCTTGCGCGTTGACGGTCCGGGCTTTGCCCTTCGCGTCGAACAGCGAAAGACGGGGGGATTCGGACGCGGCGGACAGGGCGCGGCCGGACTGGCGGGAGCGGGAGGATTTCATGACGCGTGCGGCGATTGGGACGCGTTGAGGATACACCAAACGGCCGATCGCGCCCGAATTCGGGCCGGCCGTGCGCGGGCGGAAAAAAGCCCGGCGCGCCGTCTGGCGGGCCGGGCCGGCAGGCCGGGAGCGGCGCCGCCGCTCAGCCGTCCTGGTGCTGCGCGTGGAATTCGTCGTACGCCTCGACGATGCGCGCGACGAGCGGATGGCGCACCACGTCCGCGCTCGTGAAGCGCGTGAGCGCGATGCCGCGCACGCCGCCGAGCACCTGCTGCGCCTCGACGAGGCCGCTCTTGTGGCCGCGCGGCAGGTCGACCTGGCTCGTGTCGCCGGTCACGACCGCCTTCGAGCCGAAGCCGATCCGCGTCAGGAACATCTTCATCTGCTCGGGCGTCGTGTTCTGCGCCTCGTCGAGGATGATGAACGCGTGGTTCAGCGTGCGGCCGCGCATGTACGCGAGCGGCGCGATCTCGATCATCTGGCGCTCGAACATCTTGGCCGTCTTGTCGAAACCGAGCAGGTCGTACAGCGCGTCGTACAGCGGCCGCAGGTACGGGTCGACCTTCTGCGCGAGATCGCCCGGCAGGAAGCCGAGCCGCTCGCCGGCCTCGACGGCCGGGCGCGTCAGCACGATCCGCTTGACCTGGTCGCGCTCGAGCGCGTCGACCGCGCACGCGACCGCGAGGTAGGTCTTGCCGGTGCCGGCCGGCCCGATGCCGAACGTCACGTCGTGCTGCAGGATCTGCTTCAGGTATTCGCGCTGCGCGGGCGTGCGGCCGCGCAGGTCGGCGCGCCGCGTGTAGAGCTTCGGCCCCGGCTCTTCCTCGGGCTCGCTGGCGTCGAGCTGCGCGACGGGCTCGTCGAACGGATGATCGGGGTCGCCGCGAAAGCGCACGTCGAGCGTGTCCTGGCGGCCGTTGCCGGCCGTGTGGCGCACTTCGACCAGCGCGAGCTGGATGTCGTCGACCGACAGCGGATCGCGCGCGCGGTTGTAGAAGTTTTCGAGCGCGGCGAGCGCGAGCTTGGCGCCGCGCCCGCGGATCGTGATCCGGTGGCCGCGCCGCGCGAGCGTGACGTCGAGCGCCTGTTCGATCTGCCGCAGGTTTTCGTCGAGCGGGCCGCAGAGGTTGGCGAGGCGCGCGTTGTCGTCGCGCGGGGCGGTGAATTCCAGTGCTTGGACGGTCTTCAAAGTAGCGTCGGGCTCCTGTCGGGCGTCGGTCGGTCAGTGGGTGGCCGCGCTCGCGTCGTCGCTGACGAGCACGAGCTCGCCGCGCAGCGAGTGCGGGTACGCATGGTTGATCTTCACGTCGATCATCTGGCCGATCAGGCGCGGGTGCGACGCGAGCGGCGCCGGGAAATTCACCACGCGGTTGTTCTCGGTGCGGCCCGCGAGCTCGTTCGGGTCCTTGCGCGACGGGCCCTCGACGAGGATCCGCTCGACCTTCCCGACCATCGACTGGCTGATGCGCACGACGTTCTCCTCGATCGTCGCCTGCAGATGTTGCAGGCGTTTGAGCTTCACTTCGCGCGGCGTGTCGTCGGCGAGGTTCGCGGCCGGCGTGCCGGGGCGCGGGCTGTAGATGAACGAGAAGCTGGTGTCGTAGCGCATCTCGTGCACGAGCGCCATCATCTTGTCGAAATCGTCCTCGGTCTCGCCGGGGAAGCCGACGATCATGTCGGTCGACAGCGACAGGTCCGGGCGGATCGCGCGCAGCTTGCGGATCACCGACTTGTACTCGAGCACCGTGTAGCCGCGCTTCATCGCCATCAGGATGCGGTCGGAGCCGTGCTGGACCGGCAGGTGCAGGTGGCTCACGAGCTTCGGCACCTTCGCGTACGTGTCGATCAGGCGCTGCGTGAATTCCTTCGGGTGCGACGTCGTGTAGCGGATCCGCTCGATGCCGGGGATGTCGGCGACGTATTCGATCAGCGTCGCGAAATCGGCGATGTCGGTCGAACCGGCCGTCAGCGCGCCACGATAAGCGTTCACGTTCTGGCCGAGCAGCGTGACTTCGCGCACGCCCTGGTCGGCGAGGCCGGCCACTTCGGTCAGCACGTCGTCGAGCGGGCGCGACACTTCATCGCCGCGCGTGTACGGCACCACGCAGTAGCTGCAGTACTTCGAGCAGCCTTCCATGATCGACACGAACGCGCTCGGCCCCTCGACGCGCGCGGGCGGCAGGTGGTCGAACTTCTCGATTTCGGGGAACGTGATGTCGACCTGCGCGCGGCCGCTCGCGCGGCGCGCGTCGATCATCTGCGGCAGGCGGTGCAGCGTTTGCGGGCCGAACACGAGGTCGACGTACGGCGCGCGCGACACGATCGACGCGCCTTCCTGGCTCGCGACGCAGCCGCCGACGCCGATCAAGAGGCCCGGCTTCGCTTCCTTCAGCTCGCGCACGCGGCCGAGATCGGAGAACACCTTTTCCTGCGCCTTCTCGCGCACCGAGCACGTGTTGAACAGGATGATGTCCGCGTCTTCCGGCGTGTCGGTCTTTTCGAGGCCTTCGGCCGCATTGAGCACGTCCACCATCTTGTCCGAGTCGTACTCGTTCATCTGGCAGCCGAAGGTCTTTACGTAAACTTTCTTGGTCATGGGGATTCGCCGTTCGCAGTGGTTGACCTGGGGGCGTCGTCAAGGGTGAATCGAGACGGCCGTGCGCGGCACGCGAATCGCGCGCATCAGGCAGGAAGGCCGTCGGGAAAGCCTTCCATTATAGCTTTTCACGCCACGACGGACGGGCGGCCGGTTGCGGGCGCGCGACGCCGGTTTTCACGTTCCGACCCCGAACAGCTGGCGAGGCGGCCGTCAGCGGCACGCGTTCAGCAGGTCGTCGAGCGCGGCTTCCTCGCGCGCGAAGCGCTCGGCGAGAAAATCGAGCAGCACGCGCACGCGCGGCGCCATGTAGCGCTTGCTGTGATAGATCGCGTGCAGCGGCGCGTCCTGGTGTCGCCAGTCGGGCAGCAGCACGCGCAGCCGGCCCGCGCGGACGTCGTCCGCGATGTCCCACAGCGACTTCAGCGCAATGCCGTGGCCGCGCAGCGTCCATTCGCGCGTGAGGCCGCCGTCGTTGGTCTCGAACGCGGTCGATACCGGCACCGTGTGGATCTGCACTTCGTCGCCGCGCGTGAAATGCCAGGTGTTCATCGGGCCGGACGCGATCGTGATCACGTTGCACGGAAAGCGGGCCAGATCGTGCGGATCGGCCGGCACACCATGGCGTTCGACGAACGACGGCGCCGCGCACAGCACGCGCCGGTTGGTCGCGAGCCGGCGGGCGATCAGCGCGCCGTCGGGCGGCGCGGCGAAGCGGATCGCGAGGTCGATCTCGTCCTGCCACAGATTCGCCGACGAATCGGACGCCGTCAGCGAGAACGTGACGCCCGGATGCAGCGTCGTGAATTCGTGGAGCCAGTCGAGCAACTGGTGGCGGCCGAAATCGGACGTCGACGACAGCCGCACCTTGCCACTCACGACGTTGCGGCCTTCCTGCAGCATCGCGTCCGCGTCGTCGAGCGCCTGCAGCGCCTGGCGGCAGCAGTTCAGGTACAGCTTGCCTTCGTCGGTGAGCCGCAATTGCCGTGTCGAGCGTTCGAACAGGCGCGTCGCGATCTTCGCCTCGAGCTTCGCGAGCCGCGCGCTCGCGGCGGCCGGCGTGAGGTTCAGCTTGCGCCCGGCGGCGGACAGGCTGCCGAGCTCGGCAGCCTCGACGAACAGCCGGATGTCGCCCAGTCGGTCCATGCGATTTTCCAGAAATATTTGAAAATGGTTCAAATGCCACGCCAATTATCAAATATAGGCGTCTTCGGGACAATGCGCGCACATCCCGCTTTCTTGTGCGGTGCGGCACCGACCGGCGCCGCGGCCGCCGCCTTCCGGAGAACGTCATGCCCATTCCGCTCCTGGCGCTCGCGATCAGCGCCTTCGCCATCGGCACCACCGAGTTCATCATCATGGGCCTCTTGCCCGAAGTCGCGCACGACCTCGCCGTGTCGCTGCCGTCGGCCGGCCTGCTCGTCACCGGCTACGCGCTCGGCGTCGCGGTCGGCGCGCCGCTGCTTGCGGTGCTGACGAGCCGCATGCCGCGCAAGGCCGCGCTGCAACTGCTGATGGCGATCTTCATCGTCGGCAACGTGCTGTGCGCGACCGCGTCCGGCTACGCGATGCTGATGGTCGCGCGCGTCGTCACGTCGTTCGCGCACGGGTCGTTCTTCGGGATCGGCGCGGTGGTCGCCGCGTCGCTCGTACCGGCCGACAAGCGCGCGAGCGCGATCGCGCTGATGTTCACCGGGCTCACGCTGTCGAACGTGCTCGGCGTGCCGTTCGGCACGTTCGTCGGCCAGCTGCTCGGCTGGCGCGCGTCGTTCTGGATCGTCGCCGCGCTTGGCGTGCTGGCGCTCGGCGGCGTGGCCGCGCTGGTGCCGAACCGCCACGACAGCGGGCCGGTCGGCCTCGGCCACGAAGTGCGCGTGCTGAAGGAGCCGCAGGTGTGGCTCGCGCTGCTGATGACCGTGCTCGGCTTCGGCGGCGTGTTCGTCGTGTTCACGTACATCGCGCCGATTCTCGAGACCGTGTCGGGCTACTCGCCGCGCGCGGTCGCGCTGATCCTCGTGCTGTTCGGCGCGGGGCTGACGGTCGGCAACACGATCGGCGGCAAGCTGGCCGACCGCGCGCTGATGCCGTCGCTGATCGCGATCCTCGTCGCGCTGATGGCCGTGATGGCCGTGTTCGCGAAGACGAGCCACCTGCCGGTCGCGGCCGCGGTCACCGTATTCGTCTGGGGGATCGCCGCGTTCGCGACGGTGCCGCCGCTGCAGGCGCGCGTGGTCGAGAAGGCCGCGAGCGCGCCGCATCTCGCGTCGACGCTGAACATCGGCGCGTTCAACGTCGGCAATGCGGGCGGTGCGTGGCTCGGCGGCCTCGCGCTGGAACACGGCTTCGCGCTCGATGCGCTGCCGTGGGTCGCGGTCGCGGTGACGTTCGCGGCGCTGGTCGTCACGTGGCTCGCGATGCGGCTCGATGCGCGCGGCCCGGCGCGCGGCGCGGCGCCGGCGGCGCAGTGAGCGGTCGCCACGGCGCGCCGCGCGACGACGCCATAGCGGCAGGAAAAGGTTCGCGAGAAACGCATTCCTCCGCGATGCTGATAACGGTGTGAAGATAACTTCGTTTGCCCGTACCAGGCCGGGTGATAGCGTTTCGATACGCGCCAATGACCGGCGCAACCCGATTCCGATTCCGGCTTACCCCTACGCAGGGCCGCGCAGCGGCCCGGAGGCAATGCTATGTCTTCATCCCTGGCGCTCGTGCGCGACGTGTCTTCCTTCGAGTCCGGCAATGCCGCCGACGGACGCGGCGCCGCGTCGCTCGACGCCCTCGAGCAGGTCGTCGGCGTGAACCTCGCACGCTTGCGCGCCGAGCGGCAACTGTCGCTCGATGCGCTTGCGCGGCTGTCCGGCGTGTCGCGCGCGATGCTCGCGCAGATCGAATCCGCGCGCAGCGTGCCGTCGATCAAGGTGCTGTGCAAGATCGCCGCGGCGCTGAAGGTGTCGGTCGCCGCGTTCCTGCGGCGCCATGCGGTGAACGGTTTCGAGCATCTGGCGGCCGAGCGCGCGTCGCGCGTCGTCAGCTCGAACGGCCGTTTCTCGGCACGTGCGCTGTATCCGGAAGGCGAGCCGGCCGCGGCCGAATTCCACGAGCTGCGGATCGCGCCGCTGCATACCGAGCCCGGCGCGCGCCGCGCGCCCGGCACGACGGTCAACCTCGTCGTCAGTGAAGGCACGCTCGAAGTGAGCGTGCACGACCGCCGCCAGTTGCTCGCGACCGGCGACGCGATCGTGTTCGACGCCGACCAGCCATACAGCCTGCGTAACCCGGGCGACAGCGAAGCGCGCGCGTTCCGCGTGACGGTGAGCCCCGAGGTGCCGCCGCGCTGGCTGGTGCCCGACGCGGCGCACGCGGCGGTCAACTGATCGCGCAGGCCGCGCGGCGCGGCTGCGCTCCGCGCTTTTCGCGGGATCGCGGCTCCGTCCGCCGGCCGTTCGGACGATACCGTTAGACGGGGTCGTCAGTAAGGTTTTACGCTGCGCGTCGCGCGCGGCTGTTGTATGCTTGGCCCGCCGATGACGGGGTGTTCCCGTCCGGCAATCAGTGCGTCTTCAGGGCGGGGCGAAATTCCCCACCGGCGGTAGGCTGGCGTAAGCCGGCGAGCCCGCGAGCGCCCGCGCATCCGCGCGGGGTCAGCAGATCTGGTCGAATGCCAGAGCCGACGGTCACAGTCCGGATGAGAGAAGATGTGCAGATAGTCATGTCCGTCAGGGCCGCTTCGCGCTGCATGCGAAGCGGGTTGTCGTTCTGTCTGTTTGCAATGCCCTGAAACGTTTTTCGCCCAAATCGTATTTGCGAGGAGCGTTTCACATGTCCTTGATGTCCGTTTCGTCGGCGCCTGCCGACGCCTTTGCCGATCTCCCGTTGCTGGATTCCGAACCGGTGCCGCCGCGCATTGCCGCCGCGCTCGACGCGATGCGCGCAGGTCGCGCGGTCGTGCTGCAGGACGACCACGACCGCGAGAACGAAGCCGACCTGATCGTCGCCGCCGAGCGCATCACGCCCGAAACGATGGCGCTGCTGATCCGCGAGTGCAGCGGCATCGTGTGCCTGTGCCTGACCGACGACACGGTGCGGGCGCTCGAACTGCCGCCGATGGTGCAGACCAACGAAAGCCGCAACGGCACCGCGTTCACCGTATCGATCGAGGCGCGCGAAGGTGTGCATACCGGCGTGTCGGCCGCCGATCGCGTGACGACGATCCGCGCGGCGATCGCCGACGGCGCGAAGCCGCACGACATCGTGCGCCCCGGCCACGTGTTTCCGTTGCGTGCGCAACCGGGCGGCGTGCTGGCGCGCCGCGGTCACACCGAAGGCACGGTCGACCTGTCGATCCTCGCGGGCCTGAAGCCGGCCGGCGTGCTGTGCGAGCTGATGAATCCGGACGGCACGATGACGCGCGGCGACGACGTCGAGCGCTTCGCGCAACGGCACGGGCTGCCGATGCTGACGATCGCGGAACTCGTCGCGTTTCGCGAGGCGCTGGCGGCGGCGCGCGAACGCTGCTGCGAGCCGGCCTGAGCGAAGGAAAGGCGGGCGCGTTCGCGCGCCCGTCGCGCGGCCGGATCGACCGATCCGGCCCGAACGACGATCAGGACTGCACGTCGCCGAATTCGCCGCGCATGCCGGCCTCGACGAGCGCCGGCAGTTCGTCCATCTGGCGCATGATTCGCGTGATGCCCATCGCGCGCAGCGCGTCCGCATAGTTGTCGGGGATGTGGCTCGCGCCGACGAACGCGATCGTCTTCATCCCGGCCGCCCGCGCGGCATTCAATCCCGAGATGCTGTCCTCGACGACGACGCAGCGCGCCGGCGCGACGCCGAGCGTTTGCGCCGCGTGCAGGTAGACGTCGGGATAGGGCTTCGGCCGCGCGACCTGTTCGGAGCTGAACACGCGCTCGCCGAAGATCTCGGTGAGCGACGCGCGCTTGAGCGAACTGCGCACGCGCACGAGCCGGCTGTTCGACACGACGGCGGCCGGCAGCGTGACCTTCAGCAGCGCGTCGCGCACGCCGCTGATCGGCGCGAGCGATTGCGCGAGCGCGACCTCGATGTTGTGCTCGATGGTCTCGATGAAGTTGGCGGGCATCTCGACGCCGAAGCGGGCTTCGATGCCGGTGAGGAAACGCGACGTCTGCTGACCGAACGCCGACTTCGCGGCGGCTTCGAAATCGAGGTTCGGGAACGTGGCGGACAGCGTGTCGAGCAGCACGCGGTCGGCGATGACTTCGCTGTCGACGAGCACGCCGTCGCAGTCGCAGATGAGGTGATCGAGCATGGTGATGAAAACGCGGGATATCGGCGACGCCGATCGATTCGCCATCATACGTGCTTTCACGCGCAGGCCGCGCGGTGTGGCGGTAAATGTGCCCGATGGGGCCGCGCCGGTGCGGTAGGTCATGCGGCAGCGGCGATCCGTTTGCCGGTTGCCGCCATTCGCGGCGTCAGAGCTCGGTCGCCCGCCTCGTCGAAAAGAAGGGCGTGAAGCGCGCGGCAGCGCACGCCGCGCGCGTCGTCCACACCGCGATCAGGCCATCGCGTGCAGGCGCAGATACAGGCCGGCTGCCGCGGCGCCGCCGAGCAGCGGGCCGATCACCGGCACCCACGCATAGCGCCAGTCGCTGTCGCGCTTGCCCGGAATCGGCAGCAGCGCATGCATGATGCGCGGCGACAGGTCGCGCGCGGGGCTCATCGCATACCCGGTCGGGCCGCCGAGCGAGATGCCGATGCCGAGCACCAGCAGGCCGACGGGCAGCGCGTCGAGTGCGCCGAGGCCGACTTGCGGCGACGCGAGATACAGCACGCCGAGAATCAGCACGAACGTGCAGATCGCTTCGGTCAGCACGTTGTGCGTGGTGCTGCGGATCGCCGGCGCCGTGCAGAACACCGCGAGCTTCAGGTCCGCATCGGCTTCCTTCGCGAAGTGCTGGCGATACGCGAGCCACACGAGCAGCGCGCCCGCCATCCCGCCGAGCATCTGCGCGAGCACGTAGCCGCCGACTTTCGACCATGCGAACTTGCCCGCGAGCGCGAGGCTGATCGTGACGATCGGATTCAGGTGCGCGCCGCTGAACGACGCGGTCACGTAGACCGCGACGAATACCGCCATCGCCCAGCCCATCACGATCACGATCAGGTCCGCGCCTTTGCCCTTGGTCTTTGCAAGCAGCACGTTTGCGACCGCGCCGTTGCCGAGCAGCACGAGGATCGCGGTGCCGATGAATTCTGCAATATAAGGTGACATGATTGTCTCTCGAAGTCACGGCGGACTCGCGCGCTGCGCGGTCCGCCGGTGTTGTTGTATGTCGTTTGAAGTCGTTCGGATTACTGGGTGTCGTCGGCCCATGCCTTCGCGGCGCGTACCGCACGCTGCCAGCCGGCCATGCGCTGCTCGACCTGCTCCTTCGGCATCGACGGTGCGAAGCGGCGATCGAGCTGCCACTGGTCGCGCACTTCGTCGAGGTTCTTCCAGTAGCCGATCGCGAGGCCCGCGAGATAGGCCGCGCCGAGCGCGGTCGTCTCGGTGATCTGCGGACGCACCGCGTCGACGCCGAGCAGATCGGCCTGGAACTGCATCAGCAGGTCGTTCGCGCTCGCGCCGCCATCCACCCGCAGCTCGCCGATGCTGATGCCCGAATCGGCTTCCATCGCGGCCAGCACGTCGAGCGACTGGTAGGCGATCGCATCGAGCGCCGCGCGCGCGAGGTGCGCGGCGCTCGTGCCGCGCGTGACGCCGAACACCGAGCCGCGCGCCCGCGCGTTCCAGTGCGGCGCGCCGAGGCCGGCGAACGCGGGCACGAGGTAGACGCCGTCGGTATGCGGCACGCTCGCGGCGAGCGCCTCGATTTCGGCGGCCGTCTTGATGAGGCCGACGCCGTCGCGCAGCCACTGCACGACCGCACCCGCGATGAAGATGCTGCCTTCGAGCGCGTACTGCACGTCGTCGCCGATCTGCCACGCGATCGTCGTGACGAGGTTGTTCTTCGACTCGATCGGCTTGTCGCCGGTGTTCATCATCAGGAAGCAGCCGGTGCCGTAGGTGTTCTTCACCATGCCCGACGTCGTGCACATCTGGCCGAACAGCGCCGCGTGCTGGTCGCCGGCGATGCCCGCGAGCGGGATCTTCGACGCGAACACGGTGGTCTTCGTGTGGCCGTAGATCTCCGACGACGCCTTCACTTCCGGCAGCATGCTGCGCGGAATGTCGAGCAGTTCCAGCAGTTCGCTGTCCCACTCGCGCGTGTGGATGTTGAACAGCATCGTGCGCGACGCGTTGGTCACGTCGGTCACGTGCAGCTCGTGCTTCGTGAAGTTCCACACGAGCCAGCTGTCGACGGTGCCGAACGCGAGCTTGCCCTGACGCGCCTTGTCGCGCGCGCCCGGCACGTTGTCGAGGATCCAGCGGATCTTCGTCGCGGAGAAGTACGAGTCGATCGGCAGGCCGGTCTTCGCGCGCACCTTCGCTTCGAGCCCTTGCTTCTTCAGCGAGTCGCAGAAGTCGGCGGTGCGGCGATCCTGCCAGACGATCGCGTTGTAGACGGGCTGGCCCGTCTCGCGATCCCAGACGATCGTCGTCTCGCGCTGGTTGGTGATGCCGATCGCGGCGATCGACGTGCCGTTCAGGCCCGTGCGCGTGACGGCTTCCGCGGCGACGCCGGCTTGCGTCGACCAGATTTCCTGCGGGTCGTGCTCGACCCAGCCGGGTTGCGGGTAGATCTGTTCGAATTCCTTCTGGGCGATCGATACGATGTTGCCCTGGCGATCGAACAGCATCGCGCGGGAACTCGTGGTGCCCTGGTCAAGCGCGAGGATGTACTGGTCCTGCATGTCTCTCATCTCCATCCGTGGATTGGCTTAGTTGTGATGCGCGCCGCATGTGGGCGGCGCGTCGGTGAATCAACGTCGGTCAGGCAACGGCAACTGCAACTTGCATTCGAGTCACGCGTGCGGCGCGTGCGCGGCGGCGAACCACGCGTCGACCGCGGCGGTCACGGCGTCCAGCGTGCCGGGCGCGACGTGCAGGCCCAGCTTCGAGCGACGCCACAGCACGTCCTGCGCGCAGGTCGCCCATTCGGCGTCGCGCAGGTAGCGCAGTTCGGCGTCGTGGATGCCCGGTGCGATTTCGGCGCCGAGGTCGGCGAGCGAGGTCGCGCCGTCGACCACGCGCTCCGCACGCGTGCCGTACGCGCGCGCATAGCGGCGTGCGAGCGCGGCGGGCAGCCACGGATGGCGTTTCGCGAACGCACTGGCGAACCCGTCGAATTTCGCGTCGGCGATATCGCCGCCCGGCAGCGCGACGCCGGCCGTCCAGGTCTTCGCGTCGCGGCCGAGCGCGCGGCACAGCATGTCGCCGGCTTCTTCCGCGAGCTTGCGGAACGTCGTGATCTTGCCGCCGAACACCGACAAGAGCGGCGCGCCCGCGCCGTCGTCGAGTTCGAGGCGATAGTCGCGCGTGACGGCCGACGCGTTCGCCGCGTTCTCGTCTTCCAGCAGTGGGCGCACACCCGAATAGGTCCAGTGCACGTCGGCCGGCGAGATCTTGCGCTTGAAGTAGCGGTTGATCGAATCGCACAGATACTGCGTCTCGTCGCGATCGATCGCGACCTTCGCGGGATCGTTCGTGTATTCGACGTCGGTCGTGCCGATCAGCGTGAAGTCGTGCTCGTACGGAATCGCGAAGATGATCCGCTTGTCCGGGTTCTGGAAGATGTACGCGTGATCGTGATCGAACAGCCGGCGCGTGATGATGTGGCTGCCCTTCACGAGCCGCACGCTGTGATGCGCGCCGCGGCCGAGCGCGCCGTGCAGCACGTCGCCGACCCACGGGCCGGCCGCGTTCGCGATCGCGCGTGCCTGCACGACGCGGATCGAACCGTCGGCGTGCTGGAGCCGCGCTTCCCATTCGTCGCCGCGGCGTTCGGCGGACACGAGCTTCGTTCGCGTCAGGATCTCGGCGCCGCGCTCCTTCGCATCCATCGCGTTCAGCACGACGAGGCGCGCGTCGTCGACCCAGCCGTCGGAATACACGAAGCCGCGCTTGATCGAGTCGATCAGCGGCGCGCCGGCCGCATGGCGGCGCATGTCGATGCCGCGCGAGCCGGGCAGCAGTTCGCGTTTCGCGAGGTGATCGTAGAGGAACAGGCCGATGCGGATCAGCCAGGCCGGGCGCAGATTCGGCATGTGCGGCATCACGAAGCGCAGCGGCCACATGATGTGCGGCGCCGCGCGCAGCAGCGTTTCGCGTTCCTGCAGCGCCTTGCGCACCAGTCCGAACTCGTTGTACTCGAGGTAACGCAGGCCGCCGTGAATCAGCTTCGTGCTGGACGACGACGTGTGCGACGCGAGGTCGTCCTGCTCGCAGAGCATGACCGACAGGCCGCGGCCGGCCGCATCGCGCGCGATCCCCGCGCCGTTGATGCCGCCGCCGACGACGAGCAGATCGTAGCGATTCGGTTGGGTCACCTGCTGTCCTTATCGTCTGTTGAAATAGGGCGAACATGAAATGTTCGAATTCGAAATTTAACGAACGAAATCGAAAAAGTAAAGTTCGAAAAAGCGGGGCCAGTAGCGCGCGACACGATCCCGGACGATACTGGCGAAATCGACCGTTTCGCGAGGTGAATCATGCGTATTGGGATGTGGGCCGGCGTGTGCGCCGTCCTGCTGGCGGGGTGCAGCGCGGGGACGCCGCCGCTCGCCGGCAACTGGCGCGCGCCGTCGTTCGTCGACTTGCAGACGTCGTGCGGCGGCGCCGTGCGCGACTGGGGCGCGGACGCGCAGCCGGTCTATTCGACGCTGTACGACGCGTACGTCGCGAAACGGTATCGCGGGCTGACCGAAGCGAACTATTGCGCGTTCGTAAACGAACTTTCGACCCACTATGTGGCGCCTGATGCGGCGGCACGCGCGGGCTGGATCGCGTATTTCAACGGGGCGCGCGCAGGCCATCAGCTGGCGGGCGGCGGTCGATCCGACGCTGCGCGGCGGTTGAAGCCGGCGGCGAACGGGCAGGCGGGAGGCGGAAACGACCGCGCGGCCGGATGCCGGCCGCGCGATCAGGTCAAGGTCGGGAACGGCGGGGCTTACGAATAGCGGTACTTGACGGATCGCAGCGTGGCGTCGCCGGTCTCGGTCACGCAGTATCTGCGCCCCGAGCCGAGCCCTTCCAGGCGGACGAGCTGTTGTTCGAGCAGGATGTCCAGTTCATCCCGATCCATGTCGCGCTGATCAGGCGCGTCCTTCACAAGCAAGAGCGTGGCGAATTCATGCGGACTCAGCATCGTTCTCTCCATGGCAATCGGACTGCCCGCGCGGCCGGCGCATACGCCGACGCGCGATACCCCGCAGGGGTATGGCTTGGGGGGAAAGCTGTCTTTGCCGACCCTGCGATTCGCACCGCCCTGGCACAGGCGGATCGGCGAACGGGCCGGGGAACTGGAGTCTAGTCGAGCGCGCACGCAACGACAAATCGTGCCCCGTTAATTTTCCGTTTGACAGAAGCGCATGCCACAAGCGGTTCGTGCGCGGCGCCAACTTCTTGATTTCACTTGAAGTTTCAGGTGCGGTGCAGCATCGCAACCGTCATTCCGCGACGTACACCTGGGTGCCGGCGGCGGCCACCGTATCGGCCATGTCGGGCGGCAGCGGCTTGTCGGTGAAGAGCGCGTGCACCTGGCTCAGATGGCCCTGGCGCACGAGCGCCGGGCGGCCGACCTTCGAATGATCGGTGACGAGGTACACCGTGCGCGCATGCTGCATGATCGCCTCGGCGACGCGCACCTCGCGCGTGTCGAAATCGCGCAGCGTGCCGTCGGCTTCGATCGCCGACGTGCCGATGATCGCGTAGTCGACCTTGAACTGCCGGATGAAGTCGATCGCGAGCTCGCCGACGATGCCCTTGTCCCACGGCCGCACGATGCCGCCCGTGATCAGCACCTCGCAGTCGGGGTAGCCGCTCATCATCGACGCGACGTTCAGGTTGTTCGTGATCACGTGCAGCCCGTGATGGCGGTTCAGCGCGCGCGCGACTTCCTCGGTCGTCGTGCCGAGGTTGATGAACAGCGACGCCTGGTCGGGGATGTGCGACGCCGCGAGCGCCGCGATGCGCCGCTTCTCGTCGTGGAACATCCGCTGGCGCGCGGTGTACGACACGTTCTCCGAGCTGGTCGGCAGGCTCGCGCCGCCGTGATAGCGGCGCAGCAGGTTCAGGTCGGCAAGCCAGTTCACGTCGCGGCGGATCGTCTGCGGCGTGACCGCGAAGTGCGCGGCGAGATCGTCGACGGTCACGAAGCCGTCGCGCTGCACCCATTCGAGCAATTCCTGCTGGCGCGCGTTGAGGGTGAGGCGGGGATCTCGGGTCATGGCTCGATGGTCGTGTCGTGAGACGGAGCGGGTATTGTAAGGGCGGCAACGGCGTTCGGCCGGCCTGCCGGACATCGGCGCGTATGATTCATGCGGAAATGGCATGGATTCATGTGACAAATGAATTTGTGCGATCAGGCCGATCGCGCTGCAATGGCGGATTGCCCGTTCGTACGGGCCCGTTCATTCAGCTTTCGACGAGGTGGTCTCGATGAGTGGCTTCAACTGGCACAACCCGTATCCGTCGACCCGCATTCCGGTGTTCGCGCGCAACGTCGTGTCGACGTCGCATCCGCTGGCCGCGCAGGCCGGGCTGCGGATGCTGTGGAAGGGCGGCAACGCGGTCGACGCGGCGCTGGCCGCGGCCGCCGCGATCACGGTCGTCGAGCCCGTGTCGTGCGGGCTCGGCGGCGATGCGTTCGCGCTCGTGTGGGATGGCGAGCGACTGTCGGGACTCAACGCATCGGGCGTCGCGCCGGCCGCATGGAACGTCGACTACTTCCGCAAGCGTCACGGCGAGGACGCGCGCGGCATCGCGAACAAGCCGACGCGCGGCTGGGACACCGTCACCGTGCCGGGCGTGATCGCAGGCTGGGAAGCGCTGCACGCGAAGTTCGGTTCGCTGCCGTTCGCGGACCTGCTCGAGCCGGCGATCGAGATCGCGGAACGCGGCTTTTCGGTGCCGCCGATCGTCGCGCACAAGTGGGCGGCGGCCGTCCCCGAACTGCAGGGCCTGCCCGGTTTCGCGGACACCTTCATGCCGCGCGGCCGCGCGCCGCTCGTCGGCGAACGCGTGTGCCTGCCCGGTCATGCGCAGACGCTGCGCACGCTCGCGAAGGACGGCGCGCGGGCGTTCTACGAAGGCGCGCTCGCCGAGCGTATCGCCGCGTTCGCGCGCGAAGGCGGCGGCGCGCTGACCGAAGCCGACCTGCGCGCGTACCGGCCGGAATGGGTCGAGCCGATCGGCAAGCGCTTCGGCCGTCACACGATTCACGAGATCCCGCCGAACGGGCAGGGCATCGCCGCGCTGATCGCGCTCGGCATCGCCGAGCACGCGGGCGTGACCGAGTGCCCGGTCGACTCGGTCGATTCGCAGCATCTGCAGATCGAGGCGATGAAGCTCGCGTTCGCCGACGTCTATCGCTACGTCGCCGATCCGCGCGCGATGGACGTCACGCCCGAACAGATGCTCGACGATGCGTATCTCGCCGAACGCGCGAAGCTGATCGATCGCGCGCGTGCGACGCACTTCGCCGCCGGCCGTCCGCATTCGGGCGGCACGATCTACCTGTCGGCGGCCGACGAGCGCGGGATGATGGTGAGCTTCATCCAGTCGAACTACATGGGCTTCGGCTCGGGGCTCGTCGTGCCCGGCGCCGGCATTGCGCTGCAGAACCGCGGGCACGGCTTCTCGATGGACCCGGCTTCGCCGAACGTCGTCGCGGGCGGCAAGCGGCCGTTCCACACGATCATCCCGGCGTTCGTTACCGAGGAAGCCAATGGCCGCACCGAGGCCGTGATGAGCTTCGGCGTGATGGGCGGCGACATGCAGCCGCAGGGCCATCTGCAGACCGTCGTGCGGATGCTCGGCTATGGCCAGCAGCCGCAGGCCGCGTGTTGCGCGCCGCGCTGGAAGGTCAATCGCGACTTCACGCTCGACGTCGAGGCGACGATGAACCGCGCGACGGTCGACGCGCTGGCCGCCCGCGGCCATACGATCCAGTCGATCGACGATCCTTACATGGATTTCGGTTCCGGGCAGTTCGTGTGGCGGCTCGATCCCGACGATCCGGAGCGCGGCTACGTGGCCGCGAGCGACAGCCGGCGCGATGGGCTCGCGGCCGGTTTCTGACGGATCGCTTCCAGCTTTCTTTGCAATTGCCCAGCATTACGGGCGGCCCGGCGGCCGCCCGTTTCGTTTGGCGCGGCGGATCTGGTCGACCGCGCGCAAGCGGTTTGAAGGACTCGTCTAACGAACGGCAACGGACGCCGTGGAACTGCGCCTGTCGGGTATGGTCAGTGCTCTGGAGCACGAACTTCAAAGTCCGGCTAAGATGCCAGGATGGTTCGGCCGGACCGACTCACTATAAACGCAAGTAAAACGCCGCCTGCGGATCGGCTGGCGCCTGTGCCCCAGGCATGGGCCGGCCTCCGCGCGACGACTGGGAGCGCACTACCATGGACACCAAAACGACGCATGTGATGCCGTGGCGTATCGAGGACATCGACCTGAACCGGATCGATCGTCAGCGTGCCGCCGCGAACGAGGATCTGCTGCTGCTGCTGTGCGCGTCGTCGTTCATCGAAAGCGGCTCGGATCTCTATACGAGCAATCTGAGCGAATTCTTCAATGACGATCCGGAAGTCTCCGCATGGCTCAACAATGCATGGGAGCCCGAAGAATTGCAGCACGGCCGCGCGCTGAAGGCGTATATCGCGCACGTGTGGCCCGAGTTCGACTGGGATACGGCCTTCGCGAATTTCTTCGCCGAGTATTCGAAGACGTGCTCGGTCGAGGCATTCGAAAAGACCCGCGCGCTCGAAATGGTCGCACGCTGCGTCGTCGAGACGGGCACGGCCACGCTCTATCGCGCGATCAACGAATGCTCGGACGAGCCGGTGCTGAAGGAAATCACCGACAACATCCGCACGGACGAAGTGCGTCACTACAAGCACTTCTTCAAGTTCTTCAAGAAGTACAACCAGGTCGAAGGCAACGGCCGGCTCGCGGTGCTCGGTGCGCTCGCGCGCCGTGTGATGGAAATCAAGAACGAGGATTCCGAGATCGCGCTGCGCCACGTGTTCGCGATCCGCTATCCGGACCGCGTCGGCGACAGCCAGTACAACCGCGAGCGCGCCGCGCGCATCAATTCGCTGGTCCGGCGCAACCTGTCGGCCGACATGTGCGTGAAGATGCTGCTCAAGCCGCTCGACCTGCCCGCGAAGATCCAGCCGGGCGTCCACTATCCGCTCACGAAGATCACGCGGCACGTTTTCCTGCGCTGATCGCCGCGGGGCGGCCCGTCGCGCGTATGCTGGCGCATCCTCATCCGATCCGCAGCCGGGCCACGCCATCATGACCGATACCCATCGCCACGCACTCGAACAATGGACGTTCGATGCGTGGCCGTCCGCCGTCGTGTCGCGGTTCGACGGCACCGCGCTCGAGCGTCATGCCGACGTCGCCGCGTCGCTGATCGTCGCGACCGACGACGGCCAGTTGCGCACGACGCTGCTCGGCGTCGGCGAGATCTACGCGCACGATGCGCGCACGCTGCTGATCGCGCTCTGGCCGCAGTCGCGGGCGGCGCGCGCGATCGCGCAACGGCGCACGGCCGCGTTGACGCTGGTCGCGGACGGGGCATTCTTTCAGGCGCAACTGGAGATGATGCCGCTCGAAGGGGACTTCGGCGGGCTGGCCGGATTCGCTGCGACGATCGCGCACGGCGATGCGCAGCGGGTCGGCTATGCGCGTCTCGCGACAGGCGTCACGTTCACGCTGGAAGGGGAGCGCGCCGCGGTGCTCGCACGCTGGCAACGCCAGATCGAGCACCTGCGGCGCGCGGCCGCGCGGCTTCAGTGACCGCGCTGGCCGCTGCGCGACGAACGGTTGCGGTTCGGATGCGCGGCGTTGCCGCTTGCCGGGCGGGCGCCGTTGGCGCCGCCTGCCGGACGTCCGCCGCTATTGCCACCCGCGCCGGCGCCGCCTTGCGTGCGCGGCTTCGCGGCCTTCTGCTGTGCAGCCTTCGGTTGCGATGCCTTCGGTTGCGCGTTGCCGTCGCGTTTCGCGGCCGGCTGGCCTGAGCCGCCGGCACGCGGCTGGCGATTGCCGCCGCCACCGCCGCCGCCGCGCGGTTGCTGCTGGCCGCGGCGTTGCTGGATCGGCTCCGGCTTCGCGTTCGGATCGGGTTCGAAGCCCGCGATCACTTCCTGCGGGATCTCGCGCTTGATCAGCCGCTCGATGTCGCGCAGCAGCTGCTTCTCGTCGACGCACACGAGCGACACGGCTTCGCCGGTCGCGCCCGCGCGGCCCGTGCGGCCGATCCGGTGCACGTAATCCTCGGGCACGTTCGGCAGGTCGAAGTTGACGACGTGCGGCAACTGGTCGATGTCGATCCCGCGCGCGGCGATATCGGTCGCGACGAGCACCTGCAGCGTGCTGTTCTTGAACTCGGCCAGCGCGCGCGTACGCGCCGACTGGCTCTTGTTGCCGTGGATCGCCATCGCGCTGATGCCGTCCTTCGTCAGTTGCTCGGCGAGCCGGTTCGCGCCGTGCTTGGTGCGCGTGAACACGAGCACCTGGAACCAGTTGTGTTCGCGGATCAGGTGCGTGAGCAGCTCGCGCTTGCGGTCGCGGTCGACCGGATGGATCTTCTGCGCGACGCTCTCGGCGGTCGTGTTGCGGCGGGCGACCTCGATCAGCGCGGGCGAGTCGAGCAGGCTGTCGGCGAGCGCCTTGATTTCATCGGAGAAGGTGGCCGAGAACAGCAGGTTCTGGCGCTGCGGCGGCAGCTTCGCGAGCACGCGCTTGATGTCGTGGATGAAGCCCATGTCGAGCATCCGGTCGGCTTCGTCGAGCACGAGGATGTCGAGATCCGACAGGTCGATGGTCTTCTGCTGCATGTGGTCGAGCAGGCGCCCCGGCGTCGCGACGACGATGTCGACGCCGCGCTTGAGCGCATCGATCTGCGGATTGATGCTGACGCCGCCGAACATCACGGTCGAGCGCAGCTTCAGGTACTTGCTGTACGCGCGCACGCTTTCCTCGACCTGGGCGGCGAGTTCGCGCGTCGGCGTGAGGATCAGCGCGCGCACCGCGCGCTTCGCGCCACGGTGCTCGGCGTAGAACGTGTGCAGGCGTTGCAGGATCGGCAGCGTGAAGCCGGCGGTCTTGCCGGTGCCGGTTTGTGCGCCGGCGAGCAGGTCGCCGCCGCCGAGGACGGCCGGGATCGCCTGCTGCTGGATCGGGGTCGGCGACGTGTAGCCGAGCTCGTTGACCGCCTTGACCAGCGGTTCGGCCAGGCCGAGAGATTCGAAAGACATAGATACCACTCTTGAGTTTTATGATCGGCGATGCATCGCGCGGCCCGCGCGGCAAACCTGCATCGCTAAACAGCCAAAAAGCAAAAGGGCGCGGCCGCGGTTTCCCGCAGCCGCGCCCCGTTTGTGTGAGCCGCTTCTTAGTCGAGCGGCGCGGAACGCAGGTCGCTCACCTGTTGCGGCGAGATCGGCGTACCGTTGTTACCCCAAGACATCCGGATATACGTGACGACCGCCGCGACTTCCTGGTTCGACAGCGACTGCGCGAACGGCGGCATCCCATACGGACGCGGATTCTTGAACGTGCTCGGCGGGTAGCCGCCATTCAGCACCATGCGGATCGGGTTGACGGCCGATTCCATCATGATCGAGTGGTTGCCTGCGAGCGGCGGATAGGCCGGTGGCTTGCCCGCGCCGTTTTCGGCGTGGCAGGTCGCGCAGTTGTCCGCGTAGATCTTCTTGCCCTGGTCGAACAGCGCGTTGCCGAACTGCTTCGACGGTTCGTACTGCATGTTCTTCGGCGCTTCAGCCTTCTGCGGGATCGACTTCAGGTACGTCGACATCGCGCGCGTATCTTCGTCGGTCATGTACTGCAGGCTGTTGTGGACCACGTCCGCCATCGGGCCGAACACCGCGCCCTTCTGCGACACGCCGGCCTGCAGCAGGTCGGACAGCTCCTGCACGTGCCAGTCGCCGAGGCCGAGTTCCTTGTCGTTCGTCAGCGACGGCGCATACCAGTTCTGCAGCGGGATCAGGCCGCCGGCGAACGCCGAGGAGCTCACCGGGCCACCCATCATGTTGATCGACGTGTGGCACATCGAGCAGTGGCCGAGGCCTTCGACGAGATACGCGCCGCGGTTCCATTCGACCGACTTCGTCGGATCCGGCTTGTATTCGCCTTCCTTGAAGAACAGCGTGCGCCAGCCGATCAGCAGGTTGCGGTTGTTGAACGGGAACTTCAGTTCGTGCGGACGGCTCGGCACCGACACCGGCGCGACCGAACGCAGGTACGCGTAGATCGCGTCCGAATCGGCGCGCGTGACCTTCGTGTAGCTCGCGAACGGGAAGCCCGGGTACAGCAGGCTGCCGTCCTTCGAGCGACCGGTGTGCATCGCGCGGTAGAAGTCGTCCGACGTCCACTTGCCGATACCGTTCTGGTCGTCCGGCGTGATGTTCGGCGTGTACATCGTGCCGAACGGCGTCGCCATCGGCAGGCCGCCCGCGAACGACTTGCCGCCGCGCACGGTGTGGCACGCGATACAGTCGCCGACGCGCGCGAGGTATTCGCCCTTCTTGATCAGCGCGGCCTGGTCGGCCGGCGTGGCCGCGACGGCGGCAGCGCCGTGCAGCGTGTCGTTGCCCGGCCACAGGACCGGCACGAGGGCGGCAGCCGCGACGATCGCGACGGCCGAGAGTGCAAACAGGGACTTGCGTTTCATTGTGTCTGTCTCCCTTGCCTTATTGCGGTTCGCTGCCGCAGGCGAGCGGAGTCTTCATCGAACGCGCCGGGGCCGGCACGGGGTTGGCGGGCGCCGGTTGCGCGGCGAGCCACGCGGTCACGGCCGTCACGTCTTCGTCGGAAAGCTTCGCGGCGATGTCGTGCATGCAATCGGGCGCCTTCGCGTGGCGGTTGCCCGAGCGCCATGCGCCGAGCTGCGCGCTCAGGTAATCGGCGTGCAGGCCGACGAGGCCCGGGATCGCCGGCTGCATGCCGGTCAGCCCTGCGCCGTGGCAGGCCACGCAGGCCGGCAGCTTGCGCGACGGGTCGCCCTGCGTGACGAGCTGCTTGCCGCGTGCGAGCGTCGCGGCCGGCAGCGTCGGCTTCGCCGGCGTCGGGTACGGCGGACGTTCGGCCGAGAAGTGCTCCGCGATTTCCTTCAGGTAATCGTCGTTCAGGTACGTCAGCAGATAGTTCATCGGCGGGTACTTGCGCCGGCCGTCGCGGAAGTTGACGAGCTGGTTGTACAGGTACTCGGCCGGCTTGCCGGCAAGACGCGGGAAGTAGTCGTTGTCCGTGCCCTGGCCGTGAACGCCGTGGCATGCGGTACAGCCGCGCACGCGCTCGGCCATGGTATCGGGTGCCTTGAGCGGCGCCTGCTGGGCGTGCGCTTGCTCCGTGGGCTTGGTCTGCGCTTGGGCAGCGCTCATAAGGCCCGCGCCGCCGATCATCAGAACGGCGAGCAGCGGACGGAAGAGGCGTCTTGAAGACACACGAGACTCCATGTTTATTCGTCGGGGACCTTGTCCGGGCTACGATCGGCTCGGCGCATGGACGGCAGGACAGCCGGGCTGCTGCGACGCGGCATTCTATCATCGATGGGTAATGACGGCTATTTGGCAAAAGGACATCGGTTCCTGTCCGTTTGCGACTTGCGACAATTTGACGCGCATTGCGCCGGGGTCATGTGAACCGGCGTGCGTTTTCCCCATCGAAGACCGTACACTCGCGGGTCGCGCGGCGCCGCCTCCGCCGCAGGTCCAGTCATTTCTCCCGTTTCCGGATTCATCGATGACGTTTTCTACTGTGCCGTTGCTTGCCTCACGCTGTCCGTCCCGCTGTCCGTCCCGGTGCCGCCGCACTGCCGGCCTGCCGCTTGCGGGAGGGTGCGCGCGATGAAGTTCGACAGCTTGTGGATCGGCCAGGTCGCGCTCGCGGCGCTGATGGATGCGGCGTTCGCGATGGCGGTCGGCTCGGCGCTGCTCAAGGCGTGGCTCGGCAAGGACGGTGCGCGGCCGGTCATCGCGCCGTCGCACCCTGCATGGCTGCGTGCGCAACATTCGCTGGCCGCGGCGGCGCTGGCGCTGGTGCTCGCCGATCTCGGCTGGCTCGTCTACGAGGCCGCGACGATGAGCGGCGCGGGGCTCGGCGGCGCGTTCGCCGCGATTCCCGTCATGCTGATGCAAACGCATACGGGCTTCGCGTGGAGCGTCGCGTTCGCCGGCGCGCTGCTGCTCGCGATCGTCGCGCTCGCGAAGCCGGACGGCCCGGTCGCGCATGCGGTGCTGTGGCTCGCGGTGATCGTGGTCGCGGCCGGCAAGGCGTCGCTCGGCCATGCGGCCGACAGCGGCGTGCTGTCCGCGGCGGTCGGCGTGCAGACGCTGCACCTGCTGGCCACCGCCGTATGGGGCGGCCTCGTGCTCGCGGGCGGGCTTGCGGTGTTGCCGGCGCTGGGGACGTCGGTCGCGCGCGGCGCGCTGATCCGCATCGGCCAGCACCTGTCGCGCACGTCGATCGTCGCGGTCGTCTTCGTGCTCGGCACCGGCGTGCTCAACGCGATCCGCGGGCTCGGCGGCTCGCTCGCGCCGCTCGACGGCAGCACGTGGGGGCGCGTGTTGCTGCTGAAGCTGCTGCTCGTCGCGCTCGCGCTCGTGCTCGGCGGGCTCAACCGCTTCTCGGCGCTGCCGCGCCTGCGCCGCACCGCGTCGACCGAGGACGCGTACACGTTCCGCAACATCCTGCATCTCGAAGGGATGACGATGATCGGCGTGTTCGTCGCGGCGGCCGTGCTGTCGTTCAGCGTGCCGGGGTTCGCGGCGCTCGGCTGACGGCCGAACGGTGCGGGGCGGAGCGCCGCATGCGGGGTACGGATGCAAGAACGGCCGCCTTGTCGGGGCGGCCGTGTCGAACGCATTGCGCGGCGTGCGCCGCGCCCCGCGTCTTTCTTATCTCACGCGTTCATCACCACTCGGCGACGCTGCCGTCCGCGTGGCGCCACACCGGGTTGCGCCAGCGATGGCCGGTCTTCGCCATCTCGCGCACCTTCTCCTCGTTCACGTCGATGCCGAGCCCCGGCCCTTGCGGGATCGCGACGAAGCCATCGTCGTAGCGGAACACCTCGGGGTTGCGCAGATAGTCGAGCAGGTCGTTGCCCTGGTTGTAGTGGATGCCGAGGCTCTGTTCCTGGATGAACGCGTTGTAGCTGATCGCGTCGAGCTGCAGGCACGCGGCGAGCGCGATCGGCCCGAGCGGGCAATGCAGCGCGAGCGCGACGTCGTAGCTTTCCGCGAGCGTCGCGATCTTGCGGCACTCGGTGATGCCGCCCGCGTGCGATGCGTCCGGCTGGATGATGTCGACGTAGCCGCCCGCGAGGATGTGCTTGAAGTCCCAGCGCGAGTACAGCCGCTCGCCGAGCGCGATCGGCGTGTTGGTCTGGTTGACGATGTCGCGCAGCGCCTCGGCGTTCTCCGACAGCACCGGCTCCTCGATGAACATCAGCTTGTACGGGTCGAGTTCCTTCGCGAGCACCTTCGCCATCGGCTTGTGCACGCGGCCGTGGAAGTCGACGCCGATCCCGACGTGCGGGCCGACCGCGTCGCGCACCGCCGCGACGTTCGCGATCACCTGCTCGACCTTGTCGTAGGTGTCGACGATCTGCAGCTCCTCGGAGCCGTTCATCTTCACGGCCTTGAAGCCGCGCTCGACCACCGCGCGCGCATTGTTCGCGACGTCGCTCGGCCGGTCGCCGCCGATCCACGAGTACACCTTGATGCGATCGCGCACCTGGCCGCCGAGCAGCGCGTGCACGGGCACGCCGTGATGCTTGCCCTTGATGTCCCACAGCGCCTGGTCGACGCCCGCGATCGCGCTCATCATGATCGGGCCGCCGCGGTAGAAGCCCGCGCGGTACATCACCTGCCAGTGATCCTCGATCAACAGCGGGTCGCGGCCGACCAGGTAGTCGGCCAGTTCCTGCACGGCGGCCTCGACCGTGTGCGCGCGGCCTTCGACGACGGGCTCGCCCCAGCCGATGATGCCCTCGTCGGTTTCGATCTTGAGGAAGAGCCACCGGGGCGGGACGACGAACGTTTCGAGGCGGGTGATTTTCATGAGGCTAGTCTCCATGATTGACCGGCGCGCCCGCGCGGGCGCGGCGCACGATCCGTGCTTTCACGGTTATCCTAGCGTAGTCGAATAAAAAATAGTATTAATAGCATTAATGTGCAGATAGTGGGCAGCCGCCCGACGGAGAACGATCATTCAACGCGACCTGCATGGACAGACGGCCTTCCGGCTCGCGACGGCGATCCTGCGCGGCGACTATCCGCCCGAATCGCTGCTGCCGAGGGAACCCGACCTGATGGAGATGTACGGCGTGAGCCGCACGGTGATGCGCGAGGCGCTGCGCACGCTGACGTCGAAGGGGCTGGTCGAATCGCGGCCGAAGGTCGGCACGCGCGTGCGGCCGCGCCGTGCGTGGAACCTGCTCGATGCTGACCTGCTCGACTGGTATGCGCGCGTCGCGCCGCCGCTCGCGTTCGCGCTGAAGCTGCAGGAAATGCGCGAGATGATCGAGCCGCACGCGGCCGCGCTCGCCGCGCGCACCCATACGCCCGAAGCCTTCGACGCGATCGACGGCGCGGTGCGCGCGATGGCCGCCGCGCGCAACGTCGACGAATGGGTACGCGCCGACCTGCACTTTCACCTGAGCGTGCTGGAGGCCGGCGGCAACGAGCTGCTGGTGCCGCTCGGCGCGCTGATCGATCGGACGCTCGAGGCGCAACTGCAGCTGAACGCGCGCCGGGCAGACGTGTACAACGCGTCGCTTGCCGAGCACACGGCCGTCAGCGACGCGATTCGCGTGCGCGACGAAGACGGCGCGCGCCGCGCGATGGCGACGCTGCTCGCGGTGACGCGCGCGCGGATCGAGATGTCGTGACGGGAGCGGGGCGAAGCGCGCCGTCAGGCGTTCGCGCAGCCGCCCGGCTTGTGGATGCGTTCCGTCGACGGCGGGTACTTCGCGAGCAGGCTCGCCGGTCGCCGCGGCCGCGCGACCAGGTCGCCGCCGCAGTTCGGGCAGCGGCCCTTCAGCACGTCGTCCGCGCAAGTCGCGCAGAACGTACATTCAAATGTACAGATGCGCGCTTCCGCCGAATCGGGCGGCAGGTCCTTGTCGCAGCATTCGCAGCCGGGGCGCAGTTCGAGCATGAGGGTCTCCTGGGTCGATGACGGATGGGCGCCGCCCGGACATTGCGTGCGGCGCGTGCGAGCGCTACTGTACGCGTTTGGATCGGCCCGGCCAACGGCGTCCCGCCCGGGCGCCGTCGCTGCGCACGGGCTGCACCGGGAGACGACCATGCTTTATCGCGGAAGCTGTCATTGCGGCGACGTGACGTTCGAGGCGGAAGGCGACCTGCAGGGCGTGATGGCGTGCAACTGCTCGATCTGCCAGCGCAAGGGCGCGCTGATGTGGTTCGTGCCGCGCGACCACATGACGCTGCTGACGCCCGACGAAAATCTCGCGACCTACCTGTTCAACAAGCACGTGATCCGGCATCGCTTCTGCAAGCGGTGCGGGATTCATGTATTCGGCGAAGGCGTCCATCCGGACGGCACCGCGATGGCCGCGATCAACGTGCGCTGCGTCGAGGGCGTCGATCTCGACGCGCTGCCCGTCACGCACTACGACGGCCGCTCGCGCTGAGCGGCGCGCCGTTGCGGGCGCCTGCGCGGCGCGACTCGATCACGACGGTTGCACGGCCGCCGCGTTCGGCGCAGGCGTTTCCGCCTGCGGCGCCGGGCCGGCGGTGCGCGTGCCGGCGTCGGCCGGGCGTTCGATCAGCGGCGCGAGCGCCGGCGCCATCGACTTCAGCAACTGCACGGCCATCGCGCTCGTGAAGTCGTAGCGTGCCGCATACGGCTCGTGCGCGGTCGCCGTCAGCACGCCGAAGAACCGGTCGCCGATCGCGAACACGAAGGTGCCGCTGCGGTTGACCTTGCGCGACTCGATCAGCCGCGCGCCGCGCGCATAGATGTTGAAGCGCTGGTCGCCCGTCCCGGTCTTGCCGTACACGTCGAGCGTCTTGCCGTCCGGCAGCGTGAGCCCGCCCGCGAGGCGGCGGGCGGTGCCGTGGAGCACGACGTCGCGCAGCAGCGTGCGCGCGACGTTGACGATCTCCGGCGCCAGCATCGGCTGCGGCTGCGCGGCCGCGCGCACGAAGCGGGTTTCGTACGGCGTGCCCTTCGCGAAATCGAGCCGTGTGATCGTCTCGGTCGGCGCCTTCTGGCCGCCGTTCGCGATCAGGCCGATCAGTTTCGCGAGCGCGTCGGGCTGGTCGCCCGAGGCGCCGATCGCGGCCGCGTAGGACGGCGTCACCTCCGCGAACGGGTAGCCGAGCGCGCGCCACGACTTCGTGATTTCCGCGTACGCGCGCAGCTCGACCATGCGGCGGATGCGCCGGTCCTGCGTCGCGTGGTAGCGGGTCTTGTACAGCCACGAATACGTGTAGAAACGCGCGTCGCGACTGTCGCGCTGAACGTCGGCGAGCGACGCGGCCGGGTGCGCGCGCAGGTAGTTGAGCGTCCACAGTGCGAGCGGATGGACGCTGGCGATATAGCCGCGATCGTTGAGGTTGAAGCGGTCGATCGCGTACTTCGCGTAGAGCGCGGCGAGATCGTCGTCGGACAGCGTCGCGGCCGGCGTGCCTTTCAGTTGCGCGCGCATCTGCGCATCGAACCATGCAAGCGATTCGTTCGGCGCGACGCTGCGCAGCACCGTCGCGAGCTTCGGCGGCGACTTGCGTACGTCGCGCAGCATCAGCGCGAGCGCGTCGTCGGGCGCCTTGCCCGCATAGCGCGTGTAGTAGCGCTTCACGTAGACCTGGCTTTCGCCGTCGACGAATTGCTGCAGGTAATGCTGGCGCTGCGCGGGATCGTTGAGCCACGACGACGACGGGCCGGCCGCCTGCAGCGTTTCGTAGTGGACGATGTCGCGCATCAGCCGCACGAACACGAGGTTGACCGAGTGCTCGAACGCCGCGTGCAGCGTCAGGATGCGGCCGTTGTCCGACTTCTCGAAGTTCGAGAACACCTGCGCGCCGCCGCCCGTGTAGAACACGTCCGGGCTCGCCGAATACTTGCGCTCGACGGACGCATCGAGCATCGCCTGCAGCGAACGGTCGCGCGTATGCGACAGGTAATCGAGCGCCCAGCGCGACAGCCCGTCGATCGGATCCGGTTTCACGCGCGCCAGCGCCGCGTTCGACAGGTTTGCATAGCGCGCATGCAGGTCGGCGACGATCTGCAGGTACGTGATCAGCGTGCGGAGCTTCGCGGTCGAGCCGAGGTTGATGCGGCCGCCGCGGTTCACGTCGAACGGCTGGTTCACGCTGTCGGTCTGCACGCGCAGCATGTTCGCGCCGTTGCGGTGCTCGTACAGCGTGAAGCTGTACGTGAGGTGCGACGGGTCGTCCTTCGGCGCGAGCATCTCGAAACCGTACAGGCCGGCGGCCTGCGCGCCGTCGCGCGTCGACGCCCGCGCGAGCCGCTCGGCGACCGCCTGCTGCACGCCGTTGTCGAGCGTGCTGGTGGCCTGCAGGTCGAGCTGGTCGAGCTGGTACAGGTCGCTGATGCCGAGCGCCGACAGCAGCGACGCGCGCGCGGAGGTCACGGCTTTGCGCGACACGAACGACTGCACGCGCGCGGCGGCCGGCGGCGCGCTGCGTTCGATCTGCGCGGCGAGCGCGGCATCGCGCAGCGCGGGCGAGATCACGCCGCCGTTCGACAGCAGCCGCAGGTAGCTGTCGGTCAGCTTCTGCAGCGCCGGATAGCCGCGGTTGAGGAAGTACGACGGCGCGCGCTGCGCGATCAGCAGCGACAGCGCCTCGCGGAACATCTTGCCTTGCTGGTCGACGTTGTCGCCGGTCGTCGGCGCGGACAGCACGCGGTTCACGTCGTTGAAGTCGCGGCCGTACCACGCGGCGAGGCCGTCGCCGATGCCGGTGATTTCGCCGACGTGCGGCCGCGCGGCGAGCGGCACGGAGTTCAGGTAGTGCACCACGATCGTGCGGCGCGCGAGCATCGTCTGCGGGCCGTTCAGGTACGCGCGCACCGACGCGGACGCGATCTGCCGCAGCTTCTCGGGCGGCGTCGCGGTGCGGCCTTCCGGCGAATGGCGGAATTTCTCGATCTGCGTCGCGAGCGTGCTGCCGCCCGGGCGCGCCTGATGGCGATTGACCACGTGCAGCGCCTGGTCGGCCAGCGCGCGGCTGAAGCGCCCCCAGTCGATCGCCGGGTTGCGGTTCGGTTCGTTCGCATCGAGCAGGTAGCGATCCTCGATGAACAGCAGCGAATCGGTGATCACGCGCGGCACCGTGTCGAAGTCGGCATAGACGCGCTGCGGGAACACGGTCGCGAACAGCGGCGAGCCGGTCGAATCGAACAGCATCAGGCCCGTCTGGTCTTTCTCTTCGTAAGGGAGGAACAGCCCGCGCTCGCCGAGCGACAGCATCCGCTGCGAATCGCGCGCCTGTTCGCTGACGACGAAGCCGCGCGCGAGCAGCCGCTGCTGGAATGCGGGAATCATCGCGTAGCCGAAGCGCTGGTCGTACGGGCCGTTCCCGGGGAAGCGGATGTGATCGCTCGGCCCCGCCTCGACCGTGTAGCCGACGTCGCGGGTGAGCTCGGACAGGTAGCGCGCCTGCAGCCGGGACGTTTCGATCTCGGTCTGCACCAGCCGCGCGACGATCGCCACCGCGATCAGCAGTGCGGCGAGCAAAGACCACTTGACCCACGTCCAGACCGATGCGAGACCGGTCACGCGCGGGAGGATACGATTCAGCGGCCGATTCATGGCGGCGTCTCCCTGAGGGCGCGGTTGTCCGGCCACACCCCATTAAGGATTAGTGTAGTCCTCCGCGGCGGGCTGCCAAGGGCGGTCGACTACCGAGATGCGCCGGCGCAACAGGCGTGCCCGCGCCAGCCGGGCGATGGGTCGATGGCGGTCGGGGCACCAGCCGGCGCGGTGCGCCGGCCCTGGGCGGGTCGAGCGGACGGCGGCGACGCGGCGTGGAAAAACGGTGCGCGATTTCACCGTTCATTCAACTGATGAAATGCTCGATCAGGTGATCGACGAACAGCCGTGCCTTGCGCGGAAAATGCCGACGGGTCGGGTACGCGACATTCATCTCGAGGGCCTCGAGCCGATAGCCGGGCAGCAGCGCGAGCAGCCGGCCGTCGTCGAGATCCGGCTTGACGAGGAAATCGGGCAGGACCGCGATGCCCATGCCGGACAGCGCCAGTTCCGGATCAACCCGACGTTGTTCGACGATGCGGATTTGTTCGGGCGCACGGTGATGCGCGTCTGTTCGTGTTCGAACGACAGGTATTCGCCCGCGAAATCGGCGTGGAATGCCAGGCCCGCGTGCGACGCGAGATCGTGCGGATGGGCCGGCGCGCCGTGCCGTCCGACATAGTGCGGCGCCGCGCAGACTATCCGGTTGATGCGCGTGAGCGGGCGCTTCACGAGGGTGTTGTTGCTGATGTGCTGCGACAGCAGCAGCCCGATGTCGAAGCCCTCGGACACGAGGTCGACGTGACGGTCCACGATCGTGACTTCCGGCACGATGGCCGGATGGCGCGTCTTGAACGCGTCGATGGCCGGCGCGAGCACGTGCATGCCGAACATGACCGGCGCGGCGATTTTCAGCGATCCGATCGGTTCGTGATGCATCGAGGCGATCGTTTCCTCGACCCGGTCGATCTCGTCGATCACGTGACGTATCTGCGCCAGATAGAGGTGGCCCGCGTCGGTCAGCGACAGGCTGCGGGTGGTGCGATTCAGCAGGCGTGCGCCGAGCCGATCCTCGATGCTCATCACGAGGCGGGTGGCCGACGAATTGGAGATGTTCAGTTCCGTGGCCGCGCGCGCGAAACTGCGAAGTTCGGCGACCTTGACGAATAGTCACATCGGTAGGAGTTCGTCCATTTTTTTATCGATAAATAGCAAGCGATGACTTGATTCTATCTATCGGTTTGCTGGATTTTAACGGACGTTTTTCGCGAATTATTATTATGGAATCGCGTATTTATCTGGTGTGCGAGCGGTATGAGAATGGTGGGTTCCGAGGCATTCAGGTCGTTGAATTGGCGATTTGATTGAGATTGCCATTAAACCTTTTTGACGGATTTGTATTTAGTAATTGTACGAAAATATAGGCTACTTTTTCGTTAAAGAATCGGACGTTATCGATGCGATGTGATGCCGAACCGTATACGTCCCTGTTGCGTTGGCAGCTTCGCGCGTTCGTGCCGGCGCACGGCCTCGGCGGAACGGCGGATCGGGTAGTCGCAGGTAATCGGGTTTGGCGCATCGCGGCACGTGAGCGCGCGTGGCCGCCGGATGGCCGTGCGCGGCGAACACGTGTTGCAGCGGGCGGCCCACGCCGAGCACCCGTGTCGCGGCCGCGGCCAGCGGTGATATGCTCGCGGGACGCCCGCGACCGACGGGCGGTTTCACGATGCCCGTGCGCGGTTGCGTTGCGCGGCGTTTCCGAGGGAAGAACCGACATCATGAGCCGCAAATTCATTCTGAAGGGCGACACGACCGATCACGGCGGCGTCGTGCTCGAAGGGATCGCCAATTCGTCGTTCGACGGGCGCGAACTCTCCTATCTCGGCGCGTCCGTGTTCTGCGCGGCGTGCAAGTCGCCCGGCGTGATCGTGTCGGACGGCGGCGAGCGCACGATGACCGTGATGGGCAAGGTCGTCGCGCTCGAACACGACCTGTGCCAGTGTCTGTGCACGCCGCAGCCGAAACTGATCCCGTCGCAGGCGACCGGGACGATCTCGGGCTGAGCCCCGCCGCGCGCAGGCGCTCGTCGTCCGCGCTGCGTCGAGACACCGATGCCCGCCGTCAGACGCTGCCTGCGGTCTCGATCACGAGGATGCGCGCGGCGCCGAGCGGATGCGCTACGTGCTCGGTGCCGACCGTTGCATGGAAGACGTCGCCCGTCTCGAGCACCGTCGCATGCTCGACGCCTGCGTCGCGGTAGCGCATCTCGACGCGGCCATCGAGCACCGCGAACACCTCCTCGCCGTCGTTCACGTGCCAGCGATACGGCTGGTCGGTCCAGTGCAGCCGGACCGTGATGCCGTTCAGGTTCGCGATGTCGAGCGCGCCCCACGCGCGGTCCGCCGTGAATGTGGCACTCCGGATGATCTTCATCGATGTGTTCTCCGGCACGCGTGTGTGCCGCTTTCGCGTGATTCTTCCGACATCCGCATTCAGCGTGACGCTGCGCGTAGCGCCTGTTCGACGATCTGCTTGCGCTTCGCGAAGCCGGCGGCCGTCCGTTCGGTGACGCGCGTCACGACCGCAGCCGGCGCGGTGTCGGGCGAGCCGGCATCGAACGGCGGCGCGGGCGCATATTCGAGTTGCAACTGGATCGCCTGCGCTTCTTCGTCGCCGACCAGCTCCGCGGCGATCGTCAGCGCGAAGTCGATGCCGGCCGTCACGCCGCCGCCCGTGACCAGGTTGCCGTCGCGCACGACGCGCTCGCGCACCGGTATCGCGCCCAACGGTTCGAGCAGCGAGTGGAACCGCCAGTGCGTCGTCGCGCGCCGTCCGCGCAGCAGGCCGGCCACGCCGAGCAGCAGCGCGCCCGTGCAGACCGACGTCACGTAGCGCGCGGCGGCCGCGCGCTGCTGCACGAACGAAATCGTTTCGGCATCGAGCAGCAGCTCGTTGATGCCGATCCCGCCCGGGATGCAGATCACGTCGAGCGGCGGGCAGTCGTCGAACGTGCAGGTGGGCGCGAGCGCGAGACCGCTGCTCGACGCGACCGCGTCGCGCGATTTCCACACTAGATGAACGGCCGCGTCGGGCAGCGACGCGAGCACGTCGTGCGGGCCGGTGAGGTCGAGTTGCTGGACGCCCGGAAAGACGAGAAGGCCGATATGCAGGGTCATGCGAGGACTCCGTCGGGAAGGGAACGCGTGCCGTTCGGCACGGGATGGACAGATCGATTCTAGGCGCGTAGTGTTTGGCGAAATTGCCATATCACCCACGTTTTCAGCCAATCGCCATGCCCGCCGCCGCTCCGCGTTCGATCCTCGTCCTCGCGTTTCCCCGTGCGCAACTGCTCGATGTGACGGGGCCGCTGCAGGTGTTCGCGTCCGTCAACGAGCTCGCGCTGGAGCGCGGGCAGCCGGCGCCGTATGCGCCGCGCGTCGTGGCCGTCGAAGCCGGGCCCGTCGAGACGTCGTCGGGCCTCGTCGTGATGGCCGAGTCGCTGCGCGCGGCCGCGCGCCGTCCCGACACGCTGATCGTCGCCGGCGGCAAGGGCGTGCATGCGGCGTCGAAGGATGCGCGGGTGGTGAGTTGGGTGCGGCAGCAGGCCGGGCGCGCGCGGCGCGTGGCGTCGGTCTGCACCGGCGCGTTCCTGCTCGCCGAGGCCGGCCTGCTCGACGGGCGGCGCGCGGTCACGCACTGGGCGCGCTGCGACGAATTCGCGGCGCGCTACCCGAACGTGCGTGTCGAACCGGACCCGATCTTCATCCGCGAAGGCGCGCTGTGGACGTCGGCCGGCGTGACGGCCGGCATCGATCTCGCGCTCGCGCTGGTCGAAGAGGATCTCGGTCGGGCGACCGCGCTCGACGTCGCGCGCGAACTCGTCGTGTTCCTGAAGCGTCCGGGCGGACAGGCGCAGTTCAGCACGATGCTGTCGATGCAGCGCACCGCCGACCGGTTCGGCGAGCTGCACGCATGGATGGCCGAGCACTTGACGGCCGACCTGTCGGTGCCCGCGCTCGCCGAGCGCGTGAGCATGAGCGAGCGCAGCTTCGTGCGCCACTATCGTGCGGAAACCGGCCGCACGCCCGCGCGCGCGGTCGAGCAGATCCGGGTCGAGGCCGCGCAACGCCTGCTCGGCGAAACGGCGTGGCCCGTCAAGCGGATCGCCGGGCGTTGCGGCTTCGGGTCCGAGGAGACGCTGCGACGCAGTTTCGTGCGCGTGCTCGGCGTGTCGCCGCAGGGATATCGCGAGCGGTTCGTGCGGTGACGGACGGTGGACGAGCGGGGCCGGAGCAGGCGCTGCGCGGAACTGAACGGAAATCGGTCGGTTTCGAGCCCGAAGCACTGAAACTATTCAGGATTGGACAACAATAGGCGGGGGCTTGTGCCGCGCCCACCACGGGCTCTATTCTGTTCCGTTGGCGATTCGAAGGGGAAGCGGCATGGACCGAATCCAGGCAATGGAAGTTTTTACCCGCGTGGTCGACGCGAACAGCTTCACGCGGGCGGCCGACACGCTCGCGATGCCGCGCGCGTCGGTGACGACCATCATCCAGAATCTCGAGGCGCTGCTCGGCGTGCGCCTGATGCACCGGACGACGCGCCGGCTGTCGCTGACGCCGGAGGGCGCCGCGTACTACGAGCATTGCATGAAGATCATCGCGGAGATCGCCGAGGCCGACGCGAGTTTTCAGGCCGGCAACCGCAAGCCGAGCGGCATGCTGCGCGTCCACATGCCGAGTTCGCTCGGGCGGCGCATCGTGCTGCCGTCGCTGTCGATTTTCCGGCAGCGCTATCCGGACATCACGCTCGAGCTGGGGCTGTCCGACCGCTATGTCGATCCGGTCGAGGAGGGCATCGACTGCATGATCCGGGTCGGGCCGCTCGAGGATTCGTCGATGGTCGCGCGGCGCATCGGGATGCTCAAGCGCGTGACGTGCGCGTCGCCCGATTACCTCGCGCGTCACGGCGAGCCGAACGAGATTGCCGATCTCGTCGAGCATCATGCTGTGAATTTCCGCTCGAGCCACGGCGCGCGGCCGATTCCGTGGGTGTTCATGATCGACGGCAAGCCGTTCGAGGTGCGGATGAACGGCAGCGTCACGGTCAACGATTCGGATGCGTACGTGACGTGCGGGCTCGAAGGCTTCGGGATGATCCAGCCGACGCTGTTCATGGTGCTGCCGCACCTGCTCGACGGTTCGCTGGTCGAAGTGCTGCCGGACAGCAATCCGAAGCCGAAACCGATTTCCATCGTGTATCCGCACAACCGGCATTTGTCGCAGAAGGTGCGCGTGTTTGCGGACTGGATCGCGGAGGTGTTCGAGTCGACGCCGGCGCTGGAAGGTGGGGAGAACTGGCGGGGGAAGGTGGGGGCCGAGGCGGCGGATGCGAAGCGCGGAGCGGTGGTGGCGTAGTCGCGGCGCAGCACGCGGCCTGAGGGACGGGCAACGTGCGGCACCGTGTGCGCTGAAGCAATGAAAAAAGCCGCTGCTTCTTTCGAAACAGCGGCTTTTCGCATTTGGTGGCGAATCAGGGATTCGAACCCCGGACCTGCGGATTATGATTCCGTCGCTCTAACCGACTGAGCTAATTCGCCGAAGACCCAAATTATGTCGATCGGCCGGCCGGCTGTCAATACCTTTTTCCATCTTCCCCGAAAAAAGTTGCCGCCGCCCCGTGCCGGCTTCCATCACGGGCGGGAGCCGGCCACCGGAAGGCGCATCTCCGCCGGCCGTCCCCGCTCCACGCACCACATCAATCCTGCGCGTAGATGTCCGAGTCCTTCGTCTCCTTGACGAACAGCAGGCCGATCACGAACGTCGCCAGCGCGATCACGATCGGATACCAGAGCCCCGAATAGATGTTGCCCTTCGCCGCGACGATCGCGAACGCGGTCGCCGGCAGGAAGCCGCCGAACCAGCCGTTGCCGATGTGATAGGGCAGCGACATCGACGTGTAGCGGATCCGCGTCGGGAACATCTCGACCAGCATCGCCGCGATCGGCCCGTAGACCATCGTCACGAAGATCACGAGGATCGTCAGGATCACGATCGTCATCGGCCAGTTGAGTTGCGCCGGGTCCGCCTTGGCCGGGTAGCCGGCCCCCTTCAGCGTCGACGCGAGCGTCTTGTCGAATGCCGCGCCCTG
Source organism: Burkholderia sp. BCC1047 (assembly GCF_902833155.1). Classification (NCBI taxonomy): domain Bacteria; kingdom Pseudomonadati; phylum Pseudomonadota; class Betaproteobacteria; order Burkholderiales; family Burkholderiaceae; genus Burkholderia; species Burkholderia sp. BCC1047. The sequence continues at coordinate 9,013 of NZ_CADFEH010000039.1, read as the reverse complement.
CGCCTTCGCGTCGGCCGCCTTGCCGTCGTAGGTCTGGATTACGGTGTCGCCGACCTTGATCTGGGCCGGCGTACCGGCCGGCGCCGCGACGTTCTCGTAGTTCAGGCCGGCCTTGGCAAGTGCGCTCTTCGCGATGTCGCACGAACTCGTGAACTTCGACGTGCCGACCGGGTTGAACTGGAACGAGCAGGCGGCCGGATCGGCGATGACCGTGATCGGCGCCTTCTGCGTCGCAAGTTCGAGCTGCGGGTTCGCGTAGTGCGTGAGCGCCTTGAACAGCGGGAAGTAGGTCAGCGCCGCGATCAGGCAGCCCGCGAGGATGATCGGCTTGCGGCCGATCTTGTCCGACAGCGAACCGAAGAACAGGAAGAACGGCGTGCCGATCAGGAGCGCGATCGCGATCAGGATGTTCGCGCTCGCGCCGTCGACCTTCAGCGTCTGCGTGAGGAAGAACAGCGCGTAGAACTGGCCCGTGTACCACACGACGGCCTGGCCGGCCGTCAGGCCGATCAGCGCGAGGATCACGATCTTCAGGTTCTTCCACTGGCCGAACGCTTCGGTCAGCGGCGCCTTCGACGTCTTGCCTTCCGCCTTGATGCGCAGGAACACCGGCGATTCGTTCAGTTGCAGCCGGATCCACACCGACACCGCGAGCAGCAGGATCGACGCGACGAACGGCACGCGCCAGCCCCAGCTGCCGAACGCTTCCTCGCCGATGAACGTGCGCACGCCGAGGATCACGAGCAGCGACAGGAACAGGCCGAGCGTGGCCGTCGTCTGGATCCACGCGGTGTAGAAGCCGCGCCGGTTGGCCGGCGCATGCTCGGCGACGTAGGTCGCCGCGCCGCCGTACTCGCCGCCGAGCGCGAGGCCCTGCAACAGCCGCATCGCAATGAAGATCACGGGGGCGGCGATGCCGATCGACGCGTAGCCGGGCAGGAAGCCGACCACGAACGTCGAGACGCCCATGATCACGATCGTCACGAGGAACGTGTGCTTGCGGCCGACGAGGTCGCCGAGCCGGCCGAACACGATCGCGCCGAACGGCCGCACCGCGAAGCCGGCCGCGAAGCCGAGCAGCGTGAAGATGAAGGCGGCGGTCGGATTGACGCCGGAGAAGAAGCTCTTGCTGATGTAGGCCGCGAGCGAGCCGGCCAGGTAAAAGTCGTACCACTCGAACACGGTGCCGAGCGACGACGCGAAGATCACCTTCTTCTCTTCGCCCGTCATCGGCGAGTGCGAAATTTGCCCGCCTAACGTTGCCATGAATCGTCTCCAAGTCCCTTGATATAGATATGCGGCCGCCGTGGGAGGGGCGGGCCTGTCGACGATTATTGGCACGGAAACTTACGGCCCACTGACTCGCGCGTACAAAACCACTGCGCGTTAACCCGCGTCGAATCGGCCGCTTCGCGCGCCGATCGCGGCGCGAACGGTTGGTAAATCGCCGGTTTCGACGTTTTTGCGCCGCGCCGCGGCGGCGCACGTCAGGGTTAATCCGGGGCGGGGGCGGCCAGCGGCAGGCTGATGCGCACGAGCGTGCCGGCGAGCCGCGGTGCGTGCTGGTACACGTGATCGTCGAGCGTCAGCGTGCCGCCGTGCTGCGTGGCGATCTCGCGCACGATCGCGAGCCCGAGACCGCTGCCGTCGCCTTCGCGGCCGAGGATCCGGTAGAAGCGCTCGACCACGCGATCGCGCTCGCCGGCCGGGATGCCGGGGCCCGTATCCTCGACTTCGAGATGCACACGCCGCGCCGCGCGCTCGGCCCGCACGCGCACCGTGATGCGGCCGCCTTCGGGCGTATAGCGGATCGCGTTGTCGACCAGGTTGCCGAGCATCTCGCGCAGCATCACCGGGTTGCCGTCGACGTCGAGCGGCGCGTCGTCGTCCGGGCCTTCGTAACCGAGGTCCATCCGTTTCGCGAGCGCGGCCTGCACCCAGTCGCGCACCGTGCGTCGTGCGAGCGCGCCGATCTCGACCGGCTCGAAGGTCAGCCCGCTCGCGCGGTTTTCGGCACGCGCGAGCGCCAGCAGTTGCGTGACGAGCCGCGCGGCCTGCTCGGAGCTCGTCGCGATCTGCTCGAGCGAACGCTGCACGTCGGGCGGCACCGGGTGGCGCAGCGCGAATTCGGCCTGCGTGCGCAGGCCCGCGAGCGGCGTCTTCATCTGGTGCGCGGCGTCGGCGATGAAGCGTTTCTGCAGCGCCATGTTCTGTTCGAGCCGCGCGAGCAGGTCGTTGAACGACGTGACGAGCGGTTCGATCTCGGGCGGCGCGCGCTGCGCCTCGACGGGCGACAGGTCGTCGGGTCGCCGCGCGCGGATGTGCGCCTGCAGCGCGTTGAGCGGCGCGAGCCCGCGCGACAGCCCGAACCAGACGAGCAGGATCGCGAGCGGCAGGATCACGAATTGCGGCAGGATCACGCCCTTGATGATGTCGTTCGCGAGCGCGTTGCGCTTGTCGAGCGTCTCGCCGACCTGCACGAGCACGGGCTGCGCGCCGCTCGCCTGCGGCAGCGCGACGGTCGTATACGCGACGCGCACGTCGTTGCCGCGCAGCAGGTCGTCGCGGAACACGACGACGCCCGGCGGCGGGCGGTCCTCGTCGCGCGGCAGCGGCATGTCGGCCTCGCCCGCGACCAGCTCGCCGCGCGTGCCGAGCACCTGGAAGTAGACGCTGTCGATGTTGTCCGCGCGCAGGAAGTCGCGCGTCTGCTCCGGCAGCGTCAGCTCGGCGACGCCGTTGACCGGATGGATCTGCCGGGCGAGCACGTATGCGTTGGTCTCGAGCGCGCGGTCGAACGGGCCGTTCGCGATCGTCTTCGCGACGAGATAGGTGACGGCGATGCTCATCGGCCACAGCAGCAGCAGCGGCGCGAGCATCCAGTCGAGGATTTCGCCGAACAGCGAGCGCGGGCGCGGCGTGTCGGGCGATTCGGTTTCGTCGGGTGGCGCGAACGGGTTCTCGTAGCGGGCGTCGCGCGCGTCGTCGGCAGCCGACGACGGCGCGCCGGTCGGGTGGCGGGAAGGGGAATGGGCCGGCGTGGCCATCGCGGCGCCGCCCGGCGTCAGCGCAGCGGCGTGCCGGCGGCCGCGGGCTGGGGCGCCGCCGTGTCGGCCGGCGTCGCGGGCGCGACCTTCTCGAGGCAATAGCCGAGGCCGCGCACGGTCGAGATCCGCACGCCGCTTGGTTCGATCTTCTTGCGCAGCCGGTGCACGTAGACTTCGATCGCGTTGTTGCTGACTTCCTCGCCCCATTCGCAGAGGTGATCGACGAGCTGTTCCTTCGACACGAGGCGGCCGATCCGCTGCAGCAGCACCTCGAGCAGGCCGAGTTCGCGCGCGGAGAGATCGAGCACGTGATCGTTCGCATACGCGATGCGGCCGACCTGGTCGAACGCGAGCGAGCCGTGGCGCACGACCGTCGGGCCGCCGCCGGCGCCGCGCCGGGTCAGCGCGCGCACGCGCGCCTCGAGCTCGTTGAGCGCGAACGGCTTGGCCATGTAGTCGTCGGCGCCGAGGTCGAGCCCCTTCACGCGTTCGTCGACGCTGTCGGCGGCGGTCAGGATCAGCACGGGGAGATTGGAATTGCGCGCGCGCAGGCGCTTGAGCACGTCGAGCCCGGACATTTTCGGCAGCCCGAGATCGAGGATCAGCAGGTCGAAAGTCTGCATCGACAGCGCGGTGTCGGCGTCGATGCCGCTCTTCACGTGATCGACGGCATAGCCCGATTGGCGGAGTGACCGGGTGAGTCCGTCCGCGAGTATGCTGTCGTCTTCGGCGATGAGAATTCGCATGTTGCTGACCGATGCCGGCAGGGCGTTCGCGCCGGCGCGGCTGTCTCCGAAGTTATTCGTGTACAACGCAACCCGCATTGCGGGCTTGCATAAACCACTGTTTTTTTATACAGTGTCTGCATTCGTGGGCAGCGCTTGATGCGGGCGCGCCTCCAACAGACGCTGCTCATCATAGCAAAGGACGATTCATGGAAGATAGCAAGAAGGGCTCCGGGATGACCGCCGAGAAGAGCAAGGCGCTGGCGGCCGCGCTCGCGCAAATCGAGAAGCAGTTCGGCAAGGGCTCGATCATGCGCATGGGCGACGGCGAGGCGGCCGAGAATATCCAGGTCGTCTCCACGGGGTCGCTGGGTCTCGACATCGCGCTGGGCGTCGGCGGTCTGCCGCGCGGCCGGGTGGTCGAGATCTACGGTCCGGAATCGTCCGGTAAAACCACGCTCACGCTGCAGGTCATCGCCGAACTGCAGAAGATCGGCGGCACGGCAGCCTTCATCGACGCCGAGCACGCGCTCGACGTCCAGTACGCGTCGAAGCTCGGCGTGAACGTGCCGGAGCTGCTGATCTCGCAGCCGGACACCGGCGAGCAGGCGCTCGAAATCACCGATGCGCTGGTGCGCTCGGGCTCGATCGACATGATCGTCATCGACTCGGTCGCGGCGCTCGTGCCGAAGGCCGAAATCGAAGGCGAGATGGGCGATTCGCTGCCGGGCCTGCAGGCCCGCCTGATGTCGCAGGCGCTGCGCAAGCTGACCGGCACGATCAAGCGCACGAACTGCCTCGTGATCTTCATCAACCAGATCCGGATGAAGATCGGCGTGATGTTCGGCAACCCGGAAACCACGACGGGCGGCAACGCACTGAAGTTCTACTCGTCGGTGCGTCTCGACATCCGCCGGATCGGCTCGATCAAGAAGAACGACGAGGTGATCGGCAACGAAACCCGCGTGAAGGTCGTCAAGAACAAGGTATCGCCGCCGTTCCGCGAAGCGATCTTCGACATCCTGTACGGCGAAGGCATTTCCCGCCAGGGCGAGATCATCGATCTCGGCGTGCAGGCGAAGATCGTCGACAAGGCCGGCGCTTGGTACAGCTACAACGGCGAGAAGATCGGCCAGGGCAAGGACAACGCGCGTGAATTCCTGCGCGAAAATCCGGAAATCGCGCGCGAGATCGAAAACCGCATCCGCGAATCGCTCGGTGTCGTCAGCATGCCCGATGGCGTAGCCAACGAAGCCGAGGCGCTGGACGAAGAAGAGTGATGGTTGCGCGCCGAGGTCAGGCTGGCGAGCCGGAGGAGCACGACACGCCCGAAACGGCGGGGCGCTCAGGCCGGCGAGCCGCACCCTCGGGCGCCAGCCGGCGGGACGCAGACGGCAACGCTGCGAACCGCACCGCGACGAGGGCATCCGACGATGCCCTCGTTTCGTTTGAGATTGCCGCACCGGACGATCCGTTCGACGACGACGAATCGTTCGACGCACACGATCGCCCCCGCCGCCGGGTGTCCGGTGTCCGCTTCCCGGGCGATCGAGCCCCGGGCGATCGCGCAGCCGATGCGTCCGCGACGGAAGATGTCTATACGCGCAGCAGCCAGCATCCGCGCCGCACACGCCGCGCATCCGGCGCATCTTCCGGTGGCGCTGCTTCAAGCGACGCCCCGGGCGCTGGCGAACGCGAGTCGTCGAAGCCGCCGCGGTCGTTGAAGGGGCGCGCGCTCGGCTATCTGTCGAGGCGCGAATACAGCCGCGCGGAACTCGCGCGCAAGCTCACCCCTTACGTCGGCGAGGACGAATCCGTCGACCCGGTGCTCGATGCGCTCGAAAAGGAAGGCTGGCTGTCCGACGCGCGCTTCGCCGAGAGCCTCGTGCATCGTCGCGCGTCGCGCGTCGGCGTCGCGCGCATCGTCAGCGAACTGAAGCGCCATGCGGTCGGCGACAGTCTCGTCGAAGAGGTGAATGCCCAATTGCGCGAGACCGAGTGGACGCGCGCGCAGGCCGTTTGGCGCAAGAAATTCGGTGCACTGCCGCAAACGCCTGCCGAGCGCGCGAAGCAGGCGCGCTTCCTGGCCGCGCGCGGCTTCTCGAGCGCGACCATCGTGAAGTTGCTGAAGGTCGGCGACGATTTCCCGATCGACGACTGAGCCGCCCGGTCGCGCGCGTGGCGCGCGATTTTGCTGCATCGCAACCGCTTCCGGACAGGCGGGAATACCCGCCGTCGGGGCCGAATGCCTCAAATACCCAATATGCTAAAATCCACGGGTTTTCCTCTTCGGCCTCAACCTCCAGCATGCCGCTATCCGAGCCCGTGCCCCGTCAGTTGCGACATCGACGCGCAATCCGAGCGGAAGCCTACGAGCGCGGCGACGGCTTGTGGGACATCGAAGCCTGCCTGACCGACCACAAGCCGCGCGATGTCGCGCTTGCGTCGGGCATCCGGCCTCAGGGCCTGCCGATCCACGAACTCTGGCTGCGCGTGACCATCGATCGTGACCTCAATGTCGTCGACGCCGAAGCGTCTTCGGAATGGGTGCCCTATCCCGGTCACTGTCAATCCGCTTCCCCCGCCTATCGGGCCCTCATCGGGCTCAACCTCTTCCGCAATTTCCGCCGCAACGCGAACCGGCTGCTCGCCGGCGTCGCAGGCTGTTCCCATCTCACCGAACTGTGCGCCGTGCTGCCGACGGCCGCGATCCAGGCGTTCGCCGGTGATGTATGGAACGTGCGCGAGGAGGGTGGCGAAGGGCCGGACCATGACGGCGTGCACGCCGAACCGCCTTTCCAGCTCGGCCGCTGCCGCGCGCTGCGATTCGATGGCGAGGTCGTGCGGCAGTACTACCCGCGCTGGTATGGCCCGATTCGGCCGGATCTGCCCGGTGAAGGCAGCACGAAGGAATGAACGGAAATCATTCGAAGAAGCGTCTTAAGCGACATTTCATCCAACTCTCAGACTGAAGGGAATCACGCATGAAGATTCACGAGTACCAGGGTAAGGAAATCCTGCGGAAATTCGGCGTCGCGGTACCGCGCGGCAAGCCGGCGTTCTCGGTGGACGAGGCCGTCAAGGTCGCGGAAGAGCTCGGCGGCCCGGTTTGGGTCGTGAAGGCTCAGATTCACGCGGGTGGCCGTGGCAAGGGCGGCGGCGTGAAGGTGGCGAAGTCGATCGAACAGGTGCGCGAATACGCGAACCAGATCCTCGGCATGCAGCTCGTCACGCACCAGACGGGCCCGGAAGGCCAGAAGGTCAACCGCCTGATGATCGAGGAAGGCGCCGACATCAAGCAGGAACTGTATGTCAGCCTCGTCGTCGACCGCATCTCGCAGAAGATCGTGCTGATGGGTTCGAGCGAAGGCGGCATGGACATCGAAGAAGTCGCCGAAAAGCACCCGGAACTGATCCACAAGGTCATCGTCGAGCCGTCGACGGGGCTGCTGGACGCGCAGGCCGACGACCTCGCCGCGAAGATCGGCGTGCCGGCCGCATCGATTCCGCAAGCGCGCGCGATCCTGCAAGGCCTGTACAAGGCATTCTGGGAAACCGACGCTTCGCTGGCTGAAATCAACCCGCTGAACGTCTCCGGCGACGGCAAGGTCACCGCACTCGACGCGAAGTTCAACTTCGACTCGAACGCGCTGTTCCGTCACCCGGAAATCGTTGCGTACCGCGATCTGGACGAAGAAGATCCGGCTGAAATCGAAGCGTCGAAGTTCGATCTCGCGTACATCTCGCTCGACGGCAACATCGGCTGCCTCGTGAACGGCGCAGGCCTCGCGATGGCGACGATGGACACCATCAAGCTGTTCGGCGGCGAACCGGCGAACTTCCTGGACGTCGGCGGTGGCGCGACGACGGAGAAGGTCACGGAAGCGTTCAAGCTGATGCTGAAGAACCCGGACCTGAAGGCGATCCTCGTGAACATCTTCGGCGGCATCATGCGCTGCGACGTGATCGCAGAAGGCGTGATCGCCGGTTCGAAGGCCGTGAACCTGAACGTGCCGCTCGTCGTGCGCATGAAGGGCACGAACGAGGACCTCGGCAAGAAGATGCTGGCCGATTCGGGCCTGCCGATCATCTCGGCCGACAGCATGGAAGAGGCTGCGCAGAAGGTCGTCGCGGCTGCCGCAGGCAAGTAACGCTATCGAATACGCATGGCGGCGCGGCTTGCACGCGACGCCCATCGAACAGAGGTCAAAATACATGTCGATTCTGATCAACAAGGACACGAAGGTCATCACGCAGGGCATTACCGGCAAAACCGGTCAGTTCCATACGCGCGCCTGCCGTGAATACGCAAACGGCCGCGAAGCATTCGTCGCGGGCGTGAACCCGAAGAAGGCCGGCGAAGATTTCGAAGGCATTCCGATCTACGCGAGCGTCAAGGAAGCGAAGGCGGAAACCGGCGCGACCGTGTCGGTCATCTACGTGCCGCCGGCAGGCGCAGCCGCTGCGATCTGGGAAGCGGTCGAAGCCGATCTGGATCTCGCGATCTGCATCACGGAAGGCATTCCCGTGCGCGACATGATCGAAGTGAAGGACCGCATGCGTCGCGAAGGCCGCAAGACGCTGCTGCTCGGGCCGAACTGCCCGGGCACGATCACGCCGGACGAACTGAAGATCGGCATCATGCCGGGTCACATCCACCGCAAGGGCCGCATCGGCGTCGTGTCGCGTTCGGGCACGCTGACGTATGAAGCGGTTGCGCAGCTGACGGCACTGGGCCTCGGCCAGTCGTCGGCAGTCGGTATCGGCGGCGACCCGATCAACGGTCTGAAGCACATCGATGTGATGAAGATGTTCAACGACGATCCGGACACGGATGCGGTCGTGATGATCGGCGAAATCGGCGGTCCGGACGAAGCCAACGCCGCCGAGTGGATCAAGGACAACATGAAGAAGCCGGTCGTCGGCTTCATCGCGGGCGTCACGGCGCCTCCGGGCAAGCGCATGGGCCACGCCGGCGCGCTGATCTCGGGCGGTGCGGATACGGCCGAAGCGAAGCTGGAAATCATGGAAGCGTGCGGCATCACCGTCACGCGCAACCCGTCGGAAATGGGCCGTCTGCTGAAGAAGGCGCTGTAAGTATTTCCATCGGGCTCGTCCTGCAGAAAACGCCGGCTTCGCCGGCGTTAATAGGATGGTCAGCCCGATCCTCACTCAGTGGACTACGCTGAGTGAGGATTTTGTCCTTCTGGAGGACCATCATGGACACGGTATCGCTGATCG
>NZ_CADFEH010000038.1:0-78259 GCF_902833155.1 Burkholderia sp. BCC1047 | reverse complement strand
GATCGCTCCGATCGCGATGGAAGAAGGTCTGCGCTTCGCGATCCGCGAAGGCGGCCGTACCGTCGGCGCCGGCGTCGTCGCCAAGATCATCGAGTAAGATCGACGATCCGCGGATCCCGACGGGGTCTGCGATTCCACGGTAAGCAGCTGTGTACCGTCGAAACCGGGTGTCCAGTTCGATCTGGCACCCGGTTTTTCTTTGTGGCGTGCGAATCGCTCTATTGACAAACGCCCACCACCACCGCGAATTTTCGTGTAGAATCGCGGGCTTAGCAGTGGAAGTCCTGTCCGGAACCTGATGCTTCGCTCCCCGCTGGTGTCATGTTTCACGTTCTTTTAGTGTCCGGCGATGCAACATCGCCTCGCTCTTTTCAAGGAATTGTCATGCAGCAACAGAAAATCCGCATTCGCCTGAAGGCATTCGACTATCGTCTGATCGATCAATCGGCTGCCGAAATCGTCGATACCGCGAAGCGGACTGGCGCAATCGTCCGTGGCCCGGTGCCGCTGCCGACGCGCATTCAGCGTTTTGACATCCTGCGTTCGCCGCACGTCAACAAGACGTCGCGCGATCAGCTCGAAATCCGCACCCACCAGCGCCTGATGGACATCGTCGACCCGACGGACAAGACCGTTGACGCGCTGATGAAGCTCGATCTGCCGGCTGGCGTCGACGTGGAAATCAAGCTGCAGTAAGGCTTCCAGCGCCGGTCGGCATGCCGGGCGGCGCTAAGTCTTTGTATTGCTTGCGGAAATCGAGAAGTCGGGCTATACTGCTTGGCTTTTCGCGTATTCGCGTAAAAAAGTTGGGCCTTGCGTGCCCGGCATTTTGTAAATCAGCCCCGACCAATCGCAGTCGGGAATGGAGAAAATGATGAGCCTTGGACTCGTAGGTCGCAAGGTTGGCATGACCCGTATCTTCACGGCGGAAGGGGATTCGATTCCCGTCACCGTGCTGGACGTGTCGGACAACCGCGTGACGCAGATCAAGACTGTTGAAACCGACGGCTACACGGCCGTGCAGGTTGCATTCGGCTCCCGCCGCGCATCGCGCGTGACGAAGCCGCTGGCAGGTCATCTCGCCAAAGCCGGTGTCGAAGCCGGTGAAATCCTCAAGGAATTCCGCATTGACGCGGCCAAGGCAGCCGAGCTGTCGAATGGCGCCGTGGTCGGTGCAGATCTTTTCGAAGTGGGCCAGAAGGTCGACGTGCAAGGCGTGTCGATCGGTAAGGGCTACGCCGGTACGATCAAGCGTTACAACTTCTCCTCCGGCCGTGCCACGCACGGTAACTCGCGCTCGCACAACGTGCCGGGCTCGATCGGTATGGCGCAGGATCCGGGTCGTGTTTTCCCGGGTAAACGCATGACGGGTCACATGGGTGACGTGACGGTGACGGTGCAGAACCTCGAAATCGCTCGTATCGACGCAGAGCGCAAGCTGCTGCTCGTGAAGGGTGCGATTCCGGGCGCGAAGGGCGGCAAGGTCTTCGTGACGCCGGCCGTCAAGACCAAGGGGGCGAAATAATGGAACTCAAGCTCCTGAACGAAAATGGTCAGGAAGGTGCAGTGGTCAACGCATCGGACGTCGTGTTCGGTCGTGACTACAACGAAGCGCTGATCCACCAGGTCGTCGTCGCTTACCAGGCGAATGCTCGCCAGGGTAACCGCGCACAGAAGGACCGCGAGCAAGTCAAGCACACGACCAAGAAGCCGTGGCGCCAGAAGGGTACGGGCCGCGCTCGTGCCGGTATGTCGTCGAGCCCGCTGTGGCGTGGCGGTGGTCGTATCTTCCCGAATTCGCCGGAAGAAAACTTCTCGCACAAGGTCAACAAGAAGATGCATCGCGCAGGTCTCTGCTCGATCTTCTCGCAGCTGGCCCGTGAAGGCCGTCTGTCGGTCGTCGAGGACATCATCCTCGAAGCGCCGAAGACCAAGCTGCTGGCCGACAAATTCAAGACCATGGGTCTCGACTCCGTTCTGATCATCACGGACACGGTCGACGAGAACCTGTACCTGGCTTCGCGCAACCTGCCGCACGTGGCGATTGTCGAGCCGCGCTACGCTGACCCGCTGTCGCTGATCTACTTCAAGAAAGTGCTGGTCACGAAGGCTGCGGTCGCCCAGATCGAGGAGTTGCTGTCATGAGCGAGATTCGCAAGAACGATCATCGTTTGATGCAGGTCCTGCTCGCACCGGTGATCTCGGAAAAGGCGACGCTGGTTGCCGACAAGAACGAGCAAGTCGTGTTCGAAGTCGCACCGGATGCCACGAAGCAGGAAGTGAAGGCGGCTGTCGAGCTGCTGTTCAAGGTTGAAGTTGATTCGGTCAACGTGCTGGTTCAGAAGGGCAAGCAAAAGCGCTTCGGCCGTTCGATGGGCCGCCGCAAGGACGTGAAGAAGGCGTACGTTTGCCTGAAGCCCGGCCAGGAAATCAACTTTGAAGCGGAGGCCAAGTAATCATGGCAATCGTTAAAGTTAAGCCGACATCGCCGGGTCGCCGCGCGATGGTCAAGGTGGTCAACAAGAACCTGCACCAGGGCAAGCCGTTCGCGGCACTGCTCGACTCGCAGAGCTCGACCGCCGGCCGTAACAACAACGGTCGTATCACCACGCGTCACAAGGGTGGTGGTCACAAGCAGCACTACCGTATCGTCGATTTCCGTCGCACGAAGGACGGCATCCCGGCAAAGGTCGAACGTCTCGAGTACGACCCGAACCGCAGCGCGAACATCGCGCTGGTGCTCTACGCAGACGGCGAACGTCGCTACATCATCGCCCCGAAGGGCCTGACCGTCGGCCAACAGCTGATGTCGGGTTCGGAAGCGCCGATCCGTGCAGGCAACACGCTGCCGATCCGCAACATTCCGGTCGGTACGACGATCCACTGCATCGAGATGCTGCCGGGCAAGGGCGCGCAAATGGCGCGTTCGGCTGGCACGTCGGCCATGCTGCTCGCACGTGAAGGCGTCTACGCGCAGGTTCGTCTGCGTTCGGGCGAAATCCGCCGCGTGCACATCGAGTGCCGTGCAACGATCGGTGAAGTCGGCAACGAAGAGCATAGCCTGCGCCAGATCGGCAAGGCTGGCGCGAACCGCTGGCGCGGTATCCGCCCGACGGTGCGTGGCGTTGCGATGAACCCGGTCGATCACCCGCACGGTGGTGGTGAGGGCAAGACGGCTGCAGGTCGCGACCCGGTGAGCCCGTGGGGTACGCCGGCTAAGGGTTACCGCACCCGCAGCAACAAGCGCACGACGACGATGATCGTCCAGCGCCGTCACAAGCGTTAAGGAGTAGGCAATGGCACGTTCTGTTAAAAAAGGTCCGTTCTGCGACGCCCATTTGCTGAAGAAAGTTGAGGCGGCTGCAGCTTCGCGCGACAAAAAGCCGATCAAGACCTGGTCGCGTCGCTCGACGATTCTGCCGGATTTCATCGGCCTGACGATCGCTGTTCACAACGGCCGTCAACACGTTCCGGTGTACATCTCGGAAAACATGGTCGGCCACAAGCTTGGCGAGTTCGCACTGACCCGTACGTTCAAGGGTCACGCAGCCGACAAGAAGGCCAAGAAATAAGGGGCAATCAAGATGGAAGTGAAAGCAATTCATCGCGGTGCCCGCATCTCGGCGCAGAAAACGCGCCTTGTGGCTGACCAGATCCGCGGTTTGCCGGTCGACAAGGCGCTGAACGTTCTGACGTTCTCGCCGAAGAAGGCGGCTGGCATCGTGAAGAAGGTTGTGCTGTCGGCAATCGCGAATGCGGAGCACAACGAAGGCGCTGATATCGACGAGCTCAAGATCAAGAGCATCTACGTCGACAAGGCTGCATCGCTCAAGCGTTTCACCGCGCGCGCCAAGGGCCGCGGTAACCGCATCGAGAAGCAATCCTGTCACATCACTGTGACGGTCGGGAATTAAGGAGCCATACGATGGGACAGAAAATTCATCCGACTGGCTTCCGCCTGGCTGTCAGCCGCAATTGGGCTTCGCGTTGGTACGCGAACAACAACAATTTCGCGGCGATGCTGCAGGAAGACATCGGTGTTCGTGAGTACCTGAAGAAGAAGCTGAAGAACGCTTCGGTCGGTCGGGTCGTCATCGAGCGCCCGGCGAAGAACGCGCGCATCACGATTTACAGCTCGCGTCCGGGCGTGGTCATCGGCAAGAAGGGCGAGGATATCGAACAGCTGAAGACGGAACTGCAACGCCGCATGGGCGTGCCGGTTCACGTCAACATCGAAGAAATCCGCAAGCCGGAAACCGATGCTCAGTTGATCGCTGACTCGATCACGCAACAGCTCGAGCGCCGGATCATGTTCCGTCGCGCGATGAAGCGTGCGATGCAGAACGCGATGCGTCTGGGTGCCCAAGGCATCAAGATCATGAGCGCAGGCCGTCTGAACGGTATCGAAATCGCTCGTACGGAGTGGTATCGCGAAGGTCGCGTGCCGCTTCACACGCTGCGTGCTGATATCGACTACGCGACTTCGGAAGCGAAGACGACTTACGGGATCATCGGCGTCAAGGTGTGGGTCTACAAGGGCGATACGCTCGGCCGCAACGACGCACCGGTGGTGGAAGAAGTAGCCGAAGACAAGCGTCCGCGTCGCAATGCGCGTCCGGGCGACCGTCGTCCGCGCCGTGACGGCGAAGGCGGCGCTCCGGGTGCTCGTCGTGGCGCACCGCGCCGTGGCGCCGGCAAGCCCGAAGACGGCAAGACTGGAGAATAACGATGCTGCAACCGAAACGCAGAAAGTATCGTAAAGAGCAGAAGGGTCGTAACACCGGCAAGGCGACGCGCGGCAACGCAGTGTCGTTCGGTGAATTCGGCCTGAAGGCGATCGGTCGCGGTCGTTTGACCGCACGTCAGATTGAAGCGGCGCGTCGTGCAATGACGCGTCACATTAAGCGTGGCGGCCGCATCTGGATCCGGATCTTCCCGGACAAGCCGATTTCGCAGAAGCCGGCCGAAGTGCGTATGGGTAACGGTAAGGGTAACCCGGAGTACTACGTCGCCGAGATTCAGCCGGGCAAGATGCTCTATGAAATGGACGGCGTAACCGAAGAACTGGCACGCGAAGCGTTCCGTCTGGCCGCAGCCAAGCTGCCGCTGAAGACGGCATTCATCGTGCGCCAGCTCGGCGCCTAAGGAGAAAACATGAAGGCTTCCGAACTTCTCCAGAAAGACCAGGCCGCGCTCAACAAGGAGCTGGCGGACCTGCTGAAGGCGCAATTCGGCCTGCGCATGCAACTCGCGACCCAGCAGCTCACGAACACGAGCCAGCTGAAGAAGGTTCGTCGCGACATCGCACGTGTGCGGACCGTCATGACTCAGAAGGCGAACCAGAAATGAACGATAGCGTGAAAACCTCGCTGAAGCGGACGCTGGTCGGTCGGGTCGTCAGCAACAAGATGGACAAGACCGTCACCGTGCTGATCGAGCACCGCGTCAAGCACCCGATCTACGGCAAGTATGTCGTGCGCTCGAAGAAGTACCACGCGCACGATGAAGCGAACACCTACAACGAAGGCGATCTCGTCGAAATCCAGGAAACGCGTCCTGTTTCGAAGACGAAGGCCTGGACGGTGTCGCGCCTCGTCGAAGCCGCTCGCGTCATCTAAGCGGGCAGCGCAGTAGGCAGTAACGGGCACTTCGTCACGAAGTGCTTGAAATCGCAAAGTTTTTGCTTGCGGGACCAGGATTATTTGTTATAATCCTGGTCTTCCCTCTTTATGGGAGCCCCGTCGCGGGCGAAGTTGGTGGGGGAAGCGGACTGGCGCCTGCCTGTCCGAAAGATTCACCGAATTGCGATGGCGGGTTTCGTTTGCCGTCGCTGCTGTTCCAACCCAAGCAGCCGATTGGCTGACGGGACCAAGACTGACCGAATGCATCATGGTGGTGCATCCGGATTAAGTTGGGAAAGACAAACCATGATCCAGACCGAATCTCGGCTCGAAGTAGCCGACAACACGGGTGCACGTGAAGTCCTGTGCATCAAGGTGCTCGGCGGCTCGAAGCGTCGTTATGCCGGCATTGGCGACATCATCAAGGTGAGCGTCAAAGAGGCAACGCCGCGCGGGCGCGTGAAGAAAGGCGAAATCTACAACGCCGTGGTGGTTCGCACCGCCAAGGGCGTGCGCCGTCAAGACGGCTCGCTGATCAAGTTCGACGGCAACGCCGCTGTGCTTTTGAATAACAAGCTCGAGCCGATCGGCACCCGTATCTTCGGGCCGGTCACGCGTGAGCTGCGTAGCGAACGATTCATGAAGATCGTTTCGCTGGCGCCGGAAGTGCTGTAAGGAGTCGCGATGAACAAGATTCGCAAAGGTGACGAAGTCATCGTCGTCACTGGCAAGGACAAGGGCAAGCGCGGCGTCGTGCTGGCTGTCGGTGCTGAACATGTGACGGTTGAAGGTATCAACCTCGTCAAGAAGCATGTGAAGCCGAACCCGATGAAGGGTACGACGGGCGGCGTGGAAGCGAAGACGATGCCCCTGCATATTTCGAACGTCGCACTGGTCGACGCGAATGGCAAGGCGTCGCGTGTTGGCATCAAGGTCGAGGAAGGCAAGAAGGTTCGCTTCCTGAAGACGACCGGTGCCGTACTGAGCGCCTGACGCAGCGGAGTAAAAAATGGCTCGTTTTCAAGAGTTTTACAAAGAAAAGGTTGTGCCCGGCCTGATCGAGAAGTTCGGTTACAAGTCGGTCATGGAAGTGCCGCGCATCACCAAGATCACGCTGAACATGGGTCTTGGCGAAGCGATCGCTGACAAGAAGATCATCGAGAACGCCGTTGGCGACCTCACGAAGATCGCCGGCCAGAAGCCGGTCGTCACGAAGGCTCGCAAGGCAATCGCAGGCTTCAAGATCCGCCAGGGTTATCCCATCGGCGCGATGGTGACGCTGCGTGGCCAGGCGATGTACGAATTCCTCGACCGTTTCGTGACGGTTGCCCTGCCCCGCGTGCGTGACTTCCGCGGTGTGTCGGGTCGTGCTTTCGATGGCCGTGGCAACTACAACATCGGTGTGAAAGAGCAGATCATTTTCCCCGAAATCGATTACGACAAGATCGACGCACTGCGTGGGCTGAACATCAGCATCACGACGACTGCGAAGACCGACGACGAAGCAAAGGCTCTGCTCGCCAGCTTCAAGTTCCCGTTCAGAAACTGAGGTTACCGTGGCTAAACTGGCACTGATCGAACGTGAAAAGAAGCGCGCCCGCCTGGTCGCGAAGTTCGCAGCAAAGCGCGAAGCGCTGAAGGCGATCGTCGAAGACCAAAGCAAGTCGGAAGAAGAGCGCTACGAAGCACGCCTGGAGCTGCAGCAACTGCCCCGCAACGCAAACCCGACCCGCCAGCGTAACCGCTGCGCGATCACGGGCCGTCCGCGTGGCACGTTCCGTAAATTCGGCCTCGCGCGTAACAAGATTCGTGAAATCGCATTCCGTGGCGAGATTCCTGGCCTGACCAAGGCGAGCTGGTAATAGGAGAAACGTAAATGAGCATGAGTGATCCTATCGCCGATATGCTGACTCGCATCCGCAACGCGCAGATGGTCGAGAAGGTATCGGTCGCGATGCCCTCGTCGAAGGTCAAGGTTGCAATCGCGCAAGTCCTGAAGGACGAAGGCTATATCGACGATTTCGCCGTGAAGGCGGAAGGTGCGAAGTCCGAACTGAATATCGCGCTGAAGTACTACGCAGGTCGCCCGGTCATCGAACGCCTCGAGCGCGTGTCGAAGCCTGGTCTGCGCGTGTACCGCGGCCGCAACGACATTCCGCAGGTCATGAATGGCCTCGGTGTGGCAATCGTGTCGACGCCGAAGGGCGTGATGACCGACCGCAAGGCGCGCGCTACCGGCGTCGGCGGCGAAGTCATCTGCTACGTCGCTTAAAGCCGAGGAGAGAGAAACATGTCTCGAGTAGGTAAGAGCCCGATCGCGCTGCAAGGCGCGGAAGTCAAGCTGGCCGACGGTGCAATCATCGTCAAGGGCCCGCTGGGCACCATCACGCAAGCGATCAATCCGCTCGTGAACGTGGCGAACAACGACGGCACGCTGAATCTGTCGCCGGTCGACGAAAGCCGCGAAGCAAATGCACTGTCGGGCACGATGCGCGCGATCATCGCGAATGCCGTGCACGGCGTGACCAAGGGTTTCGAGCGCAAGCTGACGCTGGTTGGCGTCGGTTACCGTGCGCAAGCGCAAGGCGACAAGCTGAACCTGTCGCTGGGTTTCTCGCACCCGGTGGTGCACCAGATGCCGGAAGGCGTCAAGGCTGAAACCCCGACGCAAACCGAAATCGTGATCAAGGGGATCAACAAGCAACAAGTCGGTCAAGTGGCTGCGGAAGTCCGCGGTTACCGTCCGCCGGAGCCCTACAAGGGCAAGGGCGTGCGTTATGCCGACGAGGTTGTGATCCTCAAAGAAACGAAGAAGAAGTAAGGGTGCGCAATCATGGATAAGACTCAATCTCGCCTGCGCCGCGCTCGCCAGACGCGTATCAAGATCGCTGAGCTGCAGGTCGCGCGTCTCGCCGTGCATCGCACGAACACGCACATCTACGCTCAAGTGTTCTCGCCCTGCGGCACCAAGGTGCTCGCCAGCGCGTCGACGCTCGAGGCAGAAGTGCGCGCAGAACTGGCCGACAAGTCGGGCAAGGGCGGCAACGTCAATGCCGCGACGCTGATCGGCAAGCGTATTGCCGAAAAGGCAAAGGCTGCCGGCATCGAATCCGTCGCCTTCGACCGCTCGGGCTTCCGCTACCACGGCCGCGTCAAGGCGCTGGCTGAGGCAGCTCGCGAAGCTGGGCTCAAGTTCTAAGGAAGGAATTCGTCATGGCAAAGATGCAAGCGAAAGTTCAGGCTGACGAGCGCGACGACGGCCTTCGCGAAAAGATGATTTCGGTCAATCGCGTGACCAAGGTCGTGAAGGGTGGCCGTATTCTCGGCTTCGCCGCACTGACCGTGGTTGGCGACGGTGATGGCCGCATCGGTATGGGCAAGGGCAAGGCGAAGGAAGTGCCGGTCGCTGTCCAGAAGGCAATGGAACAAGCTCGCCGCAACATGTTCAAGGTGCCGCTCAAGAACGGCACGCTGCAGCACGAAGTGCACGGCAAGCACGGCGCATCCGCTGTCCTCCTCGCTCCGGCGAAGGCAGGTACGGGCGTGATCGCCGGCGGCCCGATGCGCGCAGTGTTCGACGTGATGGGCGTTCAGAACGTCGTGGCGAAGAGCCACGGTTCGACGAACCCGTACAACCTCGTTCGCGCCACGCTGGACGGCCTGCGCAAGCAGTCGACCCCGGCAGACATCGCGGCGAAGCGCGGCAAGTCCGTCGAAGATATTTTGGGCTAAGCCCGGGTGGTCACCATGTCTGAAAAAACTGTCAAGGTTCAGCTCGTGAAGAGCCTGATCGGGACCCGCGAATCGCACCGCGCGACCGTGCGTGGCCTGGGCCTGCGCCGACTCAACTCGGTTAGCGAGCTGCAGGACACGCCGGCGGTCCGCGGCATGATCAACAAGGTCTCGTACCTCGTTAAGGTCATCGCGTAAGCGGCCCTACGGATCAAGGAGTTGATATGGAATTGAATAACCTGAAGCCGGCAGCTGGCGCCAAGCACGCCAAGCGTCGCGTCGGTCGTGGCATCGGTTCGGGCCTCGGCAAGACGGCTGGCCGTGGTCACAAGGGTCAGAAATCGCGTTCGGGCGGCTTCCACAAAGTCGGTTTCGAAGGCGGTCAGATGCCGCTGCAACGTCGTCTGCCGAAGCGCGGCTTCACGTCGCTGACGAAGGAATTCGTCGGTGAAGTGCGCCTGGGCGACCTCGAGAAGCTGCTGGTCGACGAGATCGATCTGCTCGCACTGAAGCAAGCCGGCCTGGTCGGCGAGCTGACGAAGAGCGCAAAGATCATCGCGACGGGCGAACTGAAGCGCAAGATCGTCGTGAAGGGTCTCGGTGCCACCAAGGGTGCGCGCGCTGCGATCGAAGCGGCTGGCGGTTCGTTCGCCGAGTGACACGCGTAGCGCGTCGTCACTTGCATTCATCGGAGAAGGTACTTGGCTAACAGCCCGAGTCTTGCAAAACCCGGTCGAAGCACGGCGAAATTCGGCGATCTGCGCCGGCGAGCGATGTTCCTGCTCCTGGCGCTGATCGTCTATCGCATCGGCGCGCACATTCCCGTGCCGGGCATCGATCCGGATCAACTGGCCAAGCTGTTCCAGAGCCAGGCGGGCGGCATCCTGGGCATGTTCAACATGTTCTCGGGTGGCGCACTTTCCCGCTTCACGATCTTCGCGCTGGGGATCATGCCGTACATTTCGGCGTCGATCATCATGCAGTTGCTGGCGATCGTTTCGCCGCAGCTCGAGGCGCTGAAGAAGGAAGGGCAGGCAGGGCAACGGAAGATCACGCAGTACACGCGGTATTTCACCGTGGTGCTCGCGACCTTCCAGGCATTCGGTATCGCGGCCGCGCTGGAAAACCAGCCGGGCCTCGTCACCGATCCCGGCACGCTGTTCCGTCTGACGACGGTCGTGACGCTGGTGACGGGCACGATGTTCCTGATGTGGCTCGGCGAGCAGATTACCGAGCGTGGTCTGGGCAACGGTATCTCGATCATCATCTTCGGCGGGATCGCAGCAGGGTTCCCGAATGCCGTGGGCGGGTTGTTCGAGCTGGTGCGTACGGGTTCGATGAGCATCATTTCGGCGATCATCATCGTCGTTCTGATCGCCGCGGTGACTTACCTGGTCGTGTTCATCGAACGCGGTCAGCGCAAGATCCTCGTGAACTACGCGAAGCGCCAGGTCGGCAACAAGATCTACGGTGGGCAGTCGTCGCATCTGCCGCTGAAGCTGAACATGTCGGGCGTGATTCCGCCGATCTTTGCATCGTCGATCATTCTGTTCCCGGCAACGATTCTCGGCTGGTTCAGTACCGGTCAGCCGACGGGAAGCTGGATTTCCAATACGTTGCATAACGTTGCGGAAGCGCTGAAGCCGGGCCAGCCGGTCTATGTGCTGCTGTACACGCTGGCAATCGTGTTTTTCTGCTTCTTCTACACCGCACTGGTGTTCAACAGCAGGGAGACCGCGGACAACCTGAAGAAGAGCGGCGCGTTTGTTCCGGGCATCCGTCCGGGCGATCAGACCGCACGATATATCGACCGCATCCTCACGCGTCTGACGCTGGCCGGTGCGATCTACATCGTCTTCGTGTGTCTGCTGCCGGAATTCCTGGTGCTGCGCTGGAACGTGCCGTTTTATTTTGGTGGAACGTCGCTGCTGATCATTGTCGTCGTCACGATGGACTTTATGGCGCAGGTGCAGTCGTACGTTATGTCGCAACAGTATGAGTCTCTGCTCAAGAAGGCAAACTTCAAGGGCGGCAACATCCCGATGCGTTGAAAGGACTATGGCCAAAGACGATGTAATCCAGATGCAGGGCGAGGTGATTGAAAACCTCCCGAATGCGACCTTCCGTGTGAAGCTGGAAAACGGCCATGTCGTGTTGGGGCATATTTCCGGAAAGATGCGGATGCACTACATCCGCATTCTGCCCGGCGACAAGGTGACGGTTGAGTTGACGCCTTACGATCTGTCTCGTGCGCGGATCGTGTTCCGGGCGAAGTGATTTGAAAAAAGGGTATTATCATGAAAGTGATGGCATCGGTTAAGCGCATTTGCCGCAATTGCAAGATCATCAAGCGCAAAGGCGTCGTTCGCGTGATCTGCAGCTCGGATCCGCGCCACAAGCAGCGCCAAGGCTGACCGCGCGTTTGTTTGCGCTTTTTGTTTGAGGAAAAACAATGGCTCGTATCGCAGGGGTTAACATCCCGAATCACCAGCACACCGAGATCGGCCTGACGGCTATCTTTGGTGTCGGCCGCACCCGTTCGCGCAGCATCTGCGTGGCAGCTGGCGTCGATTTTTCGAAGAAGGTCAAGGATCTGACCGACGCAGACCTGGAAAAGCTGCGTGAAGAAGTGGGCAAGTTTGTCGTCGAAGGCGATCTGCGCCGTGAAGTGACGATGAACATCAAGCGCCTGATGGACCTCGGTTGCTACCGTGGCGTCCGTCATCGCAAGGGCCTGCCGATGCGCGGTCAGCGTACGCGTACGAACGCACGTACCCGCAAGGGTCCGCGTCGTGCAGCGCAAGCGCTGAAGAAGTAAGCGGAACTGACAGTTACAGGAAAACGTAATGGCTAAGGCTTCGAACACCGCGGCGCAACGCGTTCGCAAGAAGGTTAAGAAGAACGTCGCTGAAGGCGTGGTTCACGTTCACGCGTCGTTCAACAACACGATCATCACGATCACCGATCGCCAAGGCAACGCTCTGGCATGGGCGACGTCGGGCGGCCAGGGCTTCAAGGGCTCGCGCAAATCGACGCCGTTCGCCGCTCAGGTCGCAGCCGAATCGGCTGGCCGCGTCGCGATGGAATATGGCGTGAAGAATCTGGAAGTGCGGATCAAGGGCCCGGGCCCGGGTCGCGAGTCGGCAGTGCGCGCACTGCACGGCCTCGGCATCAAGATCACCGCGATTTCCGATGTCACCCCGATTCCGCACAACGGCTGCCGTCCGCCGAAGCGTCGTCGTATCTAAGGATGTGCTGGCACGTTCGTGCTAGCGCATTGCCTGTCGCCGCTCAGCGTCGACGGGCGTTGCTTTTTTGATTGACTAAGCCCACCGTTCGCCCCAAAGGGAGCGGACTAGCGCGGATTTCGTCCGCGTGACCGATTGATAAAGGAATGCAAAGTGGCACGTTATATCGGCCCCAAGGCCAAGCTGTCCCGCCGTGAAGGCACCGACCTGTTCCTGAAGAGCGCGCGCCGCTCGCTCGCCGACAAGTGCAAGCTCGACAGCAAGCCGGGCCAGCACGGCCGTACCTCGGGCGCACGTACGTCCGACTACGGTACGCAGCTGCGCGAAAAGCAGAAGGTCAAGCGTATCTACGGCGTGCTGGAACGTCAGTTCCGTCGCTACTTCGCTGAAGCCGATCGCCGCAAGGGCAACACGGGTGAAAACCTGCTGCAACTGCTCGAGTCGCGTCTCGACAACGTCGTGTATCGCATGGGCTTCGGCTCGACCCGCGCTGAAGCGCGTCAGCTGGTGAGCCACAAGTCGATCACCGTGAACGGCGTCGTCGCAAACGTCCCGTCGCAGCAAGTGAAGGCGGGTGACGTCGTCGCGATCCGCGAAAAGGCGAAGAAGCAGGCGCGTATCGTCGAAGCGCTGTCGCTGGCCGAGCAAGGCGGCATGCCGAGCTGGGTTGCAGTCGATGCGAAGAAGTTCGAAGGCACGTTCAAGCAAATGCCGGAACGCGCTGAAATCGCAGGCGACATCAACGAAAGCCTGATCGTCGAATTGTATTCGCGTTAATCCGATTGACGGCCGAGGTACCCCGATTGCGTTGCGCAAGGAGGGGCCTCGGCTGTTTATTTTCTGGTTGTTACCGGTCAGCCTTATCGGTGTAACGAGCCGAGGGTATTGAAAAGGAAAGCCCATGCAAACCAGTTTGCTGAAACCCAAGATCATCGCCGTGGAATCGCTGGGCGAGAACCACGCGAGGGTGGTCATGGAACCGTTCGAACGCGGTTACGGCCACACCTTGGGCAATGCGCTTCGCCGCGTGCTGCTGTCGTCGATGGTAGGCTACGCGCCGACCGAAGTCACGATCGCAGGCGTGGTGCACGAGTACTCGACGCTGGATGGCGTGCAGGAAGACGTCGTCAACCTGCTGCTGAACCTGAAGGGCGTGGTGTTCAAGCTGCATAACCGTGACGAAGTGACGGTTACGCTGCGCAAGGAAGGTGAAGGCGTCGTGACGGCCGGCGATATCGAGCTGGCGCACGATTGCGAAGTCATCAACCCGAATCACGTGATTGCGCACCTGTCGAAGGGCGGCAAGCTCGACGTTCAGATCAAGATCGAAAAGGGTCGCGGCTATGTGCCCGGCAACGTCCGTCGCTACGGCGAAGACACGGCCAAGATCATCGGCCGCATCGTCCTCGACGCATCGTTCTCGCCGGTTCGCCGCGTGAGCTATGCGGTTGAAAGCGCACGGGTCGAGCAGCGTACCGACCTCGACAAGCTCGTGATGAACATCGAGACGAGCGGCGTGATCACGCCGGAAGAAGCGATCCGCCAGTCGGCCCGCATCCTGGTCGACCAGCTGTCCGTGTTCGCGGCGCTGGAAGGCACGGAAACGGCAGCCGAAGCGCCGTCGCGTGCACCGCAGATCGATCCGATCCTGCTGCGTCCGGTGGACGATCTCGAGCTGACGGTTCGTTCGGCGAACTGCCTGAAGGCCGAGAACATCTACTACATCGGCGATCTGATCCAGCGCACGGAAAACGAGCTGCTGAAGACGCCGAACCTCGGTCGCAAGTCGCTCAACGAGATCAAGGAAGTGCTCGCTTCGCGCGGTCTCACGCTGGGCATGAAGCTCGAGAACTGGCCGCCGGCCGGTCTCGACAAGTAAGCCCGGTTGTAGCCTGGCTATTGCTGTAGTTGGCAAAGATGCGGATTTTCCTTTAAAATCCGCATCTTGCTTTTTTCGTTACCGGCCCGTGCGCCCTCCGAGGCGCGATAGAAGAGCTGGACCAAAACTTTGAATCAAGGAAACTGAAATGCGCCATCGTCATGGTCTGCGGAAACTGAACCGCACGAGCAGCCACCGTCTGGCTATGCTCCGTAACATGTCCAACTCGCTGATCGAGCACGAAGTCATCAAGACGACGCTGCCGAAGGCGAAGGAACTCCGTAAAGTCGTCGAGCCGCTGATCACGCTCGGCAAGAAGCCGTCGCTGGCAAACCGTCGCCTGGCGTTCAACCGCCTGCGCGATCGTGACTCGGTCGCGAAGCTGTTCGACGTGCTCGGTCCGCGTTTCGCGAACCGTCCGGGCGGCTACCTGCGCGTGCTGAAGTTCGGCTTCCGCGTGGGCGACAACGCACCGATGGCACTGGTCGAACTGCTCGACCGTCCGGAAGTCGACGAAACGGAAAACGTGCAAGAAGCTGAATAAGCTTCCGGTACGCAGCAGGATCTGAAAGGGGCCGAGCGATTGCTTGGCCCTTTTTGTTTTTGGGATGCCGGTTGCGGTCGATTGTCGCAGGCTGGTGCCGGCAGCGTTGCGCGGGCTGCGCTACGATACGGGCAACCGGTGCGGTCCCTGAACGGGTAACCGGCGCCGGCAGGCGCCTGCAGACCAGCGAGGAGAGCGGATGATAGTGGTGCTGATGCTGACGACGGTCCCCGATGCGGCGACGGCCGCGGCGCTCGCCGACGGCGCGCTCGACGCGCGGCTTGCCGCGTGCGTGTCGGAGCTCGGTACGATCAAGTCGCGCTATCACTGGCAGGGCAAGGTCGAAACGGCCGACGAGATCCAGTTGCTGTTCAAGACGAGCCCGGTTCGGGCGCTCGAACTGGAGCGATTTATTCTCGCGCATCATCCGTACGAGACGCCCGAAATCGTCTCGTGGCAGACGACGGCATCGGCCGCATATGGCCAATGGGTGACCAACGAAACTCAACGTCTATTTCATGTTTAACGGTATGGCGCTTTCGGTGCGCGTGCGCGCGCTGCGGTTTCTTGCGGTCCTGTTGTCGTTCGTGTTCGTGCTGGGCGGGTTGTCCGCCGCGCGTGCAGCCGACGATTTCCTCGATCCGTCGGTTGCGTTCAAGTTCAGCGCGAGCGAATCGCCGGGACAGGTGGACGTCCGCTTCAAGATCGCCAACGGCTACTACATGTACCGCGAGCGCTTCGCGTTCGCGGTGAAAAGCGGCCAGGCCACGCTCGGCGAGCCGCAATTCCCGGCCGGCCACGTGAAGTTCGACCAGACGTTCCAGAAGGACGTCGAGACCTACCGCGATGAAGTCGTCGTTCACGTGCCGGTGAATCAGGCGGCCGGGCCGTTCGAGCTCGCGGTGACGTCGCAAGGGTGTGCGGACGAAGGGATCTGTTATCCGCCGGCCGAGCACGTGATGAAGGTCGATGGCGCCGCGCTCGGCGCCGCGTCGCCGTCCGGCGACACGGCTGCCGCGGGCAGCTGGTTCGACAAGGTCACGAGCGCCGATTTCGCGCAGTCGCTGCTCGAAGGCCACGGCTTCTTCACGATCGTCGCGCTCTATTTCGTCGCGGGTGTCGTGCTGAGCCTGCTGCCGTGTTCGTACCCGATGATTCCGATCGTGTCCGCGATCATCATCGGCCAGGGCACGCGCGCGACGCATGCACGCGGCTTCGCGCTGTCGCTGACCTACGTGGTCGGCATGGCGCTGGTCTACACGGTGCTCGGCATCGCCGCCGCGCTGGTCGGCCAGAGCCTCGGCGCATGGTTGCAGAACCCGTGGGTGCTCGGCGCGTTTGGCGTGCTGCTGACCGCGTTCGCGGTGTCGCTGATATCGGGCAAGGACATCGCATTGCCGGAACGCTGGCAGAACGGCGCGGCCGAGGCCTCGAGCGCGCGCCAGGGCGGCCACTTCGTCGCGGTCGCGGCGATGGGCGCGTTGTCGGCGCTGGTCGTCGGCGCGTGCATGACGGCGCCGCTGTTCGCCGTGCTCGCGTTCATCGCGCACACCGGCAATGCGTGGCTCGGCGGCGCGGCGCTGTTCGCGATGGGGCTGGGCCTCGGCGTGCCGCTGCTGGTCGTCGGCGTCGGAGCGGGGACGGTGCTGCCGCGCGCAGGCGCGTGGATGGACGGCGTGAAGGTGTTCTTCGGCATCGTGCTGCTCGCGGCCGCGCTGTGGATCGTGTGGCCGGTGCTGGCGGGCGGGCTGAAGATGGTGCTCGCGGCGTTGTGGCTGCTGATCGCCGCCGCAGCGCTCGGGTTGTTCACGCCGAATGCCGGCGCCGCGTCGATCTGGCGCCGCCTGGGCCGCGGCGTAGGCGCCGCGCTCGCGATCTGGGCCGCGACGCTGCTCGTCGGCCTGGCTGCGGGCTCGACCGATCCCGTCAAGCCGCTGGCCGTGCTGGCGGCGCGTACGGCGGCGTTCGGCGGCGCGGCGACGGCCGGCGCGGCTGCCGCGCAGGACGGCCCCGCGTTTGCCCCGGTGCGCTCCAGCGGCGAACTCGACGCGCTGCTGAAGACGTCGGGCCAGCCGGTGATGCTGGACTTCTACGCCGACTGGTGCGTGAGCTGCAAGGAGATGGAGCATCTGACCTTCACCGACGCGCGCGTGCAGGCGCGGCTCGCGCAGCTTCACCTCGTGCGCGCGGACGTCACCGCGAACAACCCGGACGATCAGGCGCTGCTCAAGCGCTTCAACCTGTTCGGGCCGCCGGGCATCATCTTCTTCGATCGCAATGGCCGCGAGATCGGCCGCGTGGTCGGCTATCAGGCGGCCGACACGTTCCTGCGCAGCCTCGATCGGGCGGCCGTCCCGACGGTATGACGACGGCCGGCTACGGCGACCGGCGAACGGAAGATCCGCGGCCGGCTGACGGTCGCGATCGACGGTAAACAAAAAACGGCGGAACACCGAGGTGTCCCGCCGTTTTTGCTGGCGCGTGCCGGCGCGCGATCAGCGCTGCGCTTTCAGCAGACGCGCGGCATCGAGCGCGAAGTACGTGAGCACGCCGTCGGCGCCCGCACGCTTGAACGCGAGCAGCGATTCGAGCACGACCTTGTCGTGGTCGAGCCAGCCGTTCATCGCGGCCGCCTTCAGCATCGCGTATTCGCCGCTCACCTGGTACACGTAGGTCGGGAAGCGGAACTCGTCCTTCACGCGGCGCACGATGTCGAGATACGGCATGCCGGGCTTGACCATCACCATGTCGGCGCCTTCGTCGATGTCGAGGCGCACTTCGCGCAGCGCTTCGTCGCTGTTCGCCGGATCCATCTGGTAGGTCATCTTGTTGCCCTTGCCCAGGTTGGACGCCGAACCGACCGCATCGCGGAACGGGCCGTAGAACGCCGATGCGAACTTCGCCGAATAGGCCATGATCCGCGTATGGATATGGCCGTCGCTTTCCAGCATCTCGCGGATCGCGCCGATGCGGCCGTCCATCATGTCCGACGGCGCGACGATGTCGACGCCGGCTTCCGCCTGCGCACGCGCCTGGTCGACCAGGATCTCGATCGTGTCGTCGTTGATCACATAGGCGTTTTCGTCGAGCACGCCATCCTGGCCGTGGCTCGTGTACGGATCGAGCGCGACGTCGGTCAGCACGCCCAGTTCGGGGAAGTGCTTCTTCAGCTCGCGCACCGCGCGCGGGATCAGGCCTTCCGGATTGGCTGCCTCGCGGCCGTCGGGTGTCTTCAGCGACGGCTCGATGGCCGGGAACAGCGACAGCACGGGCACGCCGAGTTCGACGCACTGCTCGGCGACGTGCATCAGCAGATCGACCGACACGCGCTCGACGCCGGGCATCGACGGGATGGGTTGGCGTTCGTTGGTGCCTTCGACGACGAACACCGGATAGATCAGGTCGTCGGTGGTCAGGCGGTTTTCGCGCATCAGGCGGCGGGAGAAGTCGTCGCGGCGCATCCGGCGCGGACGATGAAGCGGATGGAAGCTCATGGCGATTTGGCAGAAATCAGGGCAAGAAGGACCTTACGGAACCCTTAGGTCATTTTCGAGATCGTTGGTATATGATAGCGATCGAGCGGCACGCGTTGCGTGCAGCTCCCCGCTTCTCCTCCCTGAGCGGGTGCCTGTCGTTTTTCGATTAGGCTGTTTGACCCGCCGTTCAACGGCGGGTTTTTTTATGAGCCGGCCGAATCCGCAGGCGCCGTCAGGTGCGCACGGCCGATCCCAGCCGCGCGTTGCCCGCTCATTGTGCTACAGGCTCGCTGTTTTCGTCGGCGACGGACGGCCGCAGCCAGCTCTCGATCAGTTCATGGGCCTCGTCGAGCCCCGTGCGCTTCAGCGCCGAGAACAGCTGGACCGTCAGCTTGCCCTTCACGCCCTGGTCGCGATATGCGTCGAGCCCCTTCTGCGTGTTGCGCAACGCGTTGATGCTTTCCTGGCGCGTCAATTTGTCGCACTTGGTCAGCAGCGTGTGGATCGGCTTGCCGGTCGGCGCGAACCACTCGATCATGCGCCGATCCAGATCGGTCAGCGGACGGCGCGAATCCATCATCAGGATCAGGCCGCAGAGCTGCGAGCGCGTCGCGAGATAGGACGACAGCAGCATTTCCCAGTGCGCCTTCGCGGCGCCGGGCACTTCCGCATAGCCGTAACCGGGCAGATCGACGAGGTTCGCGACGGGCTCGGCGGCCGGGCCGACGGAGAAGTAGTTGATATGCTGCGTGCGGCCGGGCGTCTTCGACGCGAAGGCCAGCCGCTTCTGGTTGCACAGCACGTTGATCGCCGTCGACTTGCCGGCATTCGAGCGGCCCGCGAACGCGATTTCCGGCTGGACCGTCGGCGGCAGGTCGCGCAGATGGTTGACGGTCGTGTAGAAGCGGGCTTGATGGAGCAGAAAGGCCATGGGAACCGGAAGGACGGGCGGCGCGAGCCGCGTGGTGGAGGCGGGGTAGCCCCGATAGGCGCCGGAGCTTTCAGCACGATATTGTACAATACGGCGGTTTTGCCGAAGGCCACCGGGCGCCTGCCTCGCGCTTTTATGTGGCTTCTGCGGTAGACTGAACGCCGTCGTTTTTTGCAGAACCTCAAATTCCCACAAGACGAAACAGGGTGTGCGAATGAATCGACTGTGCAAGTCTCTGATGGTGCTTCAGGTTGCAGCAGGGTTCGTAGGTTTCGTAGCGGAGGCAAACGCGGCAGATGCGGCCAAGCCGGATCTCGACCGCGGCAAGGCGATTGCCGGGCAGGTCTGCGCGTCGTGTCACGGCGCCGACGGCAACAGCGCGTCGGGCAGTTTCCCGAAGCTCGCCGGCCAGCATCCCGAATATCTGGTCAAGCAGTTGAACGACTTCAAGACGCAGCCGGGCGCGAAGGGGCCGGTGCGTAACAACGCGGTGATGGTCGGATTCGCGAGCGCGTTGAGCGCGGACGACATGCGCAACGTCGCCGCGTACTACGGGTCGCAGACGACGAAGCTCGGTACCGCACGCAATGCGGCGACGGTGCCGGTCGGCCAGAAGATCTATCGCGGCGGCATCGCGGAAAAGGGCGTTCCCGCCTGCGCGAGCTGCCACGGGCCGACGGGGCAGGGGATCCCGGTCCAGTACCCGCGTCTGTCGGGGCAATGGGCCGATTACACGGTCGCGCAGTTGACCGCGTTCCAGCAGGGTGCCGGCGCGCGCAACAACAACGAGGCGATGCATCAGATCGCGTCGCGGCTGTCGGATACCGAGATCAAGGCCGTCGCGGATTACATCGCGGGCCTGCGTTGAGCGGTCAGCCGCGAATGGAATGACCGGGCGCCCGAAGGGCGGCCGGCGTCAGAACAAGAAAAGGGTGGGGCGCCGCGCCGTCGCGGTTGCCTCGCCCTTCTTTTTTGCCGGCACTCGCCGGACCGGGCCGGGATGGCGCGGCTGGCAGGCGATGGGGAGCTGCGCTCCCCGAGCGAACATAGTGAGCGTGGGGGTGGTTTCCCCTTAGTCGGAGTTTGAATGAGCGTTACCACGTCGGGGTTGCAGTCGAAGTCGGGTCAGGGTGCGTCGAAACGTGCGGTCGAGCTGCTGAGCTCGATGCGTTTCGCGATCGCGCTGCTGGTGGTGCTGTCGATCGCGAGCATCATCGGCACGGTCCTGACCCAGGACGATCCGTATCCGAACTACGTGAACCAGTTCGGGCCGTTCTGGGCGGACATCTTCCGTTCGCTCGGCCTGTACAACGTGTACAGCGCGTGGTGGTTCATGCTGATCCTGATCTTCCTCGTCACGTCGATCTCGCTGTGCGTGATCCGCAACGCGCCGAAGATGCTCGCGGATGCGAAGAGCTGGAAGGACAAGGTCCGCGAAGGCAGCCTGCGCGCCTTCCACCACAAGGCCGAATACACGGCGTCCGGCACGCGCGCGAGCGTCGCGGCGACGCTCGCCACCTTCGTCACGAAGGCCGGCTACAAGCACGTCGTGCGTGAAACCGACGGCGCGACGCTGATCTCCGCGAAGCGCGGCGCGATGACCAAGTGGGGCTATATCTCCGCGCACCTCGCGATCGTCGTGATCTGTATCGGCGGCCTGCTCGACAGCAACCTGCCGATCAAATTCCAGATGCTGATGTTCGGCAAGAGCCCGGTCAACACGAGCGCGACGATCAGCGATATCTCGCCCGACCATCGGCTGTCCGCGTCGAACCCGACCTTCCGCGGCTACGCGTGGGTGCCGGAGGGCCAGTTCGTGTCGACCGCGATCCTGAACCAGCCGAGCGGCTCGCTGATCCAGGATCTGCCGTTCTCGATCCAGCTCGACAAATTCATCGTCGATTACTACACGACCGGCATGCCGAAGCTGTTCGCGAGCGACATCGTCGTGATCGATCGCGAGACCGGCCGGAAGATCCCGGCGCGGGTGGAGGTCAACAAGCCGTTCACGTACAAGGGTGTGTCGATCTATCAGTCGAGCTTCCAGGACGGCGGCTCGCAGATGCAGATGACGGCCTATCCGATGACGGGCAGCCACGCGGCGACCGTCCCCGTGAAGGGCACGATCGGCAGCTCGGCGCCGCTGCAGGTCCCGGGCGCCGACGGCGACACGATCGAATTCTCCGATTTCCGCGCGATCAACGTCGAGAACATGGCCGACGCGAAAGGCAAGCCGGACGTGCGCGGCGTCGCGACCACCAGCTCGCTGAAGGAAGTGTTCGACGAGCGGCTCGGCTCGGGCGCGAAGACGTCGAAGCCGACGCAGCTCCACAACATCGGGCCGTCGGTGCAGTACAAGATTCGCGGCAAGGACGGCCAGGCGCGCGAATTCAACAACTACATGCTGCCCGTCGACATGAACGGCGAGCGCGTGTTCCTCGCCGGCGTGCGCGCGAGCCCGAACGATCCGTTCCGCTACATGCGGATTCCGGCCGATAGCCAGGATTCGATCGGCGAATGGATGCGCCTGCGCGCCGCGCTCGAGGATCCGGCCGTGCGCACCGAGGCCGCCGCGCGCTTCGCGCAGCGCTCGCTGCCGGGCGACGCGTCGCTGCGCGGCCGTTTGCAGGACAGTGCGTCGAAGGTGCTGACCCTTTTCGCGGCGAGCGACGACAGCGTCGGCCGCGGCGCGGACGGCCAGCCGATCGGCGGCTTCCAGGCGGTGGCGACGTTCATCGACCGCTCGGTGCCGAAGGGCGAGCAGGAGAAGGCCGCGAGCCTGCTGTTGCGGATGCTCGAGGGCTCGATGTGGGAGGTGTGGCAGATCGCGCGCGAGCATGCGGGCGAGCCGGCCGCGCAGCAGGGCACCGACACGATCCGCTTCGTGCAGAACGCGATCAATGCGCTATCCGACAGCTTCCTGTATGGATCGCCGGTCTATTTGCAGCTTGACTCCTTCAAGCAGGTGCAAGCTTCGGTATTTCAGCTGACGCGCGCGCCCGGCAAGAATCTGGTGTATCTTGGCAGCCTGCTGCTGGTCGCCGGCATCTTCTCGATGTTCTACGTGCGCGAGCGGCGGCTCTGGTTCTGGCTGAAGGACGCCGGTTCGGGCGTCGAGGTGGTGATGGCCATGTCCACGGCCCGCAAGACCTTCGATTTCGAGAAAGAATTCGTGCAGACGCGCGACGCGGCCGGCGCCGCCTTGCACGCCGCACCTCGCGACGCCGCACCCGCCGGTGCGGTTTCGACGGCCCGCGCGCCTGCCGGCGGCGGTTCCGATTCCGAGAATTCCACCCGGTAACATCATGGATCTCACGCAAGTTTCCTCTTCCCGTACGGCGCCGGCATCGTCGCCGCTGTTCGACGATCGTCCGTTCCTCGCGCGCCTGTCACTGTTCGACTGGCTGTTCGCGCTGGCGCTGGTGGCGGGCGCGGGCTATGCGCTCGTGCACTACAACGCGCACATGGATTACTACGACAAGGCGGTGATGATCGGCACCGTGCCGGCGCTCGTCGCGCTCGGCTGGCGCTGGAAGCCCGCGCGGCTGATGATGGCGTCGATTGCCGTGCTGTCGCTGCTGTCGATCCAGATCTACCAGGGCGATCTCGCGCGCGCCGATTCGGCGTTCTTCCTCAAGTACTTCCTGTCGAGCCAGTCGGCGATCCTGTGGATGAGCGCGCTGTTCGTGCTCGCGACGATCTTCTACTGGATCGGCCTGCTCGCGCGCTCCGAAACGGGCGCCGCGATCGGCCAGAAGCTCACGTGGGTCGCCGTGCTGATGGGCTTCACCGGGCTGATGGTGCGCTGGTACGAGTCCTACCTGATCGGTGCGGACGTCGGGCATATCCCCGTGTCGAACCTGTATGAAGTGTTCGTCCTGTTCAGCCTGATCACCGCGCTGCTTTATCTGTATTACGAAGGCCACTACGGCACGCGTTCGCTCGGCGCATTCGTGCTGCTGGTCATCAGCGCGGCGGTCGGCTTCCTGATGTGGTACTCGGTCGCGCGCGATGCGCAGCAGATCCAGCCGCTCGTGCCGGCGCTGCAAAGCTGGTGGATGAAGATCCACGTGCCGGCGAACTTCATCGGCTACGGCAGCTTCGCGCTGTCGGCGATGGTGTCGGTCGCGTATCTGATGAAGGAGCGCGGGATCCTCGCCGATCGCCTGCCGACGCTGGAAGTGCTCGACGACGTGATGTACAAGTCGATCGCGGTTGGTTTCGCGTTCTTCACGATCGCGACGATCCTCGGCGCGCTGTGGGCGGCCGAAGCGTGGGGCGGCTACTGGAGCTGGGATCCGAAGGAAACCTGGGCGCTGATCGTGTGGCTGAACTACGCGGCGTGGCTGCACATGCGGCTGATGAAGGGCCTGCGCGGCGCGGTGGCCGCGTGGTGGGCGCTCACCGGCCTGCTGGTCACGACGTTCGCGTTCCTCGGCGTCAACATGTTCCTGTCCGGGCTGCACAGCTACGGCAAACTGTAAGATTTCCGCCGCTCGTCCGACTATCGAACCGCCGGTGCACTGCGTGCCCGGCGGTTTTCTTTTGTAACGCGGCGGGCGAACCGGGCGTCGAACGGCGCGTGACGGGCCGGGTCGAACGCTGATGAAGCATGCGCGCCGCGCATGCGGGAGGAGCTGCACGATGTGGATCAAACGCCCTTTGCGTAACGTACTGACCGGCGCGGACATCGCGCCGAGCGAGATCACCCCGCGCGCGGTATTCGAAAACCGGCGGCGCGTGTTGCAGGCGGCCGGCCTCGCGGCCGCGGGCGGCCTGTTCGGCGCGAGCGGCGCGGCGCTCGCCGCGTATGCGTCGCCCGACGCGCGGGCGGCGAAGCTCGCGGCAAAAACGAACCCGAAGTTCGTCGCCATCGACAAGGTGACGCCGTTCAAGGACATCACGTCCTACAACAACTTCTACGAATTCGGCACCGACAAGAGCGACCCGGCGCAGAACGCCGGCACGCTACGGCCGCGCCCGTGGCGCGTGAGCGTCGAAGGCGAGGTGCAGCACCCGAAAGTGTTCGATCTCGACGAGTTGCTGAAGCTCGCGCCGCTCGAGGAGCGCGTGTACCGGCTGCGCTGCGTCGAGGGCTGGTCGATGGTGATCCCGTGGATCGGCGTGCCGCTGTCCGAGCTGATCAAGCGCGTACAGCCGACCGGCAACGCGAAATACGTGCAGTTCGTCACGCTGGCCGATCCGTCGCAGATGCCCGGCCTGTCGACGCCCGTGCTCGACTGGCCGTATTCGGAAGGGTTGCGCATGGACGAGGCGATGAATCCGCTGACGCTGCTGACGATGGGCGTCTACGGGCAGGTGCTGCCAAACCAGAACGGCGCGCCGGTGCGGATCGTCGTGCCGTGGAAGTACGGCTTCAAGAGCGCGAAGTCGCTCGTGAAGATCCGCTTCGTCGACAAGCAGCCGAAGACGAGCTGGAACACGTACGCCGCGAACGAGTACGGCTTTTATTCGAACGTGAACCCGAACGTCGATCATCCGCGCTGGAGCCAGGCGACCGAGCGGCGCATCGGCGAGGACGGCTTTTTCACGCCGAAGCGCAAGACGCTGATGTTCAACGGCTACGGCGATCTGGTCGCCTCGATGTATCAGGGCATGGACCTGAAGAAGAATTTCTGAGCGCGACGGTGAGAAACGACATGCGTCCTTCGACGCTCACTTCCGAGCGCGCTGCGGGTGTCCGGTCGGCCGCACGCACCGCGCGGACCGGTGCGATCCGTGCCGCCGCGCCGCGCTGGCTCGCACCGGCCAAGGTGCTGGCGTTCGCGGCCGGCCTGTATCCGCTCGCGCGCGTCGTGCTGTTCGGGCTGACCGACCGGTTGGGCGCGAACCCGATCGAATTCATCACGCGCTCGACCGGCTTGTGGACGCTCGTCCTGTTGTGCATCACGCTTGCCGTCACGCCGCTCAGGCGCATCACGGGCTTCGCGTCGCTGCTGCGCTTTCGCCGGATGATCGGGCTGTTCGCGTTCTTTTACGCGACGCTGCATTTCACGACCTACCTGTGGTTCGACAAGTGGTTCGACGTCGTCGCGATCCTGAAGGACGTCGGCAAGCGCCCGTTCATCACCGTCGGCTTCGCGGCGTTCGTGCTGCTGATTCCGCTCGCCGCGACGTCGCCGCGCGCGATGGTGCGCCGGCTGGGGCGCCACTGGGCGACGCTGCACAGCGCGATCTATGCGATCGCGCTGTTCGGCGTGCTGCACTTCTGGTGGATGCGGGCCGGCAAGCACGATCTCGCGCAGCCGAAGCTCTACGCGGCGATCGTCGCCGCGCTGCTCGGCTGGCGGCTGGTGGCGTGGGGCTGGCGGCGCGTGCGTGCGTAACGCGGCGGCCCGAAAAAACAAAAGGCGATGACCGGGGAGTCATCGCCTCGTTGCGCGCGCCGCGCGGGCGGCATCGCGTCGTTACTTCGTGGCGGCCGGGCCCGATGCCGGGGCGGACATGGTCGATGCACTGCTCGACAGTTCGGGCGACAGCGTGAGCGGCGAGCCGGACGTGTCGGGCGTCTCGTCGGACGACGCGTTTTCGTCGGTCGGTTTCACGTCCGACGGCGGCGTGTTCTGCTGCTGGATCGGCTTGGGCATCGGGGGTACGGTGGGCAGATAGAGCGCGCCGCTTTGACCGCAGCCGGCAAGAACCGCCAAAGCCGCTACAATCGCGCTCATCCGGAAAACGACTCGCATGATCGTCCCTGAACAATTTAACCGATAGAGTTTAGCATGTCCGATACTGAATACCTGGCCCGTGCCGAGGCCGTGCTGGCGGCCGTCGAGCGTACCGTGGACGTCGCGAACGACGGCGATCACGACATCGATCTGGAGCGCAACGGCAGCGTGCTGACGCTGACGTTCGAAAACGGCTCGAAGATCATCGTCAACCTGCAACCGCCGATGAAGGAAGTGTGGATCGCCGCGAAGGCCGGTGGATTCCACTACCGTTTCGTCGACGGTGCGTGGCGCGATACGCGCACGGGCACCGAGTTCTTCTCGGCGCTCACCGAATACGCGACGCAGCAGGCCGGCCTGCCGATCACGTTCGGCGCGTGACGGCCGGGGCAGCGGGCCCCGAACGTCGTGCCCAAAGAAAAAGCGCCCCGCGGGGCGCTTTTTTCATGGTCGGGCCGCGGGTCAGTGGCCCTGGAACAGGTTCATGATGTCCTGCTTTTCCTGTTCGTCGACGTGCGGCACGGCCTCGTCGACGTTCTGCGCGGCCGGCGCCTGCGGCACGCCGACCGTCGACACGAAGCCGTGCCCCGGCGTGAACTCGGTGAAATACAGCTCGCCGCCGAGCGACTCGACGCCGTCCGGCACCGTCGGCTTGAATTCCGGCACGCCCTTCAGCGCCGCACCCATGTAGTCGATCCAGACCGGCAGCGACAGGCCGCCGCCGGTTTCGCGATCGCCGAGGCTGCGCGGATTGTCGTAGCCGATCCACGCGATCGCGGCGAGCGTGTGCTGGTAGCCGGCGAACCATGCGTCGTGCGAGTCGTTCGTCGTGCCGGTCTTGCCCGCGAGGTCGGCGCGCTTCAGCACGTTGGTCCGCGCGCCCGTGCCGCGCTGCGCGACGCTCTGCAGCAGGCTGTTCATCACGTACGCGTTGCGCGCGTCGATCGCGCGTGGCGCGTTCTGCTCGGCGACGAGCGGCTGCGCGCGCGCGACGATCGCGCCGTTCGGATCGGTGACTTCGGCGATCAGGTACGGATTGACGCGGTAGCCGCCGTTCGCGAAGACCGAGTACGCGCCGGCCATCTGCAGCGGCGTGACCTGGCCGGCGCCGAGCGCCATCGGCAGGTAGGCCGGATGGCGCTCGGCGTCGAAGCCGAAGCGCGTGATGTATTGCTGCGCGTATTTCGTGCCGATGTGGTTCAGGATCCGGATCGACACGAGGTTGCGCGAGCGCTGCAGCGCGGTGCGCATCGACATTGGGCCCTCGAAGCCGCCGCCGTAGTTCTTCGGCTCCCACGGCTGGCCGCCCGTTTCCGCGGCGCTGAAATACAGCGGGCCGTCGTTGATCACGGTCGCCGGCCCGAGGCCCTTGTCGAGCGACGCCGAGTAGATGAACGGCTTGAACGACGAACCCGGTTGCCGCCATGCCTGCGTGACGTGGTTGAACTTGTTCTTGTTGTAGTCGAAGCCGCCGACGAGCGAGCGGATCGCGCCGTCCTGCGGGACGATCGACAGGAACGCACCCTCGACCTGCGGCAACTGCGTGATCGACCACTTGCCGGCGTCGTTCTTCACCACGCGGACGATCGCGCCCGGGCGGATCCGGCGGTTCGGCTGCGCGTTGGCCGACAGCGCGCCCGACGCGAAGCGCAGGTTGTCGCCCTCGATCGTCGCGGTACTGCCGTCGATGAACGCCACCGTGATCTGGCGCGGGCTCGCGGCCGTCACGACCGCGGCGATCAGCTCGCCGTTGTCGGGATGCTCGAGCAGCGCGTCGTCGATCGCCTGTTCGCGGTCGTCGGCACCGGCCGGCAGCTCGATGAAGCCTTCCGGCCCGCGATAGCCGTGACGGCGCTCGTAATCCATGATGCCCTTGCGCAGCGCGGTGTACGCGACCTGCTGGTCCGCGGAATCGATCGTCGTGACGACGTTGAAGCCGCGCGTGTAGGTTTCCTCACGGTACTGCGCGTACATCATCTGTCTGACCATTTCGGCGACGTACTCGGCGTGCACGCTGAAATCGCGGCCCGGCCCCTTGACGACGAGCGGCTGCGCGGACGCTTCGTCGTACTGTTCGCGCGTGATGAAGTTCAGCTCGAGCATCCGCTGCAGGATGTATTCCTGGCGTACCTTCGCGCGCTTCGGGTTGACGACCGGGTTGTACGCGGACGGCGCCTTCGGCAGCCCCGCGAGCATCGCGGCTTCCGCGAGCGTGATGTCCTTCAGGTCCTTGCCGAAATAGACCCGCGCGGCGCTCGCGAAGCCGTACGCGCGCTGGCCGAGATAGATCTGATTCATGTAGACCTCGAGAATCTGATCCTTCGTCAGCGCGCGCTCGATCCGGTACGCGAGCAGCATCTCGTAGATCTTGCGCGTGTAGGTCTTCTCGCTCGACAGGAAGAAGTTGCGCGCGACCTGCATCGTGATCGTGCTCGCGCCCTGCGACGCATGGCCGTTCGTCAGCGCGACGAAGCCGGCGCGGATGATGCCGGTGAGGTCGACGCCGCCGTGATCGTAGAAGCGCGCATCCTCGATCGCGAGGATCGCCTTCTTCAGCGAGTCGGGCACGTCCTTGAAATGGACGACGTCGCGGCGCTCCTCGCCGAATTCGCCGATCAGCACGTGATCGGACGTGTAGATGCGCAGCGGCACCTTCGGGCGATAGTCGGTCAGCGCATCGAGCGACGGCATGTTCGGCCAGGCCACGACGAGCGCGTAGCCGAGCACGAGGCCGCCGGCCACGACGAGGGCCACGCACATCGCGGCGAAGCCGAGCAGGACTTTTTGCCACCAGGGCCGCTTCTTCGGCTCCGGGGCGGGAGGCGGGGACGTAGGAGTCGTGGATTGCATAGGCATACCGGAAAACAGTCCCGCGATTATAGCTGCCCGGTAGGAGCGCTCCTGACGCGGGGGCCGCCCGTCGCCAAGCCGCGGGTCGGCGTGCCGTCAGCATAGTCCGTGCACGGCCGCCGTGGACCAATGCTGGCCGTTTGGCCGACTGTCGGCGGCGCGCGTCGCTTTGCAGAATCAGGTCTCGGATGCGCGGCGTGGGCCGCGACGATCTCGGGAGGCTGGGATGGCAGGACGATGGGTGGCGCGGTTTGCACAGGGCAGGCACCGGTCGACGGGAATCGACGTCGGTGCGCACGAAGTGAGGGTGGCCGTGCTGAGCCGGCGCGGCAGGGAAGCGGAGGTGCGCGTCGAGGGGCTGGAGCGCGAACCGGTCGGCTTGGCGGGCGGGCCGGAGGACGCGCGTTGGGCGGCGGTCGCGCGGTCGCTGGCGGCGGCCGTGGCGCGGCTGTCGGCGTCCGACGTGCAGTGCGACGCGCGCGGCGTGATGGCGCTGCACGATGACGAGATGCGCACCGCGACGCTCGATCTGGCCGGGCGCGGCGACATCCCGGACGCCGCGCGGCAGGCCGCCGAACGCATCTCGGGGCTCGCGCCGGACAGTCTCGCGTTCGACTGGCGGCACTACGGCGGCGCGCGGTCCGGCGAGATCGCGGTGGCGGTCGCGCCGCTGGCGCTGCTCGAGCGGCGGATCGACGTGGCCGCGCAGGCCGGTATCGACCTGACGGTGATCGACGGCGAGTCGGCCGCCGTGCTGCGCGCGCTGCGCTATGCCGCACGGTTCGAACTCGATGCGCAGGGCGCGTACGCCGTGCTGTGGTTCTGCGACGCGGGCGTGCGCGGCTGGCGAATCGAGGGACGGTCGGCGATGCCGGTGCTCTCCCTGTCCGGCACGTTGCCGGAGGCGCTTCCCGATGCGTTGCGTCGGCGCGTGCTGGGGGGCGTGGGCTGCGTACTCGTCGCCGGGGACGAGCGATGTATCGCCCGCTTCGATACGTCGATTGCCGAGATCGGCGACGTGCTCGGCACGGCAGTGGTCCCGTTCGACTGCACGGGCTGGGACGGCCAGCCGTGCGCGCGCGCCGCCGTGCCAGGCGGCCCGGCGTTTGCCGTCGCGTTCGGGCTGGCGTTGCGTGGGGTGTGGGAATGACGGCCGGTCACGTGGCGGCAAACGGAGACGGCGCGGCGGCGCAGCAGCTCGTACAGGCGGTACTCGGCGACTTCAACCTGCTGC
Source organism: Burkholderia sp. BCC1047 (assembly GCF_902833155.1). Lineage (NCBI taxonomy): Bacteria > Pseudomonadati > Pseudomonadota > Betaproteobacteria > Burkholderiales > Burkholderiaceae > Burkholderia > Burkholderia sp. BCC1047. Next base: position 48,055 of record NZ_CADFEH010000038.1, on the reverse strand, counting down.
CGTACCGCGAGCGGTTGGCGCGGGCATTGCGGCGTCGGCGGGCCACGCAGTGCGGTGTGGCGATCCTGCTCGGCGTGCTTGGCGCCGGTCTGTGGACGGGCGCTGCGGTGTTGTCGCGGTGGCGGGTGGATGCCGAGCGCGCCGGCGTGGAGGCGCGGCTGCGACAGGTGCAGCCGCGGGTGGCCGTTGCGACGCGCGCGGCCGATGCAGCCGCCGCCGTCGCGCGGCGCGACGCGCAGGCGGCTGCGCTGGCCGCACCTTACCGGCGCGTGGCCGGGTTGCTGGCGACCCTGAACCACGTGCGCGCCGATCATGTCCGGCTCGATGCGCTGCGCATGACGACGACCGGCGCGGTGCTCGATGCGCGCGCCGCGAGTTACCGGGCGGCTGCGCGGTGGCTCGCCGCGATGGCGCGCGAGCAGCGCGACTGGCGGATCGATATAGATACGTTGAAGCCTGCGTCGGATGCGCCGGCTTCGACGGCCGGGATGCCGTTCCGGTTCTCGGTGCAGTTGCGCTGGCACGATGCGACGTCGTCGCGGACGGTGTCGGGAGGGGGCGCATGACGGCGCTCGCGCATGGGCCGGCGCTGCGCGCGGGCGCCAGGGCGGGCCACATGCCGCGCGTGTCGGCGGCCGCCGCGCATGCCGCGGGTTGCGTGCTGGCGTTCGCGGCCGTGCTGGCAGGCGGCATTCATCTGGCGAATGCGGCCGACTGGAGCGGGCTGGTACAGAGTCGCGCGTTGCTCGCCGCGGCGCAGGCGCGCGCGGCCGACGCGCAGCGCGTGCTGGCTTCCGCCGGACAACGACGCGACGGGCATCCTGCGTCGACGCGTGACGATCGCTTGCCGCCTACGCCGGAATGGGCCGCGCTGATGCTGGCGCTGGCCGATCTCGCCGCGTCGAGCGGGTTGCACGGCGTATCGATCGAACCGCAGCGCGCCGATGGCGCGGCATCGGACGGCCGACGCAGCGTACACATCGCCGCGGACGGCGGCTTTCACGCGCTGCTGCATATGGTTGGCGGGCTGGCGCGCTTCCCGGTGTTGGCGGTACCGTCGGCGCTGCGTATCGAGCGCGGCATGTCGGCGGCGCGGGTGGATATGTCCGTCGACGTATTTCCGGCGCTGCCGGCGACAACGGCCGCGGCGGGCAACACGCCGGTTCGCGCCGCTGCGCCCGACGCCGATCCGTTCGGCGAGGGGGGCCTCGCCGAAGCGGCGGGGCGCGCGGCCCGCCTTGCCGGCACGATTCGCGACGCGCGTACCGGTCTCGCGTTGTTCGACGACGGCGACGGCGCGTTCACGGCCGTCGCACCTGGCGAGGTGCTGGGGGTCGCGCGCGTGGTGCGTGTCGACCGCGCGGCCGTGACGCTTGCGACGGCGGACGGATCGCAGCGGCTTGTGCTTGACGACGGAGGCCGGCCATGACGAAGCACGGCTGTTGGATGCTCGTCATCTGGGCCGGCGTGACGGCGGCCGGCGCAAGCGCGTCGGTGCCGCCGCTGCCGGCGGGCTGGCCGGCCGGGGCGACGAATGTGTCGGTGCCGAGCCTGCCGCAGCCGCTGCGCGTGGCCGATAGCGTGGACAGCGCGGTAGCGGAGGACGCCGGCCCGCCGCCGTTCGATCAGGCGGCGCGCACGGCGCTGCAGACGGAAGCCGCCGCGCCGGTCCCCGCGCTCGAGGGACCGCCGATCCCGCTGGCGCCGCCGGCCCGGATGAGCGACGCCGCGGCACGGCAACCGGGCGATGCGGACGACGCGCGGCGGATCTCGCTGAATCTGCAGGGCGTCGGGCTCGCGGCGGCGTTCGACGCGATCGCGCGATTCACGGGGCTCAATATCGTCGTCGGCGAGCAGGTGCGCGGCACGGTCACGTTACGTCTGAACAATGTCCGCTGGCGCGACGCGTTCGACACGCTGCTCGACACGCACGGGCTCGCGATGTCCCGGCGCGGCAGCGTGATCTGGGTCACGCCGGCCGCCGAGCTGGCTGCGCGCGAACGCGAGCGCTTCGACATGCATGCGCGGGCCGCCGATCTGGAGCCGCTCGCAAGCCGTACGTTCGTGCTGCACTATCCGCGCGCCCAGGACGTGCAGCGGCTGCTGGCCGGCGCGACCGGCCAGCGCCTGCTGTCGAAGCGCGGCGCGGCGGCGGCCGATCCCCGTACGAACCTGCTGTTCGGGACCGATCTCGCGCCGCGCATCGTGCAGATCGCGGGCCTGATCGACGCGATTGACCGGCCGTCGCGGCAGGTCCGGATCGAGGCCCGCATCGTCGAAGGCGAGCAGGGTTTCTCGCGCAACCTCGGCGCACGTGTCGCACTGCGTGCGCAGGGGCGGCCGCCGTCGGCCGAGGGTACGTCCTTCACGGCGGACGCGCGCAACGCGCTGGATCTCGCCGCGCGGCCGCTCGGCGGCTTCGATGCGGCGACCGCCGGCTTCACGCTGTTCGCCGCGCCGCTCAGCCGCGTACTCGACATCGAGTTGAGCGCGCTGGAAGCGCAAGGCCGGGGCCAGATCGTTTCGCGTCCGCGGGTGGTGACGGCCGACCGCGTGAAGGCCATCGTCGAGCAGGGCGCCGAGCTGCCGTACCAGGCGAAGGTCGGCAACGGCATGAGCGGCGTGCAGTTCCGCCGCGCGACGCTGAAGCTGGAGGTCGAGCCGCAGATCACGCCGGACGGGCGCGTGGTGCTCGATCTCGACGTGACGAAGGACAGCGTCGGCGAGCCGACCGCGGCCGGCCCTGCGATCCATACGAAGCACGTGCAGACGCGCGTCGAGGTCGAGAATGGCGGGACGGTCGCGATTGGCGGCATCTATGAACAACTGAGCCGGAACGATGTGACGCGGGTGCCGCTCTTGGGCAAAATACCGTTTCTGGGCGCGCTTTTCCGGCACCGCGCGCAGCGCGACCAGCGCAACGAACTGGTCGTCTTCATCACGCCGACCGTCGTCGATGCGCGTTGCGGCGCACCCGGCGCGGGCGACGCGGATGCCGAGGAAACGGGGCCGGAAGCCGCCGGCGCAGGCTCGACAAGGCAGCCGCTTTGCCAGTAAGCTGCGCCACACACCAGCAAGATTGAAGCAGAGGAAGCCGTTGCAAGCGCGGGACCCACATGCAAACGTATTTTTCGTCGGCCTTATGGGAGCGGGTAAGACCACCGTGGGCCGTGCGGTCGCGCGTCGTCTCGACAGGACGTTCTTCGACTCCGACCACGAAATCGAGGCCCGTACGGGCGCGCGCATTCCGGTGATCTTCGAGCTGGAGGGCGAGGCCGGCTTTCGCGATCGCGAAACGCAGGTGATCGCCGAGCTCGCGCAGCGCGAGAACATCGTGCTCGCGACGGGCGGCGGCGCGGTGCTGCGCCCGGAAAACCGCGACAGCCTGAAAAGCCACGGCATCGTCGTCTACCTGCGCGCCAACCCGCACGATCTGTGGCTGCGCACGCGCAAGGACAAGAACCGCCCGCTGTTGCAGACCGAAGATCCGAAGGGGCGTCTCGAAGCGCTGTACGAAGTGCGTGACCCGCTGTACCGCGAATGCGCGGATTTCGTCATCGAGACCGGCCGTCCGTCGGTCAACGGTCTCGTCAACATGGTGTTGATGCAACTCGAACTGGCCGGCGTCATCGCCAAGCCGCTACAAGCATGATTACTGTCAACGTCGATCTGGGCGACCGCGCCTACCCGATTCATATTGGCGCCGGCCTGATCGGCCGCACCGAGCTGTTCTCGCCCCACATCAAGGGTTCGTCGGTCACGATCGTCACGAACACGACGGTCGATCCGCTCTACGGCAACGCGCTGCGCGCGGCGCTCGCGCCGCTCGGCAAGCGCGTGTCGACGGTCGTGCTGCCGGACGGCGAGGCGTACAAGAACTGGGAAACGCTGAACCTGATCTTCGACGGCCTGCTGACGGATCACGCGGACCGCAAGACGACGCTCGTCGCGCTCGGCGGCGGCGTGGTCGGCGACATGACGGGCTTTGCCGCCGCGTGCTACATGCGCGGCGTGCCGTTCATCCAGGTGCCGACGACGCTGCTGTCGCAGGTCGATTCGTCGGTCGGCGGCAAGACGGGCATCAACCACCCGCTCGGCAAGAACATGATCGGCACGTTCTACCAGCCGCAGGCCGTGATCGCGGACATCGGCGCGCTGACGACGCTGCCCGATCGCGAACTGGCGGCCGGCGTCGCCGAAGTCATCAAGACGGGCGCGATCGCCGATGCCGAATTCTTCGACTGGATCGAGGCGAACGTCGACGCGCTGAACCGTCGCGAGCCCGCTGCGCTCGCGCACGCGGTGAAGCGTTCGTGCGAGATCAAGGCGAGCGTCGTCGCGGCCGACGAGCGCGAAGGCGGCCTGCGCGCGATCCTGAACTTCGGCCACACGTTCGGCCATGCGATCGAGGCCGGGCTCGGCTACGGCGAATGGCTGCACGGCGAGGCGGTCGGCTGCGGAATGGTGATGGCGGGCGACCTGTCGGTGCGGCTCGGCCTGCTCGACGAAGCGTCGCGGCAGCGCCTCGATGCGGTGATCGCGGCCGCGCATCTGCCGACCCGCGGGCCGGCGCTCGGCGATGCGCGCTACATGGACCTGATGCGCGTCGACAAGAAGGCTGAGGCCGGCGCGATCAAGTTCATCCTGCTGAAGCGATTCGGCGATACGCTGATCACGCAGGCGCCGGACGAAGCGGTATTCGCTACACTGGCGCAAACGACCGGCTAACGGCGCCCGGATCCGCCGGCGCCCCTGACATGGAGGAGACGTGAGCGAGACATCCAGCAGCACATTGCCCGAAGCCGGCCGCGCATCCGTCGCGCCGGTGGCCGAGCCGCCGACGCTGGCGGCGCTGGAAGCCCATCTCGCTCCGTATGCCGCGCACGCGTCGCAGTCACGCGGCCGCCGCCATCCGGAAACCCCGCCGGCGGCGCGCACCGAATTCCAGCGCGATCGCGACCGCATCGTCCATTCGACCGCGTTTCGCCGGCTCGAATACAAGACGCAGGTCTTCGTCAATCACGAAGGCGACCTGTTCCGCACCCGCCTCACGCACAGCCTCGAAGTCGCGCAGATCGCGCGCTCGGTCGCGCGCAACCTGCGGCTGAACGAGGATCTCGTCGAGGCGATCTCGCTCGCGCACGATCTCGGCCATACGCCGTTCGGCCATGCCGGACAGGACGCGCTGAATGCGTGCATGCGCGAGCACGGCGGCTTCGAGCACAACCTGCAGAGCCTCGCGGTGGTCGACGAGCTCGAGGAGCACTACGGCGCGTTCAACGGGCTGAACCTGTGCTTCGAGACGCGCGAAGGCATCCTGAAGCACTGCTCGCGCGAGAACGCGCGCAAGCTCGGCGCGCTCGGCGAGCGCTTCCTGCAGGGCCGCCAGCCGTCGCTCGAGGCGCAGCTCGCGAACATCGCCGACGAGATCGCCTACAACAACCACGACGTCGACGACGGCCTGCGCTCCGGCCTGATCACGATCGAGCAGCTCGCGGAAGTCGAGCTGTGGCAGCGTCACTACGAAGCGGCGCTCGCTGAATTCCCGCACCTCGAAGGCCGCCGTCTCGTGCACGAGACGGTGCGCCGCATCATCAACACGCTGATCGTCGACCTGATCGACGAAACCACGCGCAATCTCGCCCGCGTCGCGCCCGCGTCGCTCGACGACGTGCGCGCCGCGCCGCCGCTCGTGTCGCACAGCCCCGAGGTCGCCGCGCAGGCAGCGGCCCTCAAGCGCTTCCTCTTCAAGAACCTGTATCGCCACTACAAGGTGATGCGCATGGCGAGCAAGGCGCAACGCGTCGTCACGGGGCTGTTCGACGCGTTCATCGACGATCCGCGCCTGCTGCCGCCGCCGTACCAGTCCGACGACGCGGCGCAGCAGCCGCGTCTCGTCGCGCACTATATCGCCGGCATGACCGACCGCTTCGCGCTGAAGGAATATCAGCGCCTGTTCGTCATCAGCGACAACTGACTGTCACAAACGATCACTAGACTTCGCCGGTTCAATGGCGACGGGAAGGTTGCACACGCTGTTGGTAACGTTTTCATAGGAGAGGTCGATGAAGAAGAAGCCTGCGGGGACACTGGTTCGTTCGATCGCGCTCGGCGGCGCGCTGTTGTTCGGGGTGCAGCACGTGGCGCTCGCCGCGACGGAAATTCAGTTCTGGCATGCGATGGAGGCCGCGCTCGGCGAGCGGGTCAACGCGATCGCCGACCAGTTCAACGCGTCGCAAAGCGACTACAAGATCGTGCCGGTCTTCAAGGGCACCTACGACCAGGCGCTCGCGGCCGGCATCGCGGCCTATCGCAGCGGCAACGCGCCGGCGATCCTGCAGGTCTATGAAGTCGGCACGGCGACGATGATGCAGGCGAGGAAGGCGGTCGTGCCCGTCTACGACGTGTTCAAGCAGGCCGGCGTGACGCTCGACGAGAAGGCGTTCGTGCCGACCATCGCGAGCTACTACAGCGACGCCAAGACGGGCCACCTCGTGTCGATGCCGTTCAACAGCTCGACGCCGGTGCTGTACTACAACAAGGACGCGTTCAAGAAGGCCGGCCTCGATCCGAACCAGCCGCCGAAGACGTGGGCCGACGTGAAGGCCGATGCCGAGAAGCTGCGCAAGTCGGGCATGGCGTGCGGCTTCACGACCGGCTGGCAGGGCTGGATCCAGCTCGAAAACTACAGCGCATGGCACGGGCTGCCGTTCGCGAGCCGCAACAACGGCTTCGACGGCACCGACGCCGTGCTCGAGTTCAACAAGCCGCAGCAGATCGAACATATCTCCTTCCTGCAGCAGATGGCGAAGGACGGCACGTTCACGTACGCGGGCCGCAAGGATGAAGCGTCGGCGAAGTTCTACAGCGGCGACTGCGGGATCCTGACGACGTCGTCGGGCGCGCTCGCGAACGTGCAGAAGTTCGCGAAGTTCAGCTACGGCACGGGCATGATGCCGTACGACGCGAACGTGAAGGGCGCGCCGCAGAACGCGATCATCGGCGGCGCGAGCCTGTGGGTGCTGGCCGGTAAGGATCCGGCGACCTACAAGGGCGTCGCGAAATTCCTCTCTTACCTGGCGTCGCCCGCGGTCGCCGCGAAGTGGCACCAGGACACGGGCTACCTGCCGGTCACGACCGCCGCATACGACCTGACGCGTCAGCAGGGCTTCTACGCGAAGAACCCGAGCGCCGAAACCGCGATCAAGCAGATGCTGAACAAGCCGCCGCTGCCGTACACGAAGGGGCTGCGGCTGGGCAACATGCCGCAGATCCGCACGGTCGTCGACGAGGAGTTCGAACAGGTCTGGGCGCAGAAGAAGTCGCCGAAGGACGCGCTCGATTCGGCCGCGTCGCGCGGCGACGAACTGCTGCGCCGCTTCGAGAAGTCGGGCGGCTGAGCACGCATCGCGTCGTGCCGCCGGCGGCGCCGCGCGCGAGCGCGTGCCGTCCGGCGGCGCGGTTTCCCTTCCGTTTCGCCTGACCGGATATCCGCGATGCAATCCCGTTCCCGTTTCGGTACGAGCCCGGTGCCGTACCTGCTGATCGCGCCGCAGCTCGCGATCACCGCCGTGTTCTTCCTGTGGCCGGCCGGCGTCGCGCTGTGGCAGTCGACGCAGATGCAGGATGCGTTCGGCACGTCGAGCGAATTCGTCGGCTTCGCGAATTTCACGCACCTGTTCGCCGATCCGCTGTATCTCGATTCGTTCCGCACGACGCTCGTGTTCAGTTCGCTGGTCACCGTGAGCGGGCTCGTCGTGTCGCTGCTGCTCGCCGCATGCGCCGACCGCGTGATCCGCGGCGCGCGCGCGTACCGCACGCTGCTGATCTGGCCGTACGCGGTCGCGCCGACGATCGCGGCCGTGCTGTGGGCGTTCCTGTTCAACCCGAGCATCGGCCTGATCACGTATGCGCTCGCGAAGGGCGGCATCGTGTGGAACCACGCGCTGAACGGCGGCCAGGCGATGTTCCTCGTCGTGCTGGCGTCGGTGTGGAAGCAGGTGAGCTACAACTTCCTGTTCTTCTACGCGGGACTGCAGGCGATTCCGCGCTCGCTGATCGAGGCGGCCGCGATCGACGGCGCGGGGCCGGTGCGGCGCTTCTTCAACATCGTGCTGCCGCTGCTGTCGCCGACGAGCTTCTTCCTGCTGGTCGTGAACCTCGTCTACGCGTTCTTCGACACGTTCCCGGTGATCGACGCGGCCACCGGCGGCGGCCCGGCGCAGAGCACCAAGACGCTGATCTACAAGATCTTCGCGGAGGGCTTCCAGGGGCTCGACATCGGCAGTTCGGGCGCGCAGTCGGTCGTGCTGATGATCATCGTCGTGGGGCTCACGGTGATCCAGTTCCGCTTCGTCGAGCGCAGGGTGCAATACGCATGATCGAAAATCGCAAGGGTTTCGACCTGTTCTGCCACGCGGTGCTGATCGCGGGTGTCGTGCTGATCGTGTTTCCCGTCTACGTCGCGTTCTGCGCGGCGACGATGAACGCGCAGGAAGTGTTCACGGTGCCGCTGTCGCTCGTGCCGAGCACGCACCTGTTCGAGAACGTCGCGTACATCTGGGGGCACGGCAGCGGCGGCACGACGGCGCCGTTCGGCCGGCTGCTCGTGAACAGCTTCGCGATGGCGCTCGGGATCGCGGTCGGCAAGATCGCGGTGTCGATCCTGTCCGCGTACGCGATCGTCTATTTCCGCTTCCCGTTCCGCAATACGGCGTTCTGGCTGATCTTCGTCACGCTGATGCTGCCGGTGGAAGTGCGGATCTTCCCGACCGTGCAGGTCGTGTCGACGCTGCACCTGACGAACACCTACGCGGGGCTCTCGCTGCCGCTGATCGCATCGGCGACCGCGACGTTCCTGTTCCGCCAGTTCTTCATGACGCTGCCCGACGAGCTGATGGACGCGGCGCGCATCGACGGCGCGGGGCCGCTGCGCTTCTTCTGGGACGTCGTGCTGCCGCTGTCGAAGACGAGCATCGCCGCGCTGTTCGTGATCACGTTCATCTACGGCTGGAACCAGTATCTGTGGCCGATCCTGATCACGACGGAAGCGTCGCTGTCGACGGCGGTGGTGGGCATCAAGACGATGATCGCGAGCGGCGACGCCGCGACCGAATGGCAATACGTGATGGCGGCGACGCTGCTGGCGATGATCCCGCCGCTCGTCGTCGTGCTGGCGATGCAGCGCTGGTTCGTGCGCGGCCTCGTCGATTCCGAGAAATGAATGACCGACGGTAACCGGGAGAAGGACCAGGTATGGCTGCGCTGAGCTTGAAGGGCGTCAGGAAATCCTACGACGGCAAGCAGCACGTGCTGCATGGCATCGACGTGGAGATCGCCGACGGCGAATTCATCGTGCTGGTCGGCCCGTCGGGCTGCGGCAAGTCGACGTTGCTGCGGATGATCGCGGGGCTCGAGAGCGTGACGGACGGCGAGATCGCGATCGGCGACCGAGTCGTCAACACGCTGGAGCCGAAGGACCGCGACATCGCGATGGTGTTCCAGAACTATGCGCTGTACCCGCACATGACGGTCGCGCAGAACATGGGCTACGGGCTGAAGATCCGCGGGATCGAGCGCGCGACGATCGATGCGCGGGTGGCCGCGGCCGCGAAGATCCTCGAGCTCGAGCCGCTGCTCGCGCGGCGGCCGCGCGAACTGTCGGGCGGCCAGCGGCAGCGCGTGGCGATGGGGCGCGCGATCGTGCGCGAGCCGTCGGTGTTCCTGTTCGACGAGCCGTTGTCGAACCTCGACGCGAAGCTGCGCGTGCAGATGCGGCTCGAGATCCAGCGGCTGCATGCGCGGCTCGCGACGACGAGCGTGTACGTGACGCACGACCAGATCGAGGCGATGACGCTCGCGCAGCGGGTGATCGTGATGAACCGCGGCTACGCGGAGCAGATCGGCGCGCCGGTCGACGTGTACGAGAAACCGGCGACGGTGTTCGTCGCGGGCTTCATTGGCTCGCCCGCGATGAACCTGATGCACGGCCGGCTGTCGGAGGACGGCGCGACCTTCACGGTCGCGGGCGGCGGCCCCGCGCTGCCGCTCGCCGGCGCGCCCGGCATCGGCCGCGAGATCGCCGCCGGGCGCGACTGGGTGCTCGGCGTGCGGCCCGAACACATGACGCCGCAGCCGGGCGTCGCGCAGGCGCCGCTGCCGGTCGATTCGTGCGAGCTGCTCGGCGCGGACAATCTCGCGCACGGCCGCTGGGGCAATCACGACGTCGCGGTGCGCCTGCCCCACGCCGACCGCCCGGCCCGCGGCACGGCGCTGGCGGCTGCGCTGCCCGCGCACCGGCTGCATTTCTTCGATCCCGAAACCGGCAAGCGTGCCGGCTGAAACTGTCCGACTGCCGAGAGACCGACGATGATCACCCGCCCCGACTGGCCCTATCCGCGCGTCGTCGCCCATCGCGGCGGCGGCACGCTCGCGCCGGAGAACACGCTGGCCGCGCTTGACGAGGGCGCGCGGCGCGGTCACCGGATGGTCGAGTTCGACGCGAAGTTGTCGGCCGACGACGTGACGTTCCTGCTGCACGACGACACGGTCGACCGGACTTCGAACGGCCACGGCGCGGCGGCGGGCATGCGTTATGCGGCGCTGGCCGCGCTCGACGCGGGCGCGTGGCGCGATGCCCGCTTCGCGGGCGAACGGATGCCGACGCTGGAGGCGGCCGCGGCGCGCTGCATCGCGCACGGGCTGGCCGCGAACGTCGAGATCAAGCCGTGCCCGGGGCGCGAGCGCGAAACCGGGCAGCGTGTGGCGGCCGACGCGGCCGCGTACTGGCGCGATGCCGCGGTGGCGCCGCTGCTGTCGTCATTCTCGTTCGACGCATTGCAGCAGGCGCGCGCGACCGTGCCGGGCCTGCCGCGCGGGATGCTCTACGAAGTCGTGCCGGACGACTGGCAGGCGCAGGTGATCGACGCGCTCGGCTGCGTATCGTTGCATGCAGACCACAGTCGGCTCGACGAACCGCTCGTGCGCGCGATCAAGGCCGCCGGGCTGCGCATCCTGGTTTACACGGTGAACGACCTCGAACGGGCGCGCGAACTCGCGCGTTGGGGCGTCGATGCCGTCTGCACGGACCGCATCGACCTGATTGCGCCCCACGCGCTGGACGACATCGACGCCGTCTGATTGGCCGCCGCCACGGCTTGCGCCGCGGCGGCGCTGGCGAAACCGTTGCGCGGAATGTGCCTGACGCGAAAAAACGACGCCCCGACGGGATTTCCGCCGGGGCGTTTTGCATCGTGGAGACGTTACGTCAGGAAAAATCCGCTACAAATTGCAGCAGGATTAACCATTCCCCAAATATTCGACTACGCTTAGAAGCGGTAGCCGACGTTCAGGTACGTGACGATCGGGTTCAGCGAGATCTTCGCCTTCGACGTTTCGGTCAGGGTACCGACCGGCGTCCGGCGGGCCGTCGTGAAGGTCGCGGTCACCTTGACCGGGATGTACGAGAGCGACAGCCCCGCGAACCAGTGTTTGGTGAAGTTGTACGTGAAGCCGGCGTTGAAGACGGGCGCCCACTGGTTGCTGGTCGTCGCGCTGGTCGGGCCGCCGAGCACGCCGTTCTCGAAGCTGCCGTTCGTGATCTTCGCGCCGGTGAACCAGACGTACGTCGCGCCGACGCCGACATACGGACGGAACTTCGCATTGGCGTCGTTGAAGTGGTAGCGCAGCAACACGGCGGGGCTCCACTGGTACGCACGGCCGAGTACGCCGAATCTTTCGAACTGACCCTTGCCGGTAATGTCGAACTTCGGCGGTATCCCCATCACGAGCTCGGTGGAGATATGGTCGGTGACGAAGTAGCCCGCCGCGAGGCCCAGCGTGTCGGCGTCGTTGATGCCGGCGCCGGTGTTGGGAATGGATTGGTTGATGGGCGTGCCGCCCACGCGGTAGACGAACAGCGGGTCGCTGCTGTCCTGCGGCGAAAGGTGCAGCCAGCCGGTGCTGACGTAGAAATCACCTGCGGATTGTGCGTGTGCCGTACCGCCCGCGAATGCGAATGCGAGCGCTGCGGCCCCCGTAATGGCCAGTTTTCGTTTCATTGTGTCTCCTCCGATCAAAGGCGTGCTCATTATGACGACTGCGTTTAAAACCAAACAAGCTCGTAAGTTAGAGTTTTCTCCCTAGGATTCGCACGACCGTACGCTTACGCGCGCCGCTGGGGCAGGCATTCTACGCAGGTGCGCAATTTCGGACCTCCGGGTATTTCCTAACGCGTTCAAACGGACATTCAGCATGGCACGGTTAGCACGACTCTACGTTCCCGACCAGCCGCAGCACGTGATACTGCGCGGCCTGGATCAGCAACCCGCGTTCGTCGACGACCAGGACTACGAACTCTTCATCGATTGCCTGAAGGCCGCCGCACGCGATCACCACCTGTCGGTGCATGCCTACGTGCTGCTGCCGCGCCAGGTGCAACTGCTCGTGACGCCGAGCGACGAGGCCAGCCTGCCGAAGGCGATGCAGGCCGTCGGCCGTCGCTACGTCGCGCATTTCAACCGGCGCTATTCGCGGCGCGGCACCCTGTGGGAAGGCCGCTACCGGGCGACGGTGATCGAAGGCGAGCGCTATTTCCTGCTCGCGAGCCGCGTGGTCGAGATGAGCCCGGTGCGCTCGCAGCTCGTCGCGACGCCCGAGGCCTATCGCTGGTCGAGCTACCGGCATCACGTCGGACTCACCGTCGACAGCCTGATCACCGACCATCCGCTCTACTGGGCGCTCGGCAACACGCCGTTCGACCGTCAGCGCGCGTACAAGGAGCTGTGCGAGCAGCCGCTCGACGAGCGGCAGGCCGACCAGCTGCAGCAGGCGACGCTGAAGGGCTGGGTGCTCGGCGGCGAGAATTACCGCGAGTGGGCGGCGCGCACCGCGAACCGGCGCGTGTCGCCGTTGCCGCGCGGACGCCCCAGAAAGGTGCGCGAGAACACGCCGCCGATCCAGCAGTAACGCCGGAAAGGCAGGTCAGAAGCGGCGCTGCAGGCGCCGCTTCTTTTTGCACCAAAACGATACGCCCCCAATAAAACGGCACCATCTCAAGGCATTCATTTAATTGGGGATCGATCAAGCGGTTTTTGTTGCTATTCCCTTGATTCGTCGCGTATATTCCGAATTCCGGTGGCCCGGGCGAAGCCTGCCCAACCACCGTCGGCCGCGCCGTCTCCCGCCGGGAGCGGGATCGATGGCAACAAGAAAACGGTTCAACGGCCTCCAGGCCCCCTTTACGACGGTGTCCCCATGAACGACCACCAGCAGCCGCTCGCCGCGGTGCCCGCCGCACAAGGTCTGTACGACCCGCAAAACGAACACGACGCCTGCGGCGTCGGCTTCGTCGCTCACATCAAGGGCAAGAAGAGTCACGAGATCATTCAGCAGGGTCTGAAGATCCTCGAGAACCTCGACCACCGCGGCGCGGTCGGCGCCGATCCGCTGATGGGCGACGGCGCGGGCATCCTGATCCAGATTCCGGACGCGTTCTATCGCGAGGAAATGGCGAAGCAGGGCGTGGACCTACCGCCGGCCGGCGAATATGGCGTCGGGATGATCTTCCTGCCGAAGGAAAACGCATCGCGTCTCGCGTGCGAGCAGGAGCTCGAGCGTACGGTGAAGGCCGAAGGCCAGGTCGTGCTCGGCTGGCGCGACGTGCCGGTCGACCATGCGATGCCGATCTCGCCGACGGTCAAGGCGAGCGAGCCGCTGATCCGCCAGATCTTCATCGGCCGCGGCAAGGACATCATGGTGACGGACGCGCTCGAGCGGAAGCTGTACGTGATCCGCAAGACGGCGAGCCACCGCATCCAGGCGCTGAAGCTCAAGCACGGCAAGGAATACTTCGTGCCGTCGATGTCGGCGCGCACGGTCGTCTACAAGGGGCTGCTGCTGGCCGGCCAGGTCGGCGTGTACTACCGCGACCTGCAGGACCCGCGCGTCGTGTCGGCGCTCGCGCTCGTGCACCAGCGCTTCTCGACCAACACGTTCCCGGCGTGGGAGCTGGCTCACCCGTACCGGATGATCGCGCACAACGGCGAGATCAACACCGTGAAGGGCAACGTGAACTGGCTGAACGCGCGTACCGGCGCGATCGCGTCGCACGTGCTCGCCGACGATCTGCCGAAGCTGTGGCCGCTGATCTACCCGGGCCAGTCGGATACCGCATCGTTCGACAACTGTCTCGAACTGCTGGTGATGGCCGGCTACCCGCTCGTGCACGCGGTGATGATGATGATCCCGGAAGCGTGGGAACAGCACACGCTGATGGACGAGAACCGCCGCGCGTTCTACGAATACCACGCCGCGATGATGGAGCCGTGGGACGGCCCGGCCGCGATCGCGTTCACCGACGGCCGCCAGATCGGCGCGACGCTCGACCGTAACGGCCTGCGCCCGGCGCGCTACATCGTGACCGACGACGACCTCGTCATCATGGCGTCGGAGGCCGGCACGCTGCCGATCCCCGAATCGAAGATCGTCAAGAAGTGGCGCCTGCAGCCGGGCAAGATGTTCCTGATCGACATGGAACACGGCCGCATCATCGACGACAAGGAACTGAAGGACAACCTCGCGAACGCGAAGCCGTACAAGAGCTGGATCGACGCGGTGCGCATCAAGCTCGACGAGATCGAGCCGAAGGCCGAGGAAGTCGCGGCCGGCCGCACGCAGGGCGCCGCGCTGCTCGACCGCCAGCAGGCGTTCGGCTATACGCAGGAAGACCTGAAGTTCCTGATGGCGCCGATGGCGCAGCAGGGCGAGGAAGCCGTCGGTTCGATGGGCAACGACTCGCCGCTCGCGGTGATGTCGAACAAGAACAAGACGCTCTATCACTACTTCAAGCAGCTGTTCGCGCAGGTCACGAACCCGCCGATCGACCCGATCCGCGAGAACATGGTGATGTCGCTCGTGTCGTTCATCGGCCCGAAGCCGAACCTGCTCGACACGAACAACATCAACCCGCCGATGCGCCTCGAAGTGTCGCAGCCGGTGCTCGACTTCAAGGACATCGCGAAGATCCGCGCGATCGACCAGTACACGGGCGGCAAGTTCAGCGCGTACGAGCTCAACATCTGCTATCCGGTCGCCTGGGGCAAGGAAGGCATCGAGGCGCGCCTCGCGTCGCTGTGCGCGGAAGCCGTCGACGCGGTGAAGTCGGGCTACAACATGCTGATCGTGTCGGACCGCAAGACGGACGCCGAGCACGTCGCGATTCCCGCGCTGCTCGCCACGTCGGCGATCCACACGCACCTCGTCCAGCAAGGGCTGCGCACGAGCACGGGCCTCGTCGTCGAGACGGGCTCCGCGCGTGAAACGCACCACTTCGCGCTGCTCGCGGGCTACGGCGCGGAAGCCGTGCACCCGTACCTCGCGATGGAAACGCTCGCGAAGATGGCCGAAGGCCTGCCGGGCGACCTGTCGCCGGAGAAGGCCGTCTACAACTTCACGAAGGCGGTCGGCAAGGGCCTGCAGAAGGTGATGTCGAAGATGGGCATCTCGACGTACATGTCGTACACGGGCGCGCAGATCTTCGAAGCGCTCGGCCTGTCGAGCGACCTCGTCGAGAAGTACTTCAAGGGCACGGCGTCGAAGGTTGGCGGCATCGGCCTGTTCGAAGTCGCGGAAGAGGCGATCCGCCTGCACCGCGATGCGTTCGGCGATAGCCCGGTCCTGCGCGACATGCTCGACGCGGGCGGCGAGTACGCGTACCGCGTGCGCGGCGAAGACCACATGTGGACGCCGGATTCGATCGCGAAGCTGCAGCACGCGACGCGCAGCAACTCGTACCAGACGTACAAGGAATACGCGCACCTGATCAACGACCAGACCAAGCGTCACATGACGTTCCGCGGCCTGTTCGAGTTCAAGGTCGAGCCGACCAAGGCGATCCCGATCGACGACGTCGAGCCGGCGAAGGAGATCGTCAAGCGCTTCGCGACCGGCGCGATGTCGCTCGGCTCGATCAGCACCGAAGCGCACGCGACGCTCGCGGTCGCGATGAACCGGATCGGCGGCAAGTCGAATACCGGCGAAGGCGGCGAGGACCAGAAGCGCTATCGCAACGAACTGCGCGGCATTCCGATCAAGTCGGGCGAGACGATGAAGTCGGTGATCGGCGACGAGATCGTCAGCGACATTCCGCTGAAGGACGGCGATTCGCTGCGCTCGAAGATCAAGCAGGTCGCGTCGGGCCGCTTCGGCGTCACCGCCGAGTACCTCGCATCGGCCGACCAGATCCAGATCAAGATGGCGCAGGGCGCGAAGCCGGGCGAAGGCGGCCAGCTGCCGGGCCACAAGGTGTCGGAATACATCGGCAAGCTGCGTTACTCGGTGCCGGGCGTCGGCCTGATCTCGCCGCCGCCGCACCACGACATCTACTCGATCGAGGATCTGGCGCAGCTGATCCACGACCTGAAGAACGTGAACCCCAGCGCGAGCATCTCCGTGAAGCTCGTGTCGGAAGTGGGCGTGGGCACGGTCGCGGCCGGTGTCGCGAAGGCGAAGGCCGACCACGTCGTGATCGCCGGCCATGACGGCGGCACGGGCGCGTCGCCGCTGTCGTCGGTCAAGCATGCGGGCACGCCGTGGGAGCTCGGCCTCGCCGAAACGCAGCAGACGCTGGTGCTGAACCGCCTGCGCGGCCGCATCCGCGTGCAGGCCGACGGCCAGATGAAGACGGGTCGCGACGTCGTGATCGGCGCGCTGCTCGGCGCGGACGAATTCGGCTTCGCGACGGCGCCGCTCGTCGTCGAAGGCTGCATCATGATGCGCAAGTGCCACCTGAACACATGCCCGGTCGGCGTCGCGACGCAGGATCCGGTGCTGCGCGCGAAGTTCAAGGGCCAGCCCGAGCACGTCGTGAACTACTTCTTCTTCGTCGCCGAGGAAGTGCGCGAGATCATGGCGCAGCTCGGCATCGCGAAGTTCGACGACCTGATTGGCCGCGCCGACCTGCTCGACACCCGTAAGGGCATCGAGCACTGGAAGGCGAAGGGCCTCGACTTCTCGCGCGTGTTCTACCAGCCGGAAGAGTGCGAGGACGTCGCGCGCCGTCACGTCGACGTGCAGGATCACGGCCTCGAGCGCGCGCTCGACCACGTGCTGATCGAGAAGGCGAAGGCCGCGATCGAGAACGGCGAACATGTGTCGTTCATCCAGCCGGTGCGCAACGTGAACCGGACGGTCGGCGCGATGCTGTCGGGCGTGATCGCGAAGAAGCACGGCCACGACGGCCTGGCCGACGACGCGGTGCACATCCAGCTGAAGGGCACGGCCGGCCAGAGCTTCGGCGCGTTCCTCGCGAAGGGCCTGACGCTCGACCTCGTCGGCGACGGCAACGACTACGTCGGCAAGGGCCTGTCGGGCGGCCGGATCATCATCCGCCCGACCAACGACTTCCGCGGCAAGTCCGAGGAAAACATCATCTGCGGCAACACGGTGATGTACGGCGCGATCGAAGGCGAAGCCTTCTTCCGCGGCGTGGCCGGCGAGCGCTTCTGCGTGCGCAACTCGGGCGCGACGGCGGTCGTCGAAGGCACGGGCGACCACGGCTGCGAATACATGACGGGCGGCACGGTCGTCGTGCTCGGCGAGACCGGGCGCAACTTCGCGGCCGGCATGTCGGGCGGTCTCGCGTACATCTACGATCCGGAAGGTACGTTCGCGGCCAAGTGCAACAAGTCGATGGTCGCGCTCGAGCCGGTGCTGCAGCAGGCCGAGCAGGAGCGCACGGTCGACCGCGCGCTCTGGCACGAAGGCACGACGGACGAAGCGCTGCTCAAGGGGCTCGTCGAGCGTCATTTCCAGTTCACGGGTTCGCCGCGCGCGAAGTCGCTGCTGGAAAACTGGGACGCGGCGCGCCGCCAGTTCGTGAAGGTGTTCCCGCACGAATACAAGCGCGCGCTGGGCGAGATCGGTGCGAAGAAGGCGGCGAAGGAAGTGCTGGCCGCCTGAGCGACGAACGACATAGCGAATGCCGCGCGCGCCTGACGGCCGCGCGCGGCTCCCCCACCCGATACACCGAACAGAAGAGCACCTTATGGGCAAGGCAACCGGTTTTCTGGAGTTCGAACGCCGCCACGAGGCGTACGAAGCACCGCTCACGCGCGTGAAGCACTACAAGGAATTCGTCGCGGCGCTGACCGACGCGGACGCGAAGGTCCAGGGCGCGCGCTGCATGGATTGCGGCATCCCGTTCTGCAACAACGGCTGCCCGGTCAACAACATCATCCCGGACTTCAACGATCTCGTTTACCGCCAGGACTGGCAGCAGGCGATCGAAGTCCTGCACTCGACCAACAACTTCCCCGAGTTCACGGGCCGCATCTGCCCGGCGCCGTGCGAGGCGGCGTGCACGCTCGGGATCAACGACGACCCGGTCGGCATCAAGTCGATCGAGCACGCGATCATCGACAAGGCCTGGGCGGAGGGCTGGGTGAAGCCGCTGCCGGCCGA
Organism: Burkholderia sp. BCC1047; assembly: GCF_902833155.1. Classification (NCBI taxonomy): domain Bacteria; kingdom Pseudomonadati; phylum Pseudomonadota; class Betaproteobacteria; order Burkholderiales; family Burkholderiaceae; genus Burkholderia; species Burkholderia sp. BCC1047. The sequence goes on along the minus strand of NZ_CADFEH010000038.1, from coordinate 29,596 downwards.
GCACAAGACCGGCAAGAAGGTCGCGGTCGTCGGTTCGGGCCCCGCGGGCCTCGCCGCCGCGCAGCAGCTCGCGCGGGCGGGCCACGACGTGACGGTGTTCGAGAAGAACGACCGTATCGGCGGCCTGCTGCGTTACGGGATTCCCGATTTCAAGCTCGAGAAGTGGCTGATCGACCGCCGCATGCGCCAGATGGAAGCGGAAGGCGTGACGTTCCGCACCAGCGTGTTCGTCGGCAAGGAGCCGCTGCCCGAGTCGATCGGCAGCCTCGCGAAGGAAACCATCTCGCCGGACACGCTGAAGGAAGAGTTCGACGCGGTCGTGATCGCCGGCGGTTCGGAAACGCCGCGCGACCTGCCGGTGCCGGGCCGCGAACTCGCGGGCGTTCACTTCGCGATGGATTTCCTGCCGCAGCAGAACCGCGTGAACGCGGGCGACAAGCTCACGGACCAGCTGCTCGCGAAGGGCAAGCACGTGATCGTGATCGGTGGCGGCGATACGGGTTCGGACTGCGTCGGCACGTCGAATCGCCACGGCGCGAAGCAGGTCACGCAGTTCGAGCTGCTGCCGCAGCCGCCGGAAGAGGAAAACAAGCCGCTCGTGTGGCCGTACTGGCCGATCAAGCTGCGCACGTCGTCGTCGCACGAGGAAGGCTGCGAGCGTGACTGGGCGGTCGCGACGAAGCGTCTCGAAGGCAAGAACGGCAAGGTCGAGAAGCTGATCGCGGTGCGCGTCGAGTGGAAGGACGGCAAGATGCAGGAAGTGCCGGGTTCCGAGTTCGAGATGAAGGCCGATCTCGTGCTGCTCGCGATGGGCTTCACGCAACCGGCCGCGCCGGTGCTCGACGCGTTCGGCGTCGCGAAGGACGCGCGCGGCAATGCGCGCGCGGCGACCGAAGGCGATCGTTCGTATTACACATCGGTCGACAAGGTGTTCGCGGCAGGCGACATGCGTCGCGGCCAGTCGCTAGTCGTGTGGGCAATCCGCGAAGGCCGCCAGTGCGCGCGCTCGGTCGACGCGTACCTGATGGGGCATTCGGAACTGCCGCGCTGAGCTGAATCGCGCGAGCGGGTTTCGATGAACGCCGGGCGTCCGAGAGGGCGCCCGGTTTTTTTATGCCCGGCGCGGCTGCGTGTTGGCGCGGCCCCCGTCATTGCCGTCGAGCGTCGCCTAATCTGATCACATCGGGGATTTCATTTACGGGGGCTCTGGATGGAAACATTCGCGCATCGGCTGATCGACGCCGTCAACGGCGTGTTGTGGAGCGACGCGCCGATCGCGCTGCCGCAGCGTCCGGCGTCGGCCGACGCGGTGGCCGAAGTGCGCGCGACGGTGCGCGAGTCATGAACGGCGACCGGCTCCGTGCGTTCGTCGCGCTGATGCCCGATGCGGCGTCGCGCGACGCGCTGCACGCGTTGCCGGTCACCCGTGGCGCGCGGCGCACGCTGCCCGCGCAACTGCACATGACGCTCGCGTTCATCGGCGCAATCGAGCGGGAGCGGTGCGACGCGCTGGCCGCGCGCCTGGCCGCGCTTGCCGCCGCACATGCGTTGCCGCTATTGCCGGTCGAGCGGATCGCGTGGTGGCCGAGCCTGCCGCGCGCGCGGCTGATCGTCGCGGAATTCGCGGCCGATGCCGCCTGCGTCGCGCTGAATGCGGGGCTGGCGGCGCTGCTGCACGAACTCGGCGTACCGGCCGACCGGCGGCCGTTCCGGCCGCACGTGACGCTCGCGCGGCTGCCGCACGATGCGGTCGGCCAGCCTGCGCACGGCGGCGCGCCGGGGCGGCCCGTCGACGTGCGCGTCGAAGCGCTGACGCTGTTCGAAAGCCGGCTGTCGCAGGAGGGCGTGTCGCATCGGCCGATCGTGTCGGCGCCGATCGCCTTGGCCGAGGGCCGGACGCCGCCGCGGTAGCGACACGCGCCGACGGCCGCGCATCGCATCGACGCTATGACCCTCCGGCTGCACTACCCGTCGTAACGCGCGAGCGTCAGCCCGGCCAGATCGATCTCCGGTGCGCGCCCGGTGACGAGATCCGCGACCACCTTTCCCGACCCCATCGACATTGCCCAGCCTGTCGAGCCGTGGCCGACGTTGAGCCAGAGACCCTCGATCCCGCTCGCGCCGAGCAGCGGCGGCCCGTCGGGCGTCATCGGCCGGCGGCCGACCCAGAAGCGCGCCGACGCGCGGTCGGCCGCATGCGGGAACCAGTCGTCGAGCACCTTCATCAGCGTGTCGAGCGCCTGCTGCCGCAGCGCCGCGCGGCGGTTGCCGAGCTCCGCGGTGCCCGCGACGCGCAGCGTCGGGCCGAAGCGCGTGATCGCGGTCTTCAGCGATTCGTCCATCAGCGCGGCGCACGGCGCCTTTTCGTCGTCGACGACCGCGAGCGTGGCCGAGTAGCCCTTCACCGGATACAGCGGCACGTCGATTCCGTGCGGTCGCAGCAGGCCGGCGCTGTCGACGCCGAGCGCGACGACGATCGCGTCCGCGGCGAGCAGCGCATCGCGTTGACCGGCCGCGCCTGCTTCGAGCGAGTCGACCCGCACGCCGCGCACCTTGCCGCCCGCGACATCGAGCGCTCGAATGCCGGTGCGGAACCGGAACGTCGCGCCGTTCGCCTCGCACAGCGTCCGCAGTTCGCGGGTGAAGCGCGCGCAGTCGCCGGCTTCGTCGTCGGGCAGGTAAATGCCGCCGACGGGGGCCTGCCTGGCCCAGCGCAGGCCCGGCTCGATCGCGGTACAGCCGGCCGCGTCCAGTTCGCGAAACGCGATGCCGGCATCGCGCAGCACCTTCAGCGCGGGCTGCGCCATCTCGACGTCGAACGCGCCGCGCAGCAGTTGCAGGTAGCCGCGGCTCGCGCCGTAGTCGAATGGATAGCGCTCGCGAAACGCATGCAGGCACGCGCGGCTGTAATACGCGATACGCTGCATCCGCTGCTTGTTCACGCGGAACCGCTCGAATTCGCATTCGCGCAGCCAGCGCGCGATCCAGCGCCACTGCGCGGCATCGAGCGTCGGCCGGAAGATCAGCGGCGACGCCGGCTTGAACAGGTACTTGAGGATCTTGCCGGGCATCCCGGGCGCGGCCCACGGCGTCACATAGCCGGGCGCGATCACGCCCGCGTTGCCGAGGCTCGTCGCTTGCGCGACGTCGGCCTCGCGTTCGATCACGGTGACGTCGCAACCTGCTTCGCGCAGGTGCCAGGCGGTGGTGACGCCGATCACGCCGGCGCCGAGAACGATCACGTGCATGCGGTGTCCGGGATGAAGCGGTGGCTCACGACGCGACGGCAGGATCGTCGGCGAGCGACTTGCCGCGCGTTTCCGGCAGCACGAGCGCCGCGACGATCACGAGCAGGTAGCCGCCGCCCGCGACGAGGCCGATCGCCTTCACGAGCGACATCGATTGCGACAGCGCGCCGACGAGGATCGGGAAGAACGAGCCGAGCCCGCGGCCGAGGTTGTAGCAGAAGCCCTGGCCCGAGCCGCGGATCGCGCCCGGATACAGCTCCGACAGATACGCGCCGACGCCCGCGAAGATGCCTTGCACGACGATGCCGAGCGGAAAGCCGAGCAGCAGCATCGCGGTATCGGTGATCGGCAGCATCGTGTACGCCATGCCGAGCGAGAAAGACCCGATCGCGAACAGGATGAACGATGCGCGGCGGCCGAGCCGGTCGGACAGGATCGCGCCGACCACGTAGCCGACGAACGAGCCGACGATCAACACGACCAGATAGCCGCTCGTGTTGAACACCGACAGGTGACGCACGGTTTTGAGATAGGTGGGCAGCCACGTCGTGATCGCGTAGTAGCCGCCGAGCATGCCGGTGCACAGCGCGCTGCCGAACAGCGTCGCGCGCAGGTGCGGCGGCGAGAAGATCTCGAGGAAGTGGCCCGACACGCGGCCTTCGTCGCGGGCGCGGCGCGTGGCCGTGTAGATGTCGGGATCGCTGACGTTGCGGCGGATGTACAGGATCCACAGCGCGGGCACGATGCCGATCCAGAAGCACGCGCGCCACGCGACCTGCTCGGGCAGCAGTGCGAAGAACGCCCAGTAAAGGATCGCGGCCGTGCCCCAGCCGAACGACCAGCTGCTCTGCACGGTGCCGACGGCCTTCGCGCGATGCTCGGGCGAGCGGATCGTCTCGGCCATCATGATCGTCACGACCGACCATTCGCCGCCGAAGCCGAAACCCTGCAGCGTGCGCGTCGCAAGGAGCTGCCAGAACGAATGCGTGAAGCCGGACAGGCACGTGAACAGCGCGAACGTCGCGATCGTCCACTGCAGCACGCGCACGCGGCCGTAGCGGTCGGCGAGGATGCCGGCGACCCAGCCGCCGATCGCCGACGAGATCAGCGAACTGGTCGCGATCATCCCGGCTTCGCTCTTCGTCATGCCCCAGGTGGCGATCAGCGTCGGAATCAGGAACGAATAGATCATGAAGTCGAACGCATCGACCGCATAGCCGCCGAATCCGGCGTATAGCGTCCGGCGCTCGCGCGTCGACAATTCGTTGAACCACTGGAATGCCTGCATGCTTGCCGCCCTCTCTCGTCTTGTCTCGTCCGGCGCTGCCGCGTCGCGGTTATTTTACGGGCGCGATTCGGCGCGCCAAAAAGGCGGATGCAGGATCGTGCGGGAAAGCAGGCAGGCAAAGACGCGTCAGAGCGTCAGGCCGCCGTCGACGTGGATGACCTGGCCGGTGATCTGCCGCGCGGCGTCCGACAGCAGGAACGCAATCAATGCGGCGACGTCGTTGGGCTCGGCGATTCGGCCGAGCGGCGTCGCCTGCTGGGCCTGCGCCCACGCGGCGGCGTTGCCGGCGCTCGGTCCGTGGTCCTTGCGCGTGAAGCCCGGCGCGACCGCGTTGACGGTGATGCCGTGCGCGGCGAATTCGGCGGCTGCACTACGCACCAGCGATTCGAGCGCGGCCTTCGCGGCGGCGGTCGCCGCGAACGGCGCATCGGCGCGGTAGCGGTGCGCGACGAACGAACTGACCGCGACGATCCGCGGTGCGGCCGACGCTTCGAGCAGCGGCCGCGCGCGGCCCGCGAGCGCGGAGAACGCACCGGGCATCGCCGCGAACGCGGACGCGAGCGCATCCGTGGACAGATCGGAAAAGGATTGCCGCGCGGCGAAGCCGGCGTTTGCGACGAGCTGGTCGAGCCGGCCGAAGCGGGCGGCGACGGCATCGACGAGCGTCGCGGCAATACCCGGCTCGCCGAGATCGCCGGTCAGCGTCAGGCATTCCGCGCCGGCCGCCGTGCATGCTTGTGCGACGTCGGCGAGCCGTGCGCGTGCCGCATCGTCGGCGCCGCGCGCGTGCAGCGCCAGCGCGACGCCGGGCGCCGCGAGCCGCCGCGCGAGCGCCGCGCCGATCCCCGCACCTGCGCCGGTGATCAGCGCAATCCGCACGAGGTGCGCGGCGCGTGGGCTCACGCAGCGACCTTGTCGTCGTCGTTCACGCGCTCGACGTTGATCGTGCCGACGTGGAACGCGGCCAGCGATTCGCGGTGCGCGATGCTGACGATCGCGGCCTTCGGCAGCCGTTCGGCGAACAGGTGATAGAGGCGCGCTTCGTTGTCGGCGTCGAGCGCGCTGGTCGCTTCGTCGAGGAACAGGAAGTCGGGCTTGTGCAGCAGCACGCGCGCGCCGGCCAGGCGCTGCTGCTCGCCCGGCGACAGTACGCGGGTCCAGTGCGCGGTTTCGTCGAGGCGCTCGACGTAATCCCCGAGGCGGCACGCGCGCAGCGCATCGCGGCACGCTTCGTCGCTGAACGCGTCGGGCGTCGCCGGATAGGTGAGCGCGGCCTTCAGCGTGCCGATCGGCAAATAGCTGGTTTGCGGCACGAACATCATCCGCGCGCCGACCGGCGCGTCGATCGCGCCGTCGCCGAACGGCCACAGGCCCGCGAGCGCGCGCATGAACGTGCTCTTGCCGGAACCCGACTTGCCGATCACGAGCCAGCGCGAACCGGGCTCGATCGTGACGTCGCCGATGTTCGCGAGCGCGTTGCCGTTCGGCAGCGCGAGCTTCAGCGACGACGTGGACAGTTTCGCTGCGTCGACGTAATGCAGGTTGATGCCGCCGTGCTCGGTCGCGGGCGACAGGCTTTCCTTCAGGTGCGACGTGCCCATCACGCGCTTGAATTCGCGCAGACGGTTGACGGTGGCGCGCCATTCGACGAGGGTCGAGTAGCTGTTGATGAACCACGAGAACGAATCGCTGACGGTGCCGAACGCGGACGAGATCTGCATCAGCACGCCGAACGAGAACGCACCGGCGAAGTAGCGCGGCGCGGCCACGACGAGCGGGAAGATGATCGCGATCTGCCCGTAGAAGCTCAGCACGAACGTGAGCCGCTTCGTGTACTTCATCACGCGCCACCAGTTGTCGCGGATGCGCATGAAGAGGGTCTGTGCGTTGCCGGTCTCGGTCTTCTCGCCGTCGTAGAACGCGATCTGCTCGGCGTTCTCGCGCACGCGGATCAGCCCGAAGCGGAAATCGGCCTCGACGCGCTGCTGCTGGTAGTTGATCGACACGAGCGGATGGCCGACCTTCTGGATGATCAGCGAGCCGACCACCGCGTACAGCGCGGCCGCCCACACCATGTAGCCGGGAATCGCGATCGGCGTCGCGCCGAGCGTGAACGTCAGTGCGCCGGCGAGCGACCACAGGATCGTGATGAACGACACGAGCGTGACGACCGTCGACAGCAGGTCGAGCGACAGCGCGAGCGTCGTGGTCGCGAACGACTGGAGGTCGTCGGTGATCCGCTGGTCGGGGTTGTCCGCGAGGCGGTCACGCTCGATCCGGTAGAACGCGCGATCGCCGAGCCACTGGCCGAGGAAGCGGTCGGTGAGCCACTGGCGCCAGCGGAAGCCGAGCATCTGCCGCAGGTAGCGGCCGTACACGGCGAGGATGATGAACGCGAACGCGAGCGCGGAGAACTGCATCAGCAGGTTCGGGAAGTCGTGGACGTCCTTCGACTGCAGCGCGTTGTAGAACTGCGCGTTCCACTTGTTCAGCCGGACGTTGATCCAGACCACGCAGAGATTGATCGCGATGATCGTGACCAGCAGGCCCCACGCGATTTTCCATTCGGACGATACCCAGTAGGGCTTGATGAGGCTCCATGCGGATACCGGGCGCTCGTCCTGCGGCGCGTCGGAGGCGGAGCGGACGGGATCGATCGATTGGGTCATGTGCTTCCTGATGATGAGCCGGCGCGCGGGCCGGGCGAAACCGGGCGCGCGCCGCGATACGGCATGCCGGGGCGCGGCGCCGACTGACGGCGGGCGTCCGGATGGTCGCCCGTGCGTCTTAAACGGCACTTAAAATCCGGCGGTGACGCGGCAACCGGCCGCTCGCGCGGCCGGCCTGCGGGCATTGTGCCAGAGCGGCGCGGCCGCCCGGCGAATTTGCCGCAAGGGGGACAGTTTGCGGCGCTTTCCGCTTTTATGGTCTAATGGCCGACGACGAAACAGGGGTGCTTCGTGGCGCGGCCGGCGGATGTTCCGGGCAGTGCGGCGAGGCTGAGAAAGACCCTTCGCACCCGATCCGGGTAATACCGGCGAGGGAAGTTTCTGATCCCGCCGGGCCGCGCTGGCCGCCATCCCACATGGTCAGCGCCCGAGTCCCGCCCGGCCGGCCTTTGCTGCCGGTTTCGTCCTTTTGGGTACGCGCATTGCGCGTTACGGAAGGAATGATGGCCGCACAATCTTCAGTCTTTTGCAGGGTCCCCGGCCCGATGTCGCATGCGTTCGCATGCGACGGCGCGCGGGCGTCGGCGTTCGTCGCGCGTGATCGCGCGGAGGGCGCGCGATGAACGTCCGCGATGCACGGCCCGATTTCGCGGTGCTCGGCGGCGGTCTCGTCGGCCGCCTGATCGCGTGGCGCCTCGCCGGCGACGGGCACCGCGTCGCGCTCCACGAGCGCGGCGGTCCGGACGGCGAGCAGTCGGCCGCATGGATTGCGGCCGCGATGCTCGCGCCGCTCGCGGAAGCGGCGAGCGCGGAACGGCTGATCACCGAGCTCGGCGTCGCGTCGCTCGCGCGTTGGCCGCAGTGGCTCGCGGAACTGCCCGAACCTGTCTTCTTCCAGCAGCACGGCACGCTCGTCGTCTGGCATCACGCGGACCGCGCGGAGGCGCCGCTGTTCGAGCGGCGCGTGCGCGCGAATGCGCCGGCCGAGCTGTTCGACGGCGGCTTCGTGACGCTCGCCGGCGCGCAGGTCGACGCGGCCGAACCTGCGCTCGCGGGCCGCTTCGCGCGCGGGCTGATGCTGCCGCGCGAAGGGCAGCTCGACAATCGCCAGGCGCTGCACGCGCTCGCGGCGGGCCTCGCCGAACGCGGTGTCGCGCTGCACTGGCACGCGCCGGTCGACGACGCGAACCTGCCCGCCGCGCATTTCACGATCGATTGCCGCGGGCTCGGCGCGAAACCCGCGCTGCCCGCGCTGCGCGGCATCCGCGGCGAAGTCGCGCGCGTGCACGCGCCCGGCATCGGGCTCACCCGGCCCGTGCGGCTGCTGCATCCGCGCTACCCGCTGTACGTCGCGCCGAAGCAGGACGATCTCTACGTGATCGGCGCGACCGAGGTGGAGGGCGAAGACATGTCGCCCGTCAGCGTGCGCTCCGCGCTCGAACTGCTGAGCGCGGCGTTCTCCGTGCATCCGGCGTTCGGCGAGGCGCGCATCCTCGAACTCAACGCGCAGTGCCGGCCGACGCTGCCCGATCATCGCCCGGCGGTGATCTGGGACGGCGCGTCGACGCTTGCCGTCAACGGCTTGTACCGGCACGGCTTCATGATCGCGCCGGAAGTCGCGCAGGCGGCCGTCGCGTTCGCGCAGGCCGCGCTCGGCGGCAAGCTCGGCGACGCCGACGCGTTTGCCGCGTGGCGCGACGCCGCCCGCTGGCCGGCGCTGCATCATCACCGCAACGACGCGCGCCAGCCGGCCTGACGCGCGCCGCCGACCGAATCCGACCGAGCCTCATGGATATCCAGATCAATCAACAGACCCTGACGTTGCCCGACGGCGCGACCGTGGCCGACGCGCTGGCCGCGTACGGCGCGCGTCCGCCGTACGCGGTGGCGCTGAACGGCAACTTCGTCGCGCGCACGCAGCATGCGGCGCGCGCGCTCGCGGCGGGCGACAAGCTCGACGTCGTGCACCCCGTCGCGGGCGGCTGAGCGCCGCCGGTTCGTCCCCGCTCTTCCAGGAAAACGACATGACGTCCCACTCCTCCGCCGACGCATTGACGCTGTACGGCGTCACCTTCGCCAGTCGCGTGCTGCTCGGCACGTCGCGCTATCCGTCGCTGCAGTCGCTGTCCGATTCGATCGCTGCGTCGCGTCCCGGGATGGTGACGGTCGCGCTGCGCCGCCAGATGACGGGCGGCACCGCCGAAGCCGGCTTCTTCGACCTGCTCAAGCGCCACGCGGTGCCGCTGCTGCCGAACACGGCCGGCTGTCAGACCGTCGCCGAAGCCGTGACCACCGCGCACATGGCGCGCGAGGTCTTCGACACGGACTGGATCAAGCTCGAACTGATCGGCGACGACTACACATTGCAGCCCGACCCGGTCGGGCTGATCGAGGCCGCCGCGCAACTGGTCAAGGACGGCTTCAAGGTGCTGCCGTACTGCACCGAGGATCTCGTGATCGGCCGGCGCCTGCTCGACGTCGGCTGCGAGGCGCTGATGCCGTGGGGCGCGCCGATCGGCACCGGCAAGGGCGTCGTGAATCCGTACGGCCTGCGCGTGCTACGCGAACGGCTGCCGGACGTACCGCTGATCGTGGACGCCGGGCTCGGCGTGCCGTCGCACGCGTGCCAGGTGATGGAATGGGGCTTCGATGGCGTGCTGCTGAATACGGCCGTGTCGCAGGCCACGCACCCGGAGATCATGGCGCGCGCGTTCGCGCAGGGCGTCGAGGCCGGCCGCGCCGCGTATCTCGCCGGCCCAATGGATGCGCGCGACACCGCGCACGCGAGCACGCCGGTCGTCGGGATGCCGTTCTGGCACCAGGACGGGGGCGGCGCATGAGCGCGCGCTTCGCCGACGCGTTCTGGCCACCGGCCGACGAGCTGGCCGAAGCGGCCGAGCGGATTCGCGCGCGGCTCGGCGACTGGCCGGACGGCGCGGCGCCGTGGCGGCTCTGCGTGGCGGCGCCTGACGTGCCCGCCGACGGCGACGTGCTGATCGTGTCGGCCGGCGATCGTGCCGCGCAGGCGCGCGCGTCGGCCGTGTCGCGGCCTGCGTCGCCGGACGCGGTGGCGATCGAATTCGACGAGCAGGGCGCCGTGCTGCATGCGGCCGGCGTGCGCTACGCGCTCGACGCCGCGCATCCGCTCGCGGACGACTGGATCGCGGCGCTCGCCGCGTTCCTCGATTGCGGCTTCGCGCCGGTCGACGCGCTGGTGCTCGCGCTGGCGTGGCGCGACGGCGACGAGACGCGCGCCGCCGACGCGTGGCCGGTCGATCCCGCGCAATTCCCGCGCGTCGCCGGGCTGCAGCCTGCGCCGGAACCGGCGTTCGCTCCGTGTCCCGCGCGGCTCGGCCTCTATCCGGTCGTGCCGAGCGCAGAATGGGTCGAGCGCGTGCTCGACGGCGGCGCGCGAACCGTGCAACTGCGCGTGAAGGACGCGACGCCGGACGCGCTGCGCCGGGAAATCGCGCGCGCGGTCGCGGCCGGGCGCCGCTATCCCGATGCGCGCGTGTTCATCAACGATCACTGGCAAATCGCTGCAGAAGAAGGCGCGTACGGCGTGCATCTCGGCCAGGAGGACCTCGAAACGGCCGATCTGGCCGCGATCGCGCGCGCGGGCCTGCGGCTCGGACTGTCGAGCCACGGTTATTACGAGATGTTGCGGGCGCTGCACGAGCGGCCGAGCTATCTCGCGCTCGGCCCCGTGTACGCGACCGCCACCAAGGCCGTCGCCGCGCCGCCGCAGGGCCTCGCGCGGATTACCCGCTACGCGCGCTTCGCCGGCGCGAGCGCGCCGCTCGTCGCGATCGGCGGGGTCGGGCTCGACACGCTGCCGGCCGTGCTGGCGACGGGCGTCGGCAGCGTCGCGGTGGTCAGCGCGGTCACGGGCGCGGACGACTATCGGACGGCGCTTGTTGCGCTGCAGCAGTGCTTTGCCCGACAATTTGACAATCATTGACCGCAGGGCCCGGAACGGCGTCACGACATCATTCCAATGCAGGCCCTATAATTCGGCGTTCTGCGTAAAAGGACTGTCAGCTCCGTGAGCCCCACTCCTACCGAGACCCTGCTGGAACTTCGCGACGTCGACTTCGGCTACGGCGACCGCCTCGTCCTGTCCAACCTGAACCTGCGCTTCGGGCGCGGGCAGGTCGTCGCGGTCATGGGCGGCTCGGGTTGCGGCAAGACCACCGTGCTGCGCCTGATCGGCGGCCTCGTGCGCGCGAACCGCGGCCAGGTGCTGTTCGACGGCGCCGACGTCGGCGCGCAAACGCGCGACGGCCTGTATGCGCTGCGCCGCAAGATGGGCATGCTGTTCCAGTTCGGCGCGTTGTTCACCGACATGTCGGTGTTCGAGAACGTCGCGTTCGCGCTGCGCGAGCATACCGACCTGCCCGAAGACCTGATCCGCGATCTGGTGCTGATGAAGCTGAACGCGGTCGGGCTGCGCGGTGCGCGCGACCTGATGCCGTCCGAGGTGTCGGGCGGGATGGCGCGCCGCATCGCGCTGGCGCGCGCGATCGCGCTCGATCCGCAGCTCATCATGTACGACGAGCCGTTCGCGGGCCTCGATCCGATTTCGCTCGGCATCACCGCGAACCTGATTCGCACGCTGAACGAGGCGCTCGGCGCGACGTCGATCCTCGTCACGCACGACGTGCCGGAATCGTTCGCGATCGCCGACTACGTGTATTTTCTGGCCAACGGCGGCGTGCTTGCGCAGGGCACGCCCGACGAGCTGCGCGCGTCGACCGATCCGAGCGTGCGGCAATTCATCGACGGCGCGCCGGACGGCCCGTTCAAATTTCATTACACGAGCCCGCCGCTTGCAGCGGATTTCGGCCTCGGCGGAGGGCGCGCATGATCAGCGCGATCGGACGTTACGTCATCGGCGGCCTCGAGCGGGCGGGCTACGGCACGCGCCTGTTCGTGCGCCTCGTGCTGGAATTCTTCCCGCTGCTGCGCCGGCCGCGGCTGGTCACGAAGCAGATCCATTTCCTCGGCAACTATTCGTTCGTGATCATTGCCGTGTCGGGGCTGTTCGTCGGCTTCGTGCTCGGCCTGCAGGGGTATTACACGCTGAACCGCTATGGTTCCGAGCAGGCGCTCGGCCTGCTGGTTGCGCTGTCGCTCGTGCGCGAGCTGGGGCCGGTCGTCACCGCGCTGCTGTTCGCGGGCCGCGCGGGCACGTCGCTGACGGCCGAGATCGGCCTGATGAAGGCCGGCGAGCAGCTCACCGCGCTCGAGATGATGGCGGTCGACCCGATCAAGAACGTGATCGCGCCGCGCATGTGGGCGGGCATCATCGCGATGCCGCTGCTGGCCGCGATCTTCAACGCGGTCGGCGTGCTCGGCGGTTACTTCGTCGGCGTCGTGCTGATCGGCGTCGATCCGGGCGCGTTCTGGTCGCAGATGCAGGGCGGGGTCCAGGTCTGGGCCGACGTCGGCAACGGCGTGATCAAGAGCATCGTGTTCGGGTTCGCCGTGACCTTCATTGCACTGTTTCAAGGGTATGAAGCGAAGCCCACGCCCGAAGGCGTGTCGCGCGCGACCACCAAGACGGTCGTGTTCGCGTCGCTCGCCGTACTCGGCCTCGATTTCCTGCTGACCGCGCTGATGTTCAGCTAAGCCTCAGCCAAGCCAAATTTTGGGATGACGATGAAAAAGACTGCTCTCGACTTCTGGGTCGGCCTGTTCGTGGTGGTGGGCTTCCTTGCGGTGCTGTTCCTGGCGCTGAAGGTCGGCAACATGAGCTCGCTGTCGTTTCAGCCGACCTACTCGGTGAGGATGAAATTCGACAACATCGGCGGGCTGAAGCCGCGCGCGGCCGTGAAGAGCGCGGGCGTCGTGGTCGGCCGCGTGAAGTCGATCGGCTTCGACACGAACACGTACCAGGCGCTCGTCACGATCGACGTCGACGGCCAGTACCCGTTCCCGAAGGATTCGTCGGCGAAGATCCTGACGTCGGGCCTGCTCGGCGAGCAATATATCGGCCTCGAGCCGGGCGGCGACACCGAAATGCTGAAGGCGGGCGATACGATCACGATGACGCAATCGGCGATCGTGCTCGAGAACCTGATCGGCCAGTTCCTGTACAGCAAGGCCGCCGATGCGGGCGGTGCGAAGCCGGCATCCGGCGCATCGGGCGCGCCCGCCGCACCCGCCGCGCCCGCACCGGTGGCGGTGCCGGCATCGGCGGTGTCCGGTTCGGCCGGCCAATAACCACACGAGAGAAAACAAGAGGGAATGACCATGCACACGATCCGCATCAGGCACGCCGCGCTGGCGATGGCGGCAGTCGCCGCGTTGAGCGGCTGCGCGACCGTGCAGACGCCGACCAAGGGCGATCCGCTCGAAGGCTTCAACCGCTCGATGTACAAGTTCAACGACACCGTCGATACCTATGCGCTGAAGCCGGTCGCGAAAGGCTACCAGTACGTGGTGCCGCAGCCGGTGCGCGACAGCGTGACGAACTTCTTCTCGAACATCGGCGACGTGTACATCGCGGCGAACAACATCGTGCAGCTGCGGATCGCGGACGGCGTCGGCGACATCATGCGCGTCGTGATCAACACGGTGTTCGGCGTCGGCGGCCTGTTCGACGTCGCGACGATCGCGAAGCTGCCGAAGCACACGGCCGACTTCGGGATCACGATGGGCCGCTACGGGATGCCGTCGGGCCCGTATCTCGTGCTGCCGCTGCTCGGGCCGAGCACGCTGCGCGACACGGCCGGCCTCGGCGTCGACTACGTCGGCAACCCGCTCACCTACGTGAAGCCGGACGGCCTGAGCTGGGGCCTGTTCGGCGTGAACCTGGTCAACACGCGTTCGAACCTGCTCGGCGCGGGCGACGTGCTGGATGCCGCCGCGCTCGACAAGTATTCGTTCGTGCGCAACGCGTATCTGCAGCGTCGCCAGATGCTGATCAGCAACGCGCGCGGCGAGGCCGCCGCGACGTCGAGCAACGACGCGCTGCCGAAGTACGACCTGCCGGAAGACGGCGCGGCACCGGCGGCGGCCGGCGCGGCCGGTACGGCGGGCGCGGCAGCGGTGGGCGGCGCGGCGCCGGCGCCCGCGTCGGGTGCGGCAGTTGCTGCGCCGGCCTCGGGCACGGCCGAATCGCCGAACCCGGCCAGCGAGACGAACGTGCCGGCGATGCAGGTGGCGCCTCCGTCGCCGGGCGGGTTCCGGTTCCCGAGCATCCGGCTGCACTGACGGATTTACATTCGTTACAGCCGGAAACGATTCAGTCGGTAGCGTATGCGAACTTGCGCGTAAGCTACCTGCTCCAACCTTCGCATCGACTCATTCATGCAGGCCACTATGATGAAAAAACTGTTCCTGATCCCCGTTTTCGCGGCGCTGTTCTCGTTCGGCAGCGCGGCTCACGCGCAAGTCGACCAGTCGAACCCGCAGGCGCTGATCAAGACGGCGACGCAGCAGGTGCTCGACGAAGTCAAGCAGCAGACGATCAAGCAGGGCGACACCAACCGCATCATCACGATCGTCAACAAGGACATCCTGCCGTACACCGATTTCCGCCGCACCACGCAGCTCGCGATGGGCCGCAACTGGCGCACCGCGACGGCCGAGCAGCAACAGCAGGTTCAGGAGCAGTTCAAGCTGCTGCTGATCCGCACGTATTCGGGTGCGCTCGCCCAGCTGAAGCCGGACCAGCAGATCCAGTACCCGCCGTTCCGCGCCGATCCGGCCGACACCGACGTCGTCGTGAAGACGGTCGCGATGAACAACGGCCAGCCGGTCCAGATCGACTACCGCCTGTACAAGACGGCGAACGGCTGGAAGGTGTATGACCTGAACGTGCTCGGCGCGTGGCTGATCCAGACGTACCAGCAGCAGTTCAACGAGAAGATCCAGCAAAGCGGCGTCGAAGGGCTGATCCAGTTCCTCACGCAGCGCAACCAGCAACTTGCCGCCGGCAAGCAAGCGTCGTGAGCGGCTTCGAAGCCGGCTCCTCGCTGACCGTCGCGAGCGCGAAGTCCGCGCTCGCGGACGGTCTTGCGCGCATCGGCGCGGGCGCGACCGCCGTCGATTGCGCGGCGCTCACGCAGTTCGATTCGTCCGCGCTCGCCGTGCTGCTCGCATGGCAACGTGCCGCCAAAACGCGCGGCGCAGCCCTCGACATCCTCAATCTCCCTCCGAAGCTCGCCAGCCTCGCGCGCGCGTACGGCGTCGACGCGCTCATCGAAGGCACCGGCCGACATTGACGCTGTCCGATCGAAGCCTGCCGCGCCAGCCGGCGCGCGCACGCTTCAGGCCGCGCGCCGCCGGCGCCGACTCCCCCAGCCGGTTTGCCCTATAATCAAGCGTTTTGCGGGGCAGCCAATCGGCGTCCGGCCCCCATTTTCTTTCGCAGCAAGCACAAAATAGGCGTCGCGGCCCTGGCGTCGCGCACAGTCATGTCAGCCATAGAAATCCGTCACGTCAAGAAGCGCTACAAGTCGCTTCAGGCGCTCAAGGGCGTCAGCCTGTCGGTCGAGGAAGGCGAGTTTTTCGGTCTGCTCGGCCCCAACGGCGCAGGCAAGACCACGCTCATCAGTATCCTCGCCGGGCTCGCCCGGGCCGACGAAGGCAGTATCTCGGTGCGCGGTCACGACGTCGTCCAGGATTTCCGCAACGCGCGCCGCTCGCTCGGCGTCGTGCCGCAGGAACTCGTTTTCGACCCGTTCTTCACCGTCCGCGAGACGCTGCGGATCCAGTCCGGCTATTTCGGGCTGCGCCGCAACGACGACTGGATCGACGAAGTGATGGCCAATCTCGATCTCACCGAGAAAGCCGACGCGAACATGCGCGCGCTGTCGGGCGGGATGAAGCGCCGCGTGCTCGTCGCGCAGGCGCTCGTGCACCGGCCGCCGGTGATCGTGCTCGACGAGCCGACCGCCGGCGTCGACGTCGAATTGCGCCAGACGCTGTGGAAATTCATCTCGCGCCTGAACCGCGAGGGCCACACGATCGTGCTGACCACCCATTACCTCGAGGAAGCCGAGTCGCTGTGCGATCGCATCGCGATGCTGCGCCGCGGCGAAGTCGTCGCGCTCGACCGCACCGACGCGCTGCTGCGCCGCTTCGCGGGGCTGCAGCTGTACCTGCGGCTCGCGACCGGCGCGCTGCCGGCCGAGCTGCGCGGGCTGGAGACCGACCCGGCCGCGCGCGCGCCGGGCGAGCACCTGCTGCGCCTCGCGAGCTACGACGAGGTCGAACGCATCCTCGCGCAATGCCGTGCGGCCGGCTGCACGTTCGACGAGATCGAGGTCCGCAAGGCCGACCTCGAGGATGTGTTCGTCCAGGTGATGAACGGGGCCGAGGTCATCGAGGGTCTGGCATGAATCAACACTCCCCACGCGAACTGCGTTCGCTGCCGCTCGAAGGGGCGGCCCGGCCCGTGCCGGGAAACGGGTTTCGTACGCTGTTCTACAAGGAACTGCTGCGTTTCTGGAAGGTGTCGTTCCAGACGGTGTGCGCGCCGATCGTCACGGCGCTGCTGTACCTGACGATCTTCGGCCATGCGCTGTCGGGCCGCGTCGAGGTGTATCCGGGCGTCGAGTACGTGAGCTTTCTCGTGCCGGGCCTCGTGATGATGAGCGTGCTGCAGAACGCGTTCGCGAACAGCTCGTCGTCGCTGATCCAGTCGAAGATCACCGGCAACCTCGTGTTCATGCTGCTGCCGCCGCTGTCGTATCGCGACATCTTCGGCGCGTACGTGCTCGCGTCCGTCGTGCGCGGGCTCGCGGTCGGCGCCGGCGTGTTCGTCGTGACGATCTGGTTTATCCCGATGCACTTCGCGGCGCCGTTGTTCATCATCGCGTTCGCGCTGCTCGGCTCGGCGATCCTCGGCACGCTCGGCCTGATCGCCGGGATCTGGGCCGAGAAGTTCGACCAGCTCGCCGCGTTCCAGAACTTCCTGATCATGCCGCTGACGTTCCTGTCCGGCGTGTTCTATTCGACGCACTCGCTGCCGCCCGTGTGGCGCGAAGTGTCGCGTCTCAACCCGTTTTTCTACATGATCGACGGCTTCCGTTTCGGGTTCTTCGGCGCGTCCGACATCAACCCGTTCGCGAGCCTCGCGATCGTCACCGGTTTCTTCGTGCTGCTCGCGCTGATCGCGATGCGGCTGCTCGCGACCGGCTACAAACTGCGTCATTGATATCGACAGGCCGCGGCCGCCCCGGGGCGGCGCGCGCCGACAGGAGCCTTACACCATGTTGCCGACTCCCGAACAGGTCAAGCAATACATCGCCGGCGGTCTCGCCTGCACGCATCTGGAAGTCGAAGGCGACGGCCAGCATTTCTTCGCGACGATCGTGTCGGCGGCCTTCGAAGGCAAGCGGCCGATCCAGCGGCACCAGCTCGTCTATGCGGCGCTCGGCGATCGCATGAAGCAGGAAATTCACGCGCTCAGCATGAAGACGCTGACGCCCGCCGAATGGCAGAACGCATAAACGGAAATCACTGAGTGCAAGTCACCGTCAACGAGCGCGACGCCGTCCAGAGCGTCGCCACGGCACACCCGGCCGCCAACGGGGAATCGCAGGGACAGGGGATGGACAAGCTCGTGATCGAAGGCGGCAAGCGCCTGGCCGGCGAGATCGTCGTGTCGGGCGCGAAGAACGCCGCGCTGCCGATCCTGTGCGCGGGGCTGCTCAGCGCCGAGCCGGTCGAGCTCGACAACGTGCCGAACCTGAAGGACGTCCGCACCACGCTGAAGGTGCTGAACCAGATGGGCGTGAAGAGCGAGACCGACGGCGCCCGCGTGCAGCTCGACGCGTCGCGCGTCGACAACCTCGTCGCGCCGTACGAGCTTGTGAAGACGATGCGTGCGTCGATCCTCGTGCTCGGGCCGCTGCTCGCGCGCTTCGGCGAGGCGAAGGTGTCGCTGCCGGGCGGCTGCGCGATCGGCGCGCGGCCGGTCGACCAGCACATCAAGGGCCTGCAGGCGATGGGCGCCGAGATCAGCATCGAGCACGGCTTCATCGAAGCGCGCGCGAAGCGCCTGAAGGGCGCGCGCATCGTGACCGACATGATCACGGTGACGGGGACGGAAAACCTGCTGATGGCCGCGACGCTCGCCGACGGCGAGACGGTGATCGAAAACGCCGCGCGCGAGCCGGAAGTGAGCGATCTCGCACACTTGCTGGTCGCGATGGGCGCGAAAATCGACGGCATCGGCACCGATCGCCTCGTGATCCAGGGCGTCGAGCGGCTGCACGGCGCGCGCCATGCGGTGATCCCCGACCGTATCGAGGCCGGCACGTTCCTGTGCGCGGTCGCGGCGGCCGGCGGCGACGTGATGCTGACGGGCGTGCGCCCGCACATCCTCGACGCGGTGATCGACAAGCTGCGCGAAGCCGGCGTGTCGATCGAGGAAGGCGACAGCTGGCTGCGCGTGAAGATGGACCGCCGCCCGTCGGCGGTGACGATCCGCACGTCGGAATACCCGGCGTTTCCGACCGACATGCAGGCGCAGTTCATGGCCCTCAATACGGTCGCGACGGGCACCGCGCAGGTCGTCGAAACCATTTTCGAGAACCGCTTCATGCATGTGCAGGAGTTGAACCGGCTCGGCGCGAACATCACGATCGACGGCAACACGGCGCTCGTGACGGGCGTCGACAAGCTGTCTGGCGCGAACGTGATGGCGACCGACCTGCGTGCGTCGGCGAGCCTCGTGATCGCGGGGCTGCGTGCGGACGGCGAAACGCTCGTCGACCGCATCTATCACCTGGACCGCGGTTACGACCGCATGGAAACCAAACTGACCGCCGTTGGCGCGAACGTGCGCCGCCTCTCCGGGAGCCAAGCATGACCGCGCCGCTGACCCTCGCCCTGTCGAAGGGCCGGATTTTCGAGGAAACCCTGCCGCTGCTGGCCGCGGCCGGCGTGCAGGTGGCCGAGGATCCGGAAACGTCGCGCAAGCTGATCCTGCCGACGACCGATCCGAACCTGCGCGTGATCATCGTGCGCGCGAGCGACGTGCCGACCTACGTCGAATACGGCGCGGCCGATTTCGGCGTGGCCGGCAAGGACGTGCTGGTCGAGCACGGCGGCTCGGGCCTGTACCAGCCGATCGATCTGAACATTGCGCGCTGCCGGATGTCGGTGGCCGTGTCCGCCGGTTTCGACTACGCGAACGCGGTGCGCCAGGGCGCGCGCCTGCGGGTCGCGACGAAATACGTCGAAACGGCGCGCGAACACTTTGCCGCGAAGGGCGTGCACGTCGACCTGATCAAGCTGTACGGCTCGATGGAGCTGGCGCCGCTGGTCGGGCTGGCCGACGCGATCGTCGACCTCGTCAGCTCGGGCGGCACGCTGAAGGCGAACAATCTGGTCGAGGTCGAGGAGATCATGGCGATCTCGTCGCGCCTCGTCGTGAACCAGGCCGCGCTCAAGCTGAAGCGCGCGGCGCTCAAGCCGATCCTCGACGCGTTCGAACGCGCGTCGCAGAATGGCGGTTGAGCGCATCACCGTAACGGAACTCCCATGTCCATCACCATCCGCAAGCTCGATTCGACGAACGAAGGCTTCGGCGCCGCGCTGCGCGCCGTGCTCGCGTTCGAGGCGAGCGAAGACGAAGCGATCGAGCAGTCGGTCGCGCAGATCCTCGCTGACGTGAAGTCGCGCGGCGACGCCGCGGTGCTCGAGTACACGAACCGCTTCGACCGGCTGAGCGCGAACAGCGTCGCCGCGCTCGAACTGCCGCAGGACGCGCTGCAGACGGCGCTCGACGGCCTCGCGCCGAAGGCGCGCGCGGCGCTGGAAGCGGCCGCGGCGCGGGTGCGCGCGTACCACGAGAAGCAGAAGATCGAGTGCGGCACGCACAGCTGGCAGTACACGGAAAGCGACGGCACGGTGCTCGGCCAGAAGGTCACGCCGCTCGACCGCGTCGGCCTGTACGTGCCGGGCGGCAAGGCCGCGTATCCGTCGTCGGTGCTGATGAACGCGATTCCCGCGCGCGTCGCGGGGGTCGGCGAGATCGTGATGGTCGTGCCGACGCCGGACGGCGTGAAGAACGACCTCGTGCTCGCCGCGGCGCTGCTCGGCGGCGTCGATCGCGTGTTCACGATCGGCGGCGCGCAGGCGGTCGGCGCGCTCGCGTACGGCACGGCGACGGTGCCGGCCGTCGACAAGATCTGCGGCCCCGGCAACGCGTACGTCGCGTCGGCGAAGCGCCGCGTATTCGGCACGGTCGGCATCGACATGATCGCCGGGCCGTCGGAAATCCTCGTGCTGTGCGACGGCACGACCGATCCGAACTGGGTCGCGATGGACCTGTTCTCGCAGGCCGAGCACGACGAACTCGCGCAATCGATCCTGCTGTGCCCGGACGGCGCGTTCCTCGATCGCGTCGAGAAGGCGATCGACGAACTGCTGCCGACGATGCCGCGCCAGGACGTGATCCGTGCGTCGCTCGAAGGCCGCGGCGCGCTGATCAAGGTGCGCGACATGGCCGAGGCGTGCCGGATCGCGAACGACATCGCGCCGGAACACCTCGAAATTTCGGCGCTGGAGCCGCAGCAATGGGGCCAGCAGATCCGCCACGCGGGCGCGATCTTCCTCGGCCGCTACACGAGCGAGAGCCTCGGCGACTACTGCGCGGGCCCGAACCACGTGCTGCCGACGTCGCGCACCGCGCGCTTCTCGTCGCCGCTCGGCGTGTACGACTTCATCAAGCGCTCGAGCCTGATCGAGGTCAGCGCGGAAGGCGCGCAGACGCTCGGCGAGATCGCGTCCGAGCTCGCCTACGGCGAAGGGCTGCAGGCGCACGCAAGGAGCGCCGAGTTCCGGATGAAGAGCTGACCGCGCAGGGTGCGCGGGCCGGGCGGGCGCCGAGGCGCCGGCGCCGGCCGCCCCGGATCGGGGCAGGGGACGAGCGCAGGGCGGCAGCCGCCGCCTTGCCGACCATTTGACGCCGGCGCGACGCACGCCGGCTTGAGACCATGACGACGCCACCAGACATCATCCGCCGCGACGTGCTCGCGATGACGAGCTATCCGGTTCCCGACGCGAGCGGGTTCGTGAAGCTCGACGCGATGGAGAACCCGTATTCGCTGCCGGCGCCGCTCGCCGCGGCGCTCGGCGAGCGGCTCGCGCAGGTCGCGCTGAACCGCTACCCGGCGCCGCGCCCGGCCGCGCTGCTCGACAAGCTGCGCCACGCGATGCGCGTGCCGGCCGGCTGCGACGTGCTGCTCGGCAACGGTTCCGACGAAATCATCAGCATGATCTCGGTCGCGTGCGCGAAGCCGGGCGCCAAGGTGCTCGCGCCGGTGCCGGGCTTCGTGATGTACGAGCTGTCGGCGAAGTTCGCGCAGCTCGAGTTCGTCGGCGTGCCGCTGAAGGCGGACCTGACGCTCGACGCCGACGCGCTGCTCGCGGCGATCGCCGAGCACCGGCCGGCGATCGTCTATCTCGCGTATCCGAACAACCCGACCGGCACGCTGTACGACGACGCCGACGTCGAGCGGATCGTCGCGGCCGCGCGGCAGAGCCTGATCGTGATCGACGAGGCGTACCAGCCGTTCGCCGAGCGTTCGTGGCTGCCGCGCGCCGGCGAGTTCGACAACGTCGTCGTGATGCGCACGGTGTCGAAGCTCGGCCTCGCGGGCATCCGGCTCGGCTATCTGGTCGGCTCGCCCGCATGGCTGAACGAGTTCGACAAGGTGCGCCCGCCGTACAACATCAACGTGCTGACCCAGGCGACCGCCGATTTCCTGCTCGACCACCTCGACGTGCTCGACGCGCAGGCGGCCGAATTGCGCGCGGAACGCGCGCGCCTCGCGCAGGCGGTGGCCGCGCTGCCGGGCGCGACGGTGTTCCCGAGCGCCGGCAATTTCCTGCTGGTGCGCGTGCCGGACGCCGCGGCCGTGTTCGATGCGCTGCTCACCGAGCGGGTGCTGGTCAAAAACGTGAGTAAAATGCATCCGTTACTGGCCGAATGCGTGCGGCTGACCGTCGGTTCTCCCGACGAAAACGCCCGCCTGCTGGCCGCCTTGAAACTCGCGCTGCCCGGTTGAGCCCAGGGCGCGGCGGCGCGCGACGATCAATCCCCATTTACATAGACTCAATCAAGGAATTGCCATGCGTGTGGCGGAAGTCGTTCGCAATACCAGCGAAACGCAGATCCGTGTGAAGCTCGATCTCGACGGCACCGGCCGGCAGAAGCTGGCCACCGGCGTGCCGTTTCTCGACCATATGCTCGACCAGATCGCGCGACACGGTCTGGTCGATCTCGAGGTCGAAGCGCACGGCGACACGCATATCGACGATCACCACACGGTCGAGGATGTCGGCATCACGCTCGGCCAGGCCGTCGCGAAGGCGATCGGCGACCGCAAGGGCATCCGCCGCTACGGCCATTCGTACGTGCCGCTCGACGAGGCGCTGTCGCGCGTCGTGATCGACTTCTCCGGCCGGCCGGGCCTCGAATTCCACGTGCCGTTCACGCGCGCGCGGATCGGCACGTTCGACGTCGACCTGTCGATCGAATTCTTCCGCGGGTTCGTGAACCACGCGGGCGTCACGCTGCATATCGACAACCTGCGCGGGATCAACGCGCACCATCAGCTCGAGACCGTGTTCAAGGCCTTCGGCCGCGCGCTGCGCGCGGCGGTGGAGCTCGACGAGCGCGCGGCGGGGCAGATTCCGTCGACGAAAGGCAGCCTCTAACTTCCGAACGGACGACGCCAAGGACAACCTCACGGCTTCGGCGCGGCGCGCCGGCTTGCGATGGATCTGCTCAAATCGTTCATTTCGCTGCTCGCGCTGATCAATCCGGTCGGCGCGGTGCCGTTCTTCCTGAGCCTGACGGCACAGCAGGCGGACGACGAGCGGCGGCGCACGATCCGGATCGCATCGGTGTCGGTGTTCTGCGTGATGACGGTGACCGCGCTGCTCGGGCAGCAGATCATCAACTTCTTCGGCATTTCGGTCGGGTCGCTCGAAGTGGGCGGCGGGATCATCATGCTGCTGATGGCGATCAACATGCTGAACGCGCAGATCGGCAACACGCGGTCGACGCCGGAGGAGCGCCACGAAGCCGAGCTGAAGGACAACATCGCGGTCGTGCCGCTCGCGATTCCGCTGCTCACGGGCCCCGGCTCGATCAGCACGGTGATCATCTATGCGGCGAACGCGCATCACTGGTATGAGCGGGCCGGGCTGGTCGCGATCGGCGCGGTCCTGGCTTTTCTGTGTTTCGTCGCGATGCGGCTCGCCGAGCCGATCGCGACCTGGATCGGCCGCACCGGCATCAACATCGCCACGCGGCTGATGGGTCTGATGCTGTCGGCGCTGGCGGTGGAATTCATCGTCGATGGACTGAGGGCGCTACTGCCTGCACTGAGATGAAAACTTCGATTGCGATTGTGGATTATGGGATGGGTAACCTGCGCTCGGTCGCGCAGGCGCTCAAGAAGGCCGAACCGGCCGCCGACGTGGCGATCGTCGACACGCCGGCCGCAATTCGCGCGGCCGACCGCGTCGTGCTGCCCGGCCAGGGCGCGATGCCCGACTGCATGCGCTGCCTCGGCGAGTCGGGCCTGCAGGAGGCCGTGATCGACGCGTCGCGCACGAAGCCGCTGCTCGGCGTGTGCGTCGGCGAGCAGATGCTGTTCGACTGGAGCGCGGAAGGCGACACGAAGGGCCTGGGCCTGCTGCCCGGCAAGGTCGTGCGCTTCGATCTCGACGGCCAATTGCAGGACGACGGCTCGCGCTTCAAGGTGCCGCAGATGGGCTGGAACCGCGTGCGCCAGGCGCAGCCGCACCCGCTGTGGGACGGCGTGCCCGACGACGCGTATTTCTACTTCGTGCACAGCTATTACGTGAGCCCGGACAACCCGGCGCACACGGTTGGCGAAACGGCCTACGGCGCGCCGTTTACGTCCGCGGTCGCGCGGGACAACATCTTCGCGACCCAATTCCACCCGGAGAAAAGCGCGGAGGTCGGATTGCGTCTGTATCGCAACTTCGTCCACTGGAAGCCGTAAAACGTGGCGCGCGAGCCACAGTCGACCTGGCCGAACGGCCTGTCGCGCGGGGCGCTCGCGCGTAAGCGCCGAAAGAGTTGTACTAAACTAGCGAGACGGCGCGGCACCGGTTTGGCCGGTACGCGCCTGATTCTTTTCATTTTCCACGACGACACCCGATTGCTATGTTGCTGATTCCGGCCATCGACCTCAAAGACGGTCAGTGTGTGCGCCTCAAACAGGGCGATATGGACCAGGCCACGATTTTCTCCGAGGACCCGGCGGCGATGGCCCGCAAGTGGGTCGATCTCGGCGCCCGGCGGCTCCATCTCGTCGACCTGAACGGCGCATTCGCCGGCAAGCCGAAGAACCTCGAGGCGATCGAAGCGATCCTCGACGAAGTCGGCGACGAAATCCCGGTCCAGCTCGGCGGCGGCATCCGCAGCCTCGAGACGATCGAGAAGTATCTCGACGCCGGCCTGTCCTACGTGATCATCGGCACCGCGGCCGTGAAGAACCCGGGCTTCCTGCAGGACGCGTGCACCGCGTTCTCCGGCAGCATCATCGTCGGGCTGGACGCGAAGGACGGCAAGGTCGCGACCGACGGCTGGAGCAAGCTGACCGGCCACGAGGTGATCGACCTCGCGAAGAAGTTCGAGGACTACGGCGTCGAATCGATCGTCTACACGGACATCGGCCGCGACGGGATGCTGCAGGGCATCAACATCGACGCGACCGTGAAGCTCGCGCAGGCGGTCGGCATCCCGGTGATCGCATCGGGCGGCCTGTCGAACCTCACGGACATCGAGAGCCTGTGCGAGGTGGAGGAGCACGGCGTCGAAGGCGTGATCTGCGGCCGGGCGATCTACTCCGGCGATCTCGATTTCGCGGCCGCGCAAAAGCGCGCGGACGAACTGAACGGCGAACTCGACAACGCGTAACCGCGATCGTCCCGTTCGCCGGGGCCGCCCGCGGGCGGCCCCACCGGAAGCCTCGCGCGAGGCTTCCGCAACCGGCCGTCCCAGCGCGGCATTTGGCGCAACATCATGGCTCTAGCTAAACGCATCATCCCCTGCCTGGACGTGACCGCCGGGCGTGTCGTCAAGGGCGTCAATTTCGTCGAGCTGCGCGACGCCGGCGACCCCGTCGAAATCGCCCGCCGCTACGACGACCAGGGTGCCGACGAACTGACCTTCCTCGACATCACCGCGACGTCCGACCAGCGCGACCTGATCCTGCCGATCATCGAAGCCGTCGCGTCGCAGGTCTTCATTCCGCTGACCGTCGGCGGCGGCGTGCGCGCCGTCGAGGACGTGCGGCGCCTGCTGAACGCGGGCGCGGACAAGGTCAGCATGAATTCGTCGGCGGTCGCGAATCCGCAGCTCGTGCGCGACGCGGCCGACAAGTACGGCTCGCAGTGCATCGTCGTCGCGATCGACGCGAAGCGCGTGTCGGCAGACGGCGAGACGCCGCGCTGGGAAGTGTTCACGCACGGCGGCCGCAAGAACACGGGCCTCGACGCGATCGAATGGGCGCGCAAGATGGCCGAACTCGGCGCGGGCGAGATCCTGCTCACGAGCATGGACCGCGACGGCACGAAATCGGGCTTCGACCTCGCGCTCACGCGCGGCGTGTCGGACGCGGTGCCGGTGCCGGTGATCGCATCGGGCGGCGTCGGCTGCCTGCAGGATCTCGCGGACGGCATCAAGGACGGCCGCGCCGACGCGGTGCTGGCCGCGAGCATCTTCCACTACGGCGAGCACACGGTCGGCGAGGCGAAGCGCTTCATGTCCGACCAGGGCATCGCGGTGAGGCTGTGATGAATACCGAAACGAAATCCGTGCCCGCGTGGCTCGACAAGGTTCGCTGGGACGACAACGGCCTCGTGCCGGTGATCGCGCAGGAAGCGGCGACGAACGACGTGCTGATGTTCGCGTGGATGAACCGCGAAGCGCTCGCGAAGACGATCGAGACGCGGCGCGCGGTCTATTATTCGCGTTCGCGCAAGCGCCTGTGGTTCAAGGGCGAGGAGTCGGGCCACGTGCAGCACGTGCACGAGGTGCGGCTCGACTGCGACGAGGACGTCGTGCTGCTGAAGGTCGAGCAGGTGTCGGGCATCGCGTGCCACACCGGCCGGCATTCGTGCTTCTTCCAGAAATTCGAAGGTACGGTGGACGGCGGCGACTGGGTCGCGGTCGAGCCGGTGCTGAAAGACCCCGAACACATCTACAAATGACGCAATCGACCGAAGACACGCTGCTGCGCCTCGCGGCCGTGATCGACAGCCGCAAGGGCGGCGATCCCGATCAATCGTACGTATCGCGCCTGTTCCACAAGGGCGACGACGCGGTGCTGAAAAAGATCGGCGAAGAGGCGACGGAAGTCGTGCTGGCCGCGAAGGACGTGCGCCAGGGCGGCGCGCCGAGCGCGCTCGTCGGCGAGGTGGCCGACCTGTGGTTCCATTGCCTCGTGATGCTGTCGCATTTCGACCTGAGCCCGGCCGACGTGATCGCCGAGCTCGAGCGCCGCGAAGGCTTGTCGGGCATCGAGGAAAAAGCGCTGCGCAAGCGCCGCGAACGCGAGGAAAACGGCGGCTGACGAACAGTCCCCGCCGCGGTGGCAACAGTGCGGTAAGCTGTAAGAATTGTCATCTAACGGGGGTAGCATCATGAACGATACGTCGAACCAGTTTCCGACGCCGGCGGTACCGGGCGCCGCGGATGCCGAGCGCCTGAACGGGCTGCGCACGCTGACCCACGTGCTGTACGGTCTTTATGCGTTTCACTGGCTGACGGGCGGCGTCACGGGCATCATCGCGATCATCATCAACTACGTGAAGCGCGGCGACGTGGCCGGCACGCCGTACGCCGATCACTTCGAGTGGCAGATCCGCACGTTCTGGCGCGCGCTGATCGCCTACGTGATCGGGTTCGCGCTGATGTTCGTCGTGGTCGGATTCGTCGTGATGTTTGTCACGTGGATTTGGACGCTGTACCGTATCATCAAGGGTTGGCTGTACCTGAACGACAACAAGACGCTCGATCCGCAGGCGTGGTTCTGACCGGCCGCACGCGGGCGTTTGCAGGAGCAACATGAGTCACGATCCGAATTGCCTGTTCTGCAAGATCGCGGCAGGCGAGATCCCGAGCACGAAGGTGCACGAGGACGACGAATTCGTCGCGTTCCGCGACATCCGCCCGGCGGCCGACACGCACGTGCTCGTGATTCCGCGCCGGCATCTGCCGACGCTGTCCGCGGCGGTCGACGCCGACGCGCCGATGCTCGGCCGGCTGATGCTGCTCGTCGCGCGTCTGGCCGACCAGCTCGGCGTCGCGTATACGGGCGGCGAAACCGGTTTTCGCACGGTGATCAACACGGGCCCGGGCGGCGGGCAGGAGGTCTACCACCTGCACGCGCATATCCTGGCCGGCCCGCGCCCGTGGCAACGGATGGGTTGACGACGCGGGGCGTTTCCCCGCATCCGATAGTCGAAGCCGGCGCGTCGCCGGCGATTTACGCCGCACCGCGGCGTGGTTGAGGAGAGGTTTCATCATGGGTGGATTGAGCATTTGGCACTGGCTGATCGTGCTGCTGATCGTCGCGCTGGTTTTCGGTACGAAGAAGCTGCGTAACATCGGCAACGATCTCGGCAGCGCCGTGAAGGGTTTCAAGGACGGCATGAAGGAAGGCGAAACGCCGGCCGACGCGCAGCAACTGCCGCGTTCGGGCGCGGTCGACGTCAACGCGAAGGAAACGACGCGTTCCGATTCGAACAAGGCGTAACGCCGGCACGCTGAGGCATTCGCGATGCTGGATCTCGGTCTTTCGAAGATGGCGCTGATCGGCGTCGTCGCGCTCGTCGTGCTCGGCCCCGAGCGCCTGCCGCGCGTCGCGCGTACGGCAGGCGCGCTGTTCGGCCGCGCGCAGCGGTACATCAACGACGTGAAGGCCGAGGTCTCGCGCGAAATCGAACTCGACGCGCTGCGGACGATGAAGACCGATTTCGAATCGGCCGCGCGCAATGTCGAGACGACGATTCACGACAACCTGCGCGAGCACGAGAAGGAACTGAACGACACGTGGCATTCCGCGGTCGGCGGTCTCAACGAAGGCTCGGTCGATGCCGGCCTGCACGGTAGCGACACGCCCGCGGCGCCGTCGTGGCGTGGCGCCAGCACGGCCGCGCTTGCGCCGAAGCGTCGCAACTGGCGCATCAAGCAGGCGGCGACGCCTGTCTGGTACAAGCGCGCGACGACCCGTCGCACGCACGTGCAGTCGGGCGCCGCGCGTGTCGCGCGCCATCAGCCGGCCAGCCTGCGCCGGCCGACGCGCTTCTTCTGAGTCGAGCGCATGCTCGCTCGTCAATCCTACCGAGGGCCGGTGTGAGCGACCCCCAGCAGAACCCGGGCGACGCCCCGGAAGAAACCTTCATTTCCCATCTCGTCGAGCTTCGCGATCGCATCATTCGCGCGGGGCTGGCCGTGATCGTCGTGTTCGTCGGGCTCGTGTACTGGGCGCCGGACATCTTCAAGCTGCTCGCGCGGCCGTTGATGGAGAACCTGCCGAAAGACGGCAAGATGATCGTCACCGACGTCACCGGCTCGTTCTTCGTGCCGATGAAGGTCACGATGCTCGTCGCGCTCGTGATCGCGCTGCCGATCGTGCTGTACCAGATCTGGGCGTTCGTCGCGCCGGGGTTGTACCAGCACGAGAAGAAGCTCGTCACGCCGCTCGTCGGCAGCAGCTACGTGCTGTTCCTGTGCGGGATGGCGTTCGCGTACTTCCTCGTGTTCCCGACGATCTTCCGCGTGATGGCGCATTACAACGCGCCGCTCGGCGCCGAGATGACGACCGACATCGACAACTACCTGAGCTTCGTGCTCGGGATGTTCATCGCGTTCGGGGTCACGTTCGAGGTGCCGATCGTCGTCGTGCTGCTCGTCAGGATGGGCGTGCTGTCCCTGAAGAAGCTGAAGGAGATGCGGCCGTACGTGATCGTCGGCGCATTCGTGGTCGCGGCGGTCGTCACCCCGCCGGACGTGTTCTCGCAACTGATGCTCGCACTGCCGCTGATCGTGCTGTTCGAGATCGGCCTGTTGGCCGCGCGGTTCTTCGTGCCGAAGAAGCCGGTAGAAGAGGGCGAGGCGGGGAACGGCGAAGCCGCGAGTTGACGGCGCGGCGCCGGGGCGGCTTTCCGGCCCGGCCCGAGGCGCCCGATACCGCGGTGGGCCGCCAGCCAGCGCATCGCCAAGCTACCTTCCGGTACCGGACGTCGTTTGAAGCAAAGCAAAAGGGCAGCCAATGAACTGACCCCACGAAGTTGGACGGTTGAAGACTAGGTGCCCAAGGGCTGAGTCCTGTATTGCACGGGACTCAGCCCTTTCAACTTGAGCTTAATGCGTTCGTGGT
>NZ_CADFEH010000037.1:0-82640 GCF_902833155.1 Burkholderia sp. BCC1047 | reverse complement strand
GTTCCCCTGCCCGTTGCCGAGCAGGTCAGTGTTCTACGTGGGTCAATATTCGATGCAAATTACTGCGTAGGGTGGGTCAGGATTCCGTGCAAATCAACACGTGATCGACCTGCTGCAGCTCGAAGGTGTGGCTGCCGTGGCCGAACAGGTCCTGATAGGCGGCCTACTCGGCTTCGTGTTCCATCTCGTGCTGGGCGCGCTACAGATTTTCGGTACCGTCGCGTCGTCGCAATTGGGCCTGTCCATGGCGCAGATCAACGACCCGATGAATGGTCAGATGGCCGACGTACTCACCAGCGTCATGTACGTGGTATTCATCCTGCTGTTCTTCGCAGTTGACGGCCACCTGATCCTGACGGCTGTCATCGCGCGCAGCTTTGCAGTCTGGCCGGTCGGTCGTTTTGCCTTCGACCTCGACGCGCTCAAGCATCTCGCATTCGCAGTAGGCTGGGTGTTCTCCGCCGCCGTAGCATTGGCGCTTCCGGTGATGTTCGCTACGCTGGTCGTACAAGTCGGCCTGGGCCTCCTCAATCGCGTAGCACCCGCACTGAATCTTTTCGCGTTGGGCTTTTCGATCACGACCATGTTCGGGCTGTTACTGCTGACGCTGCTATTGCCGTCACTGCCGGATCACTACGGTCGCATGGTGGAGCACGTTCTGGAACTCTACGATCGACTCGCGACGCGGCCCATCGGCAACGGGAGAATGCAATGAGCGAGCAACAAACCGGCGACAAGACCGAAAAGGCCACCCCGCAGAAACTGCGCAAAGCCAGAATGGAAGGCCAGGTCGCACGTTCGCGAGATATCGGCACGTGTGTGGGAATTCTGATTGCTCTCAAGCTCATCGTCGTACTAACCCCGGCGTGGCTGGTCGAACTCAAGCACATTTTCGCGCTGTCGTTTGCAGACCTTTCCGGCGACGACAGGATCGGCAATGCGGCGTCGATGCTATTTCCCGCAGCGGTGCTGCTACTGTGCAAGATGCTTGCCCCGCTGGCCGCGGTGCCCGCCGGCATCATCGTCGCGTCGTTGGTACCGGGCGGCTGGACCCTAAGCCACAAGAACGTCATGCCGAAGCTGAACCGCTTGAACCCGCTTTCCGGGCTCAAGCGCCTGGTGTCCGGCAAGCATTACGTGCAGTTCGGCACGACCGTGCTCAAGGCCCTCGTATTGATGGCCACGCTCTTCATCGTCTGCCGCTCCAACTTGAGCGGCTTCGTCCGCTTGCAAGGCGCGCCGCTCGCCGATGCACTGACCGGTGGGGCAAACCTGTTCCTGACCTCCGCGCTCACGCTGACGTGCATCATCATCGTGTTCGCACTCGTCGACATACCGGTACAACAAATCATCTTCAAGCGCGGCCAGCGCATGAGCAAGCGTGACATCAAGGATGAGATGAAGCAGTCCGAAGGAAAACCCGAAGTCAAGAGCCGCATCCGCCAAATCCAGCGCCAGCTCGCGCGCCAGGGAATCCGCAAGACCGTGCCAACCGCCGATGTGGTGGTGACGAATCCGACCCACTATGCAGTCGCACTCAAGTACGACGTAACGCGCGCACAAGCGCCGTACGTCGTAGCCAAGGGGGTCGATGAGGTTGCGCTGTTCATTCGCGACGTCGCCCGAGGGCACAACGTCGAGGTGATCGAGCTGCCGCCGCTGGCGCGTGCGATCTACCACACCAGCCAGGTCAATCAGCAAATTCCGGCGGAGCTGTATCGCGCGGTAGCGCAGGTGTTGTCCTACGTTTTACAGATCAAGGCATTCCGCAGCGGCGGACGCGACGTTTCACCATCGCTGCCCACTGGCATCACCATTCCCGAACACTTGCAAAAGTCCCAATCCCGATGAACGTGATCGACCTGCTCAAGCGCCTGAAGTTTGCTGCGCCTCTCGCCCTGTTCACCATCCTGGCGATGGTAATCCTGCCGCTTCCGCCAGCCGCGTTGGACATCATGTTCACGTTCAACATCGTGCTGTCCATCGTGGTGGTCATGGTGGCCGTGACCGTGAAGCGACCGCTGGACTTCTCGGCCTTCCCGACCATTATCCTGGCTGCCACGCTGATGCGCCTGACATTGAACGTCGCATCGACACGCGTAGTTTTGCTCAACGGCTACACGGGCCCGAGCGCAGCCGGCCAAGTGATCGAATCGTTCGCCAATGTAGTGATCGGCAGCAACTTCGTGGTCGGGCTGGTCGTGTTCGTGATCCTGATGATCATCAACTTCGTCGTGGTCACCAAGGGTGCGGAGCGCATCTCGGAAGTGTCTGCGCGTTTCACCCTCGACGCGCTGCCCGGCAAACAGATGGCCATCGACGCCGATCTGAACGCCGGTGTCATCACACAGACACAAGCCCAGCAACGCCGCAAGGACGTTACGACCGAAGCCGACTTTTACGGCGCCATGGATGGCGCCTCGAAGTTCGTGCGCGGCGACGCCATCGCCGGCATTCTGATTCTCATCACGAACATGATCGGTGGCGTGATCATCGGCGTAATCATGCACGGCTTGCCTGCAGGTGAGGCATTCCACAAGTATGCGCTGCTGGCCATCGGGGACGGCCTGGTCGCGCAAATACCCGCCCTCCTGCTGTCCGCCGCCGCCGCGGTCATCGTCACCCGCATCGACGATGCACGCGACTTCGAGGAACAGGTCGGCCAGCAATTGCTGGCTTCGCCGTTGGTGCTGTTCAGCGCCGCCGCACTGATGGCCGCGCTGGGCCTGATCCCGGGCATGCCGACATTGGTGTTTC
The DNA here is from genome assembly GCF_902833155.1 of Burkholderia sp. BCC1047. NCBI lineage: Bacteria > Pseudomonadati > Pseudomonadota > Betaproteobacteria > Burkholderiales > Burkholderiaceae > Burkholderia > Burkholderia sp. BCC1047. The sequence continues at coordinate 79,883 of NZ_CADFEH010000037.1, read as the reverse complement.
TGTGCTTTGCAGCAGTACTCGGTTACGTCGGCTATCGGATGACGCAGCGGACTTCGCCCTCCGCCGCGGTCGAGGCGGAAGAAACCGCCCGTGTCATGCAAGCCACGCTAGCCGCGCCCGGCAACGAATCGTTCGACTGGAGCAGCCTGCCGTATGTAGACGCGCTTTCGGTATCCCTCGGCTACAAGCTGGTGGAGATGTTGGACCGCGCTCAGGGCGCGCCGCTGGTGCGCCGCCTGCATGGCACCCGACAAACCCTGTCGGAACAGCTCGGCTTCCTGCTACCGGCCATCGGCGCGCGCGACGACATGAGCCTGCCCCCCTCCAGTTACACCATCATGCTCAATGGCACCGCACTGGCTCAGGCCCAAGTGCAACCGGGAAAGCTGATGGCCATTCCGTCACCTACCGTCTACGGGGAACTGGATGGCACACCCGACATCGACCCTGCCTACGGCATGCCCGTCACGTGGATCGAGCCCGACCAGAAAGCCCATGCCCTCGGCCTCGGCTACCAGGTCGTCGATTGCGCGACGGTGATCGCCACGCATGCGGCCAAGTCAATTCGCGAAACGATTCCCGACCTGTTCAGCTACGATCACGTGACGGCCATCATCGAACGCCTGACGGCCATTGCGCCAGCGCTGGCCGATGCGCTGGGAAAATGCCTCACGCACAGTCAGTTGCGCAAGGTGTTCCGTACGTTATTGGCGGAGAACGTGTCGATCAAGGACATCGAAACCGTGTCCGCCACGCTGGTGGAGGCCGCGGAAACCACCAAGGACCCGCTACTGCTCGTGGCCGAAGTCCGCTGCGCACTGCGTCGCCAGATCGTGGCCGGACTGGGCGCCCAGCACGAGGTGCTCAAGGGCTTCAGCCTGACGGTGGAACTCGAGAACATTCTGCTGAATGCCCTAAGTCTCGCGGAGCAATCGGGCACGCGTGTGCCGCTGGACAACTTCCCGGTCGAACCGAACGTGCTCTCGCAGTTGCAGACCCATATGCCGGCGGTGGTCGAACAATTGAAACAAATGGGCGCCGCTCCGGTGCTGATCGTGGTGCCACGCATTCGCCCGATGCTCGCGCGGTACGCCAAACTGTTCTCACCTGATCTCACCGTCCTGTCGTACAACGAAGTTCCCGACAACAAGGAAGTCAGCATTGTCGGCACGCTTGGATGAAGCCCTGGGAGAGAGCCCGGCTAATGACCTATGTAATCGCCCAATCGGCGATACAGACGCTGACAGGATGAGTAGAAAACTACTTATGACGCGCGCTGATCGTAGCGGCATCTCAAGATAAGGAGAGCACAAATGCGGCATCTTCCATGATCGCTACGGCGGCCCTCCCGGCTCTTCTATTCCAACTTGTGACAGGCAACCGATTTTCAGTCGTTTGAAACAACCTCGTTACGCTGTTCGTGTTAACCACCAACTGAAGGACTCGAAATTTTTATGTTTCTTCCGTTTCTGTTGTCACTCGCGTCGTTCGTCTCAATGATATACGGCACACGTTCACGGACGACGATCTCTTTGTTCGTCGTCGCGCTGATCTCGACACTTTTCACATTCGCTCATCACGCGACAGATTCGCTCAATCTATCCCTCTAAATGACATCGCGATAATGGAAATGAAGATCCTCAGAAACGATAGCAACGACAACGCGACGACGAACAATACGCTAGATGTTCTTGCATTAATTGCGATTAGTGCAGCACTGCTCATCGCATTTTATTATCAACTTGCATTCAATGAGCTACCCTGTCCGCTTTGTTTACTGCAGCGCATCGGATTGATCCTCGCCGGGATCGGATTCGCAATGAACGTCAGATACGGTGTACGCGGCACACATTATTGCTGCGTACTCGTCAGCGCTGTCGCAACCGGCGTCATCTCAGGTCGTCAAATACTGCTACACATCTCACCTGATTCAGGAGCGTATGGTTCAGCTCTGTGGGGCTTGCATTTCTACACATGGTGCTTTATCGCGTCGGTGTTGATCATTTTGTATGTTTCCTTGCTGCTCGCCGTCCGCCGCACAAGCCATACTGTGCAACCCGCGTCGATGAGTACCAGCGGGCGAATCGCGATGGCAGTCTTCGGACTTACGATCATCGCCAATCTCGTATCGACGTTACTCGAATGCGGTGGCGGTCAATGCGCGAGCGATCCCGTCGAGTATGAACTGCTCGAACGTTTCCGCAATAATTGAGCATTCCGGAATCCAGGCAGTATTTCTATATGAAATGATGGTATGTTTGAAAAGTCAATAGCACATGCAATACGCATGCGTCGATCGACCTGCCGATCGACGTCGACGCGGTGCGGCCGCTGAAGAGGGTCGGGCCCGCGGGCGGCGGCGACTTCCTCACCCGCATCGGCGCGACCGGCGAACCGCTTGCCCGGCGTTGCACGCCGCGTGCTGTCCGAGCGGCTGCTGTAGCGCGATGCTCAAGCGCGCGCCGCACAAAACACACGGCCGCCCGAAGGCGGCCGCGCGAAACACCGTGGATGGACCGGCTTACTTGCCGTAGTCGTACACCCCACGCCCGGTCTTGCGCCCGAGCCTGCCGGCCGACACCATCTCGCGCAGCAGCGGACACGCGCGATACTTCGGGTCGCCGAAGTCCTTGAGGAACACGTCCATCACCGCGAGGCACACATCGAGGCCCACGAGGTCGGCCAGCGCGAGCGGCCCGATCGGGTGGTTCGCGCCGAGCTTCATCCCCGCGTCGATTTCCTCGGCCGACGCGATGCCTTCAGCCAGCACGAAGAACGCCTCGTTGATCATCGGCACCAGGATCCGGTTCACGACGAAGCCCGGCGAGTTGCGCACGCCGATCGGCGACTTGTCGAAACGCTCGGTCAGCGCGCGCACGGCCGACGCGGTCGCGTCGCTCGTCTGCAGCCCGCGGATGATCTCGACGAGCGGCATCAGCGGCACCGGGTTGAAGAAGTGCATGCCGAGAAAACGCGACGGATCGGCGAGCGGCGCCGCGAGCGCCGTGATCGAGATCGACGACGTGTTGGTCGCGATGATCGCGTCCGGGCGCGCGACGGCCTCGATCTGCTTCAGGATGCGGCCCTTCAGCTCGACGTTCTCGGTCGCGGCCTCGATCACGATGTCGACCGAAGCGAGCGTCGCGTAGTCGGTCGACGTCGTGATGCGCGCGAGCGCCGCATCGCGGGCGTCGGCCGCGAGCTTGTCTTTCGACACGAGCCGCTCGAGGCTGCCCTTCAGCGTGGCGAGGCCCTTGTCGAGCGCGGCGTCGCTGACGTCGATCATCACGACGTTCAGTCCTGCAACGGCGGCGGTTTGCGCAATGCCGTTGCCCATGGTTCCGGCGCCTACGACGCCGACGGTTTCGATGGCCATGACGATTCCTGTGTATTCGGATGCTGAGCGGTCGATTATCAGATGTTCTCGAAGATCGCGGCAATCCCCTGGCCACCGCCGATACACATCGTCACGAGCGCGTAACGCCCGCCGATGCGCTTCAGCTCGTACAGCGCCTTCACCGTGATCAGCGCGCCGGTCGCGCCGATCGGGTGACCGAGCGAGATGCCCGAGCCGTTCGGGTTGACCTTGGCTGGATCGAGGCCGAGCTCCTGCGTGACCGCGCACGCCTGCGCGGCGAACGCTTCGTTCGCTTCGATCACGTCGAGATCGGTGATCTTGAGACCTGCGCGTTCGAGCGCCTTCTGCGTGGCCGGCACCGGGCCGATGCCCATGTACGCCGGATCGACGCCCGCATGCGCATACGCGACGAGGCGCGCGAGCGGCTTCACGCCCTGCGCGCGTGCGGCGGCCGCGCTCATCATCAGCACGGCCGCGGCCGCATCGTTGATGCCCGATGCGTTGCCGGCCGTCACGGTGCCGTTCTCCTTCGCGAACACCGGCTTCAGCTTCGAGAAGTCGTCCGGGCCGGCGTCGTGCCGCACGTGCTCGTCGGTGTCGAACGCGACTTCGCCCTTCTTCGTGCGGATCGAGATCGGCAGGATCTGGTCCTTGAAGCGGCCTTCGGCGATCGCGCGCGCCGCGCGACGATGCGATTCGAGCGCGAGCGCATCCTGCGCGTCACGCGAGATGTCGTATTTTTTGGCGACGTTCTCGGCCGTCACGCCCATGTGGATCGTCTGGAACGGGTCGTGCAGCGCGCCGAGCATCATGTCGACGAGCTTCGCGTCACCCATGCGCTGCCCGAAGCGCGCGGCCGGCACCGTGTACGGCGCGCGGCTCATGCTCTCCGAGCCGCCGCCGATCGCGACGTCGGCATCGCCGAGCATGATCGTCTGCGCGGCCGACACGATCGCCTGCAGGCCCGAGCCGCACAGGCGGTTCACGGTCAGCGCCGGCGTGTGCTGCGCGACGCCGCCGTTGATCGCCGCGACGCGTGCGAGATACATGTCCTTCGGCTCGGTGTTCACGACGTGGCCGAACACGACGTGGCCGACCGCATCGCCCGGCACGTTCGCGCGCGACAGCACTTCGGCGACCACCTTCGCACCGAGGTCGGTCGGCGAGAAATCCTTCAGGCTGCCGCCGAAATCACCGATCGCCGTACGGACACCGCTCACCACCACGACTTCCTTCGCTGCATTGCTCATCGTCTCACTCCGGTTCGTTCGCGCCCGCGGGCGCGGGGATGCGTTGCGTTACATGTTCGGGTAGTTCGGCCCGCCGCCGCCTTCGGGCGTGACCCACACGATGTTCTGCGTCGGGTCCTTGATGTCGCAGGTCTTGCAGTGCACGCAGTTCTGCGCGTTGATCACCAAGCGATCGCCGCCGTCGTCGTTCTTCACGAACTCGTACACCGCCGCCGGGCAGAAGCGGGTCTCCGGCCCCCCGTACGTGCGCAGGTTCACGTTCACCGGCACGCTCGCATCCTTCAGCGTCAGGTGTGCCGGCTGGTTTTCCTCGTGGTTCGTGTTCGAGATGAACACCGACGACAGCCGGTCGAACGTCAGCTTGCCGTCCGGCTTCGGATACTCGATCGGCGTGCATTGCGATGCCGGCTTCAGCATTTCGTGGTCCGCATGCTTGTGATGCAGCGTCCACGGCACGTTGCCGCCCATCACCTTCTGCTCGAGCCCGACCATCAGCGTGCCGAGATACAGCCCCTTGGCCATCCACTGCTTGAAGTTGCGCGCGCGGTACAGCTCCGTGTACAGCCACGATTGCTTGAACGCATCCGGGTACGCATTGAGTTCGTCCGACTGACGGCCGGCCTGCACCGCGTCGAACGCGGCGTCGGCCGCGAGCATGCCGGTCTTGATCGCCGCATGGCTGCCCTTGATCCGCGATGCGTTCAGGAAACCCGCGTCGTCGCCGATCAGCGCGCCGCCCGGGAACACCGTCTTCGGCAGCGACAGCAGGCCGCCGGCCGTGATCGCACGCGCGCCGTACGACACGCGCTTGCCGCCTTCGAGGAACGCGCGGATCGACGGGTGCGTCTTGTAGCGCTGGAATTCCTCGAACGGCGACAGGTACGGGTTCGTGTAGCCCAGGCCCACCACGAAGCCGACCACGACCTGGTTGTTGTCCATGTGATACAGGAACGAGCCGCCGTACGTGTCGGACTTCAGCGGCCAGCCGGCCGTGTGGATCACGAGGCCCGGCTTGTGCTTCGCGGGATCGATTTCCCACAGTTCCTTGATGCCGATCCCGTACGCCTGCGGATCGGCGTTCGCGTCGAGCTTGAACGTCGAGATCAGTTGGCGGCCGAGGTGGCCGCGGCAGCCTTCGGCGAACAGCGTGTACTTCGCGTGCAATTCCATGCCGAGCTGGAAGTTCTCGGTCGGCTCGCCGTCCTTGCCCACGCCCATGTTGCCGGTGGCGACGCCCTTCACCGAGCCGTCGTCGTTGTAGAGAATCTCCGCGGCCGGGAAGCCGGGGAAGATCTCCACACCGAGCGCTTCGGCCTGCTGGCCGAGCCAGCGCGTCACGTTGCCCAGCGAAATCACGTAGTTGCCGTGATTCTTGAAGTTGTCCGGCAGCGCCCAGTTCGGCGTGGTCACCGCGCTTTTCTCGGACAGGAACAGGAAGCGGTCTTCGCTCACCTCGACGTCGAGCGGTGCGCCGCGTTCCTTCCAGTCGGGAAACAGCTCGGTGATCGCGCGCGGGTCCATCACCGCGCCCGACAGGATGTGCGCGCCGATCTCGGAACCCTTCTCGAGCACGCACACGCCGATCTCGGTGCCTTTCTCGGCGGCCAGCTGCTTGAGCCGGATCGCCGCCGACAGCCCGGCAGGGCCGCCGCCGACGATCACGACGTCGTATTCCATCGATTCGCGCGGGCCGTATTGCGCGAGCAAGTCCTGTGTGGTCAAAATCCCGTCTCCTGCTGCGTCCCGACCGTCAGCGGTCAGAACTGGTCTTCCGTCAACGCGAGCACGCTCTCGTTGCCCTTCGCGCCGACGATCGACGCTTCGAGCGCACTCGCCTGCACCAGCACGTGCTCCGCATAGCATTGCGCGATCGCGATCTTCGCGTCGAAGAACGCGACGTCGCTCGCGCGGTTCGCGTGCGCGGCCAGCAGCGCACGGGCCATCTGCCAGCCGCACAGCACGACGCCCGCGAGCTTCAGGTACGGCACGCTGCCCGCGAACACCGCGTTCGGGTCCTGCTTCGCGTTCGCGAGCACGTAGTCGACCACCGCCGACAACGCGCGCGCGCCCTTCTCCAGTTGCGCCTTCATCGATGCGGCCGCCGCACCGTCGAGCTTGCCGAGCGCCGCGACCGTGTCGCCGATCTCCGCGATCAGCGCCTTCGCGACCGCGCCGCCGTCGCGCAGCGTCTTGCGGCCGACGAGGTCGTTCGCCTGGATCGCGGTCGTGCCTTCGTAGATCGCCAGGATCCGCGCGTCGCGGTAGTACTGCGCCGCGCCGGTTTCCTCGATGAAGCCCATCCCGCCGTGCACCTGCACGCCAAGGCTCGCCACGTCGTTCACCATCTCGGTGCTCCAGCCCTTCACGACCGGCACCAGATATTCGTAGATCGCCTGATGACGCGCGCGCGTCGCCTCGTCCGAATGGCGGTGCGCAATGTCGCTGTGCGCGGCGGCCACATAGGCGAGCGCGCGCGCACCTTCGGTCAGCGCACGCATCGTGCCGAGCATCCGGCGCACGTCCGGGTGATGGATGATCGTCACCGACTGCTTCGCCGAGCCGTCCACCGGGCGGCTCTGCACGCGTTCCTTCGCGAATGCGGCGGCCTTCTGGTATGCGCGGTCGGCCACGCCGATCCCCTGCATCCCGACGCCGAAGCGCGCCGCGTTCATCATGATGAACATGTATTCGAGGCCGCGATTCTCTTCGCCGACCAGGTAACCGATCGCGCCGCCGTGATCGCCGTATTGCAGCACCGCGGTCGGGCTCGCCTTGATCCCGAGCTTGTGCTCGATCGACACGCAGTGCACGTCGTTGCGCGCGCCGAGCGAGCCGTCGTCGTTGACCAGGAACTTCGGCACGATGAACAGCGAAATGCCCTTCACGCCTTCCGGCGCGTTCGGCGTGCGCGCCAGCACCAGATGGACGATGTTGTCCGCCATGTCGTGCTCGCCCCACGTGATGAAGATCTTCGTGCCGAACACCTTGTACGTGCCGTCGCCCTGCGGCTCCGCGCGCGAGCGCACCAGCGCGAGATCCGACCCGGCTTGCGGCTCGGTCAGGTTCATCGTGCCGGTCCATTCGCCCGAGATCAGCTTCGGCACGTAGCGCTGCTTCTGCTCGTCGGTGCCGGCCGTCAGCAGCGCCTCGATCGCGCCGTCGGTGAGCAGCGGACACAGCGCGAACGACAGGTTCGATGCGTTCAGCATCTCGATGCACGGCGTCGCGATCAGCTTCGGCAGGCCCTGGCCGTCGTATTCGGTCGGATGCTGCAGCCCTTGCCAGCCGCCTTCGACGAACTGGCGGAACGCTGCGCCGAAGCCCGGCGTCGCGGTCACGACGCCGTCCTTCCAACTGCTCGGGTTGCGGTCGCCTTCGACGTTCAGCGGCGCCAGCACCTCGCCGCAGAATTTCGCGGATTCGTCGAGCACGGCCTGCGCCGTGTCGACACCCGCATCCTCGAAGCCCGGCAACTGCGCAACGGTGTCGATGCCCGCGAGTTCCTTCAGCACGAACAGCATGTCCTTGACGGGGGCGTTATAGCTCATGGTCGATGTTCCATTCAGGCGGTGAATAGGGGCGCCACGGGGGCCGGTACGGCAAAACCGGCCAGCGCCGGGCGACGCGATGGGCCATCCTAACGCCGGAGATTCCGATTCCCATTGTCATATCCTGCCCACATGGTGACAAAACCGGCCACGGCGCACGCCGTCCGCGGCCCTTGCGCTCGGCGGTGAAGCCCGTCGGGCGGGCGTCGGCGCCCGGTCCGGGCGTATCGACAATCGCGGTAACGCGCGCCAAAAAACGGCCGGGCGCACATGCGTCTCCCCGGCTCGAAGCGGAAAAGGGAGCCGGTTATGGGAGTGTCCTCTGAAAAATCGGCCGTGAATACCGCAAAGGAGCCGGTTATGGGATTCGATCCGCGACCCCGCGAATCAGCGACACCCGGCCCGGCCCCCGGCGCCCCGCGTCACGCGCGGCGCCGATACGTCCCCGGCGTGCTGCCGGTCCAGTGCCGGAACGCGCGATGAAACGCGCTCGGGTCGTCGAAGCCGATATCGGCGCCGATCGCCGCAATCGTGTCGGGCGTATCGGTCAGCCGCTGGATCGCGATATCGCGCCGCAGCTCGTCCTTCAGCACCTGGAACGTCGTCCCTTCGGCGGCCAGATGACGGCTCAGCGTGCGCACCGAGCAATGCAGGTGCTCGGCCGCCTGATCGATCACGGGCAGATCCGGCAGCGCCGCCGACAGGTATTGCCGCACCCGGTGGCACACGAGCTGTTCGCTGAACGATTCGAAGATCCAGTCGCCGGGCGCGCGCGCGAGGAACTTGCGCAGGTTGCGTTTGCTCTGCCGGATCGGCGCGTCGAGGTAATCGGCGCTGAAGCGCATCAGCGTGCGCGCGCAGTCGAACTGCACGGCGCCGGTGAAGAAGTACAGGTGATCGACCGCATGGCGCGGCCGCGGGCACGCGAACTCGATCTGCAGCAGCGGAATCTTCTGCCCGATCAGCCAGGAGCACACGCCGTGCACGAGCTTGAGCATCAGCTCCTGGCCGAGCGCGCCGATCGGCCCGATGGCGTCGTTCGGGCGCAGCAGCACCTGCGCGACCAGTTCGTCGCGCTTCGATTCGACGAAGAAATCGTCGAGCAGGATATGGAAGAATTGCCCGAAACGATGCAGCGCCGTTTCGAGGTTGCGCGCATCGAGCAGGCTCAGGCACAGGTACTTCAGCGTGCCGCCGCGCAACGGGCGCGAGAAGATGCCGGGCATCTCGTCGTCGAGGTCGATCGCGAGCGTGCGGTACAGCGTCGAGAACTGTTCCTCCGTCACGCGCGCGTGCGGCTCGCCGAGCAGTTCGATCGGAATGCCGGCGCCGCACAGGTAGCGCTCGAGCACATCGCGCGGCACGCCCGCGCTCGCGAGAAAACCGTTGACGAGCGAGATCGGCACCGTCGCGCTCGGCGACGGCAGCGCACGCCCGGGCCGGGCGGAAAGTGAATCTGAGCCGGTCATCGCGTCCCCGTCGATCGAACCGACCGCATTGTACTTGAGCGGCCCGCGCGCCACCTTCGGGGCTTTCCGCGCACCGCGCCACGCAGTCGCGGCCGCGCGGCGGGTCGCGGCGCCGTCATCAGTCGGTGCGGCTGAGTTCCCGGCGCAGGATCTTGCCGACCGTCGACTTCGGCAGCCGGTCGACGAAGCGCACGAGCTTCGGCACCTTGTACGCGGCCAGACTCGCGCGGCAATGTGCGACGAGATGCTGTTCGGTCACGTCGGCGTCCGGCGCCAGCACCACGAACAGCTTGACGGCCTCGCCCGTACGCGGGTCCGGCACGCCGATGCACGCGCATTCGGCGACGCCCGGCAGCGCGGTCGCGACCGCCTCCACCTCGTTCGGGTACACGTTGAAGCCCGACACGATAATCATGTCCTTCTTGCGGTCGACGATCCGCAGGAAGCCGGCCGCGTCGAACACGCCGACGTCGCCGGTGCGGAAATAGCCGTCCGCGGTGAACGCGACCGCGTTCGCGTCCGGCTTCTGCCAGTAGCCGCTCATCACCTGCGGCCCCTTCACGCAGATCTCGCCCGCTTCGCCGATCGCCACCTCGCGATCCTGGTCGTCGAGCAGCTTCACGTCGGTCGACGGCAGCGGCAGGCCCGTGGTGCCCGTGAACCGGTCGATCGACTGCGGGTTGAACGACACGACCGGCGACGTCTCCGACAGCCCGTAGCCTTCGCGGATGAAATTGCCCGTCACCGCCTTCCAGCGCGACGAGATCACGTCGATCACCGCCGCGCCGCCGCCGGCCGACAGCTTCAGCCGCGACCAGTCGACCTCCTTCAGCCGCGGATGGCCGGCGAGCCCCGCGTACAGCGTGTTCACGCCGACGAACACCGTCGGCCGCGCGGCCTTCAGCACGTCGACGAACCCGTCCATGTCGCGCGGGTTCGCGACGAGCCAGTTCTGCGCGCCGATCGCGAAGTAGGACAGGAAGTTCACCGTCAGCGCGAAGATGTGATACAGCGGGATCGCGGTGACGATGACCTCTTCGCCCGGCTGGCGCGCATCCGGCACGATCGCCGCGAACTGCGCGACGTTCGCGACGAGGTTGCGATGCGATAGCGCCGCGCCCTTCGACAAGCCGGTCGTGCCGCCCGTGTATTGCAGCAGCAACAGGTCCGCGCCGCTCAGCGCAACCGGCTCGCAGGAGAGCGACGCGCCGGCGGCGATGGCTTGCGCGAGCGCGGTCGAACCGGGCGGCAGCGCGTCGCACGTTCCGGCCGGCGCATCGACGACGCCGAGATCGTCGCGCCCCACGCTCAGCACGGTGCGCACGCGCGTGCCGCCGACCACGTCCGCGAACGTACCCATCGACCCACCGCAGACGATCGCCACCTCGACCCCCGCGTCGTTGAGCTGATGCTCGAGCTCGCGCGCGGTGTAGTGCGGATTCACGTTGACCTGGACCGCGCCGATCTTCGCGACGGCGACGAACACGACCGGAAACGCGAGCACGTTGGGCAGCATCACGGCCACGCGGTCGCCCTTGCGCACGCCGACGACCTGCTGCAGATACGCGGCCAGCGCGCTCGACAGGCGCTCGACGTCGGCATAGGTGAGCGTGCGGCCGAACGCATGGAACGCCGGACGGTCGGCGAAGCGGCGCATCGCGTCGTCCAGCAGCGCGCTGACGGAGGGATGGCGATCGGCGTCGATCTCGGCGGGGATCGGGCCATACGACCCGGTCCAGTGTCTGTTCGTCATGTCTCACTCCTCTGGGGACGGCACGCCAGCCTGCGTGCCGTTCGCACGGCGGCCTGCACGCCGGAAGGACGCGGGCCGCCGCCTGATCGGCGACTATCGCGCGCACGACGCGCTTTGCAAATGATCCGGGCGGCCGAAAACATGATCGAAACGGACAGGCGAAGCGCATGCCTGCGCAACATCGCACGGCGAACACCTGTCCGCCCGGGCAGGGCCGTCGGTGCATCAGGGTGAACCCTGTGGCGAATGGGACCGTTCCCGAGCAGAATTGCGTGCCGTCAACGATATCGATTCGGACGCAGGATCCCCGTCATGCCGCGCAGTGCGCTCTCGAAACCGCCCCATGCCCAGCCTACCGGGCTGCCGGACGCCGCCGCCGCCCACGCGTTGCGCGAGCAGCGCTTCACGCCGGCCAAGCTGGCCGTGCTCGTCGACGTGGCCGCGCAAGCCGGCCTCGACCCGGCGACGGTGCTCGCCGGCACCGGCCTCGCACCGGCCGACGTCGCGGACCCGTTCACGCTCACGTCGCCGCTGCAGTTCCTGACGGCCGCGCGCAATGCGGTCGGCCGGTACGACGGCACCGACCTCGGCGTACGCGTCGGCCGCCTGCTGCGCGCGTCGAGCTACGGCATGTACGGCTACGCGATGCTGTGCTCGGAATCGCTCGCGCGCGCGTTCGATTCGGCCGTCAAATATCACCGGCTCGCGAACGGCATGCTGCCGATCCGCTGGGTCGAACAGGGCGACACCGCATCGTGGCTGTTTCCGGACCGTCACGAAGTCGCGCTGCCCGATCTCGACGAGCCGGTGTACCGTTTCCTGATCGACATGCAGTTCGCGCTGCACGTGACGATCATCAAGGACGTGATGGGTGCGTGGTGCGTGCCCGCGCGCGCGCAGTTCGCGCGGCCGCGGCCGCCGCACGGGGCGCTGCTGGCCGACGCGCTCGAATGCCCGATCGCGTTCGACCAGCCGCATCACGTACTCAGCTATCCGGCGGCATGGCTCGCGCGCGCGCCGCAGCTCGCGAACCCGATCACCGCCGCGCAGGTGTCGTCGCACTGCGCGCAGTTGCTCGACGCATTGCGCAGCCAGTCGGGCATCACGCGACGCGTGTACGAGGAGCTCACCCGCACGCCGGGACAATTCCCGGACATCGACGCGATCGCCGAGACCCTGTGCATGACGTCGCGCACGCTGCGCCGCAAGCTCGAAGCCGAAGGCACGTCGTACAGCGAACTGCTGACGAGCGTGCGCAAGGCGCTCGCGATCGACTATCTCGGCACGACCACGCTCAGCACCGAGGACATCGCGCTGACGCTCGGCTTCAGCGATGCAGTGGGATTCCGCCACGCGTTCAAGCGCTGGACCGGCACGACGCCGAGCGACGTGCGGCGCAAGCGCGGCAAGTAGCGCGGGCCGACCGCGGTCAGCGCGTACCGTCGCCCGCCGCCGGCGACGCGACCGCCAGCGCGAACTCGAACACCGCACCGCGCCCGGCCCGGTCGACGAGCCGGATGCCGCTACCGTTGAGCGCGAGCATCCGGTGCACGATCAACAGGCCGAGCCCGCCGCTCGTCGCCGTGCCGCCGCTCATCGGCCGCTGCGGCCGCTGGAACAGCCCTTCGCGCCGTGCGGCCGGAATCCCTTCCCCGGTATCCGACACGGTCACGATCACGCGATCGCCGTGCGTCTCCAGCGCGATCTCGACCTCGCCGTGCGCAGGCGTGTGCCGCAGCGCGTTGTCGAGCAGGTTGGTCAGCACGCGCTCGATCATCCCGAGATCGGCCGATACGACCGGCACGCGCGGCGGAATCCGCGCATGCAGCGCGACGCCGCGCGATTGCGCGGCCAGCTCGAATTTCTGGAACACGTCCTGCACGAGATCGACGAGCGAGAACGGCTCGCGCTCGGCCTGCACGCCGCCCGATTCGAGCCGCGCGAGTTCGAACAGCGCCTGCGCGAGCCGCCCGACCTTCGCGCTCTGCGCGAGCGCGATCGACAGGTAGCGGCGCCGCTCGGGCTCGGGCAGCGTGTCGGCCTTCAGCGACAGCGTCTCCAGATAGCCGTGCAGCGACGTGAGCGGCGTGCGCAGGTCGTGCGAGATGTTCGTGATCAGTTCGCGCCGCTGCTGGTCCTGGCGCGTCAGCGCGCGCCACTGGTCGCCGATCCGGTCGGCCATCTGCGCGAACGCGGATTCGAGCACCGCGATATCGTCGCCGCCGCGGCCCGGCGGCAAGTGCAGCACCGGCGGCGACGTGTCGGGCGTGTTGAGCGTGTCAGCCCCGCCCGGCGCGCGGGGCGCACCGTTCGCGTCGAAGTCGCGCATCGCGGCCGTCAGCCGGCGCAGCGGGCGCGTGATGAAGCCGAATGCGACGAGGCCCGCGAGCAGGCCGAGCAGCGCGACGATCGCCATCGACCACAGCGTCGTGCGCAGCACGTTGCCGGCGTCGACGCGCGCGGCGAGCCGGTCATGCGCCTCGCCGAGCAGCACCACGTAGATGTAGCCGGACGGCGGCTGCCCCGCGCGCTGCAGCGGCGCGGCGCTGAACACCTTGCGCGCGTCCGGGCTGCGCGGATCGTCGCCGAGGATCGGCAGCGGCTCGCCCGCGATGAAGCGCTGCACGGGCGCGAGATCGACGCGGTCGCGCTTCACGTGGCCGGGCGGCGCGTCGTCGCCCTTGATGCGCCCCGCGTTGTCGAGCAGGTACACCTCGACGCTCGGGTTCACGCCCATCAACTGGCCGAACAGCGTGCGCACGGCGTCGGGGCGCAGCCCGTTCGCGTCCATCAGCGGCGCGCTGTTGGCGATGTTGGCGGCCAGGTCGCGCGACAGCGCCTGCACGACTTCCTTCTCGCGCATGTCGTTCGCGCGGATCTGCAGCCACGCCGACGCGCCCGAGCACGCGAGCAGCAGGATCGAGAACACGAGCGACAGCCGCCGGGTGAGCGTGAGCTTCATCATGCGTCCCGCTGGCCCGGCGCGGCGAGCTTGTAACCGCGCCCCCACACGGTGAGGATCCGCACGGGCTCGGCCGGATCGGCCTCGATCTTCGCGCGCAGGCGGTTGATGTGGGTGTTGACCGTGTGTTCGTAGCCTTCGTGCTGGTAGCCCCACACGGCGTTCAGCAGGTCCATCCGCGAGAACACCTTGCCCGGGTGCCGCGCGAAGAAATACAGCAGGTCGAATTCGCGCGGCGTGAGGTCGATGCGGGCGCCGTCGACGCTCGCCTCGCGTGCGATCGGGTCGATCGCGAGCCCCGCGACGTCGAGCGTGCCCGCGTCGATCCGCGAATCGCGCGCGAGCGCATCGACGCGCCGCAGCAGCGCCTTCACGCGCGCGACGAGTTCGAGCACCGAGAACGGCTTCGCGAGGTAGTCGTCGGCGCCGAGTTCGAGGCCGAGGATCCGGTGCACCTCGCTCGACCGCGCGCTCGTGATGATGATCGGCGTATAGCGCGTCATCGCGCGCGCGCGCCGGCAGATCTCGAGGCCGTCGACGCCCGGCAGCATCAGGTCGAGGATCAGCGCGTCCCAGTTGCCCTGTTCGAGCAGGCGCAGCCCTTCGGCGCCGTCCGCGCTGTGCACGACCTCGTAGCGCTCGTCGCGCAGGTGCAGGCTCAGCACGTCGGCGATGTCGGCATCGTCCTCGACGATCAGGATGCGTTTCGGTTGGTCCATGGCGGTGGGCGGCGGTGCGTCGGAGCGGGGCTCGGTCACGGTTGTCGGGCGGCGATCAGGGCCGGCGCGAAGCGCGGCGGAAGGACGCGCTGCCGTCATTGTGCAAAATTTTGCGGCGGCGAGGGGTCACATTTCGTTTAAGTTTGGATCCCGACGCGTTCCGATTCAGGATCACATGCTCTCGATCCCCGTGCGTTGCGCGGTCACTTCGACGAAGTGATCCGCCGGCATCGGACGCCCGAGCAAGAAGCCCTGCAGCGAATTGCAGCCGAGCCGGGTCAGGAACTGCTGCTGCGCGGTCGTTTCAACGCCCTCCGCGACGATCTTCAGGTCGAGTGCCCGACCGAGCGCGACGATCGCGGAAATGATCGCGGCATCTTCGGTATCGTGTTCGAGATCCCGGATGAATCCCCGGTCGATCTTGAGCTCGCTGGCCGGCAAGCGCTTGAGATACAGCAAGCTCGAATAACCCGTTCCGAAGTCGTCGATCGAAATTCGCACCCCCATGTCGTGCAGCTGCTGCAGGATTCTCAAGCTGGCGTCCGCATCGCGCATCGCGGTCGATTCGGTGATCTCCAGCGTCAGGCAGTGCGGCTCCAGCGCGTGCCGCTGCAATGCGGCCTCCACGACCCGGATCAGGCTCGCGTGACCGAACT
The DNA here is from genome assembly GCF_902833155.1 of Burkholderia sp. BCC1047. Taxonomy (NCBI): domain Bacteria; kingdom Pseudomonadati; phylum Pseudomonadota; class Betaproteobacteria; order Burkholderiales; family Burkholderiaceae; genus Burkholderia; species Burkholderia sp. BCC1047. The sequence continues at coordinate 64,168 of NZ_CADFEH010000037.1, read as the reverse complement.
GCAACGGCGACAGATTCACGGCCATCGTCCAGTCGGTTCGGCCCGCATCGCGCCACGCGCGCATCTGCCGGCACGCCTCGTCCAGTACCCATTCGCCAATCGGCACGATCAATCCGGTCTTTTCCGCAATCGAGATGAACTGATCGGGCGAAACGAGGCCGCGCGTCGGGTGCTTCCATCGCAGCAGCGCCTCGACGCCGACGATCGGTCCATCGGGCACTTCGAACTTCGGCTGGTAATGCAGGACCAGTTCATGCCGCTCCAGCGCCAGACGGAGTTCCTGCACGATTTTCAAGTGCTCGCGGACGTTCGCGTTCATCGATGCCTCGAAGAAGCAGTACGCGTTTCGGCCAAGCGCCTTGGCGTGATACATCGCCGCATCGGCATTGGTCATCAGCTCGCGGAAATCGCTGCCGTTGCCGGGATAGAGCGCGATACCGATGCTGGCCGACACGCGCAATTCGTGTTCGGACACGTGGAACGGCGCCCGAATCACCGCCAATACCTTGTCCGCCACGTCGGCCGCGTCGGCGGGCTCGTTCACGGCCACGACGAGCACGAACTCGTCGCCACCCAGACGGGCAATCGTGTCCTGCGAGCGCAGGTTCGCGCCGATGCGCCGGGCCACGTCGACCAGCAACAGATCGCCGACATGATGACCATAGGCGTCGTTGACGGCCTTGAATCCGTCGAGGTCCATGAACATCAGCGCGAAACACCCGTGCTCGCGGTCGGTGCTCTGGATCGCCTGATCGATCCGGTCTTCGAGCAGCACGCGGTTGGGGAGCTTGGTGAGGGTGTCGTGCAGCGCCAGATACGTCAGCTCCTGGTTCGCTTCGGCCAGCGACGTCGCGAGTACCGCCGTGCGGGATTCCAGACGCAGGTCGAGGATGGAAACGATCAGCGCGATGGCGAGTATCGCCAGCGTGGCCACGACGATGACGAGCGCAAGCCCGCCGGGATCCATGCTGGAGCCGGCGGCCCCGCAGATGCTGCCCAACGGGAACCGGGCGGCCGCCATTCCCGTATAGTGCATGCCGGCGATGGCGGCGCCCATCAGGACCGCCGCCCCCAGATTGAGCAGGCGCACGCGAGACGAACCGGTTCGCCGAATGAATGCGATCCACAGCACGGCGCCCGATGCGACGACGGCAATCGCGACCGACAGGCAGACGAGCAACGGGTCGTACCGGATGCCCGGCGACATGTGCATCGACGCCATGCCCGTGTAATGCATGCCCGCTACGCCAGCCCCCATCAACATCGCGCCGCCGCCGAGCCGGTGCCACCTGAGCGTGCCCCGACAGACGAGCCACAGCGCAACCGTGGAGCAGCCGATGGCGATCAGCAACGAAAGCACCGTCATGGCCGGATCGTATCCCAGCGGAATCGGCAACGCGAAGGCCAGCATGCCGACGAAATGCATCGACCAGATGCCCGCCCCCATCACGCTGGCCGCGCCTACCAGCCACCCATGTGCGGCGCGGCCGCTGGCCGTCTTGATACGCCCGGCCATGTCCAGCACGGTGTAGGACGCCAGGATGGCGATCAGGAGCGAAAGAAGAACGAGCAACGCGTTATAACTTGTCGGCAGCATTGTTATTTACAGATCGCTTTCGATTTGGCGTAACGAATCCCCCGGCCAGCCGGGGGCTTCGCGGATTCGCGGGAAAGTTGGGCACGAACGGAAAGCGGTGTCCGAAGGAATGGACCGGTGGTGTGACGCGTCAGGCGATTCCGACGACTACCGCTTGCAGCGGCGGATCATAAACGCGCCCTCCCGTTCAGGGAAGGATTTAGCGCTGCCGAGCGCTGGAGGAGGCGGGACGGAATCAGAACGTGTGGCGAATGCCGGCCGCGAACGTGTTGCCGGTGGGGCGAGCGCTCAGCTTGTCGTAGGAGTAAATCGCGTAGATGTCCGTGCGTTTCGACAGCAGGTGGTTGTAGCCGACAGACGCGGTGTTCCGCAGGCTGCGGGCCGCTTCGGTCGGGCCGGACCGCTTCGTGCGCGCCCACTCTGCAAGCAGGAAGTCGGCCGGCGACAACGGGATCGACACACCCGCCTCGTAAGTGTGGCTGCCGGTCGGCGTACGCGCGTCGCTTGTCATCGCCCACGCGCCGTAGAGCGTGACGATCTTGAAGTCGTATGCCGCGCCCGCCAGATACGCGTACTGCGCGCCGACCGGCCCTGCCGCGGTATAGCGCACGCGCTGGCCCGACAACACGGCCGTGAGACCGTGCCCTCGATAGTTCAAGTGAACGCCGAGGTTACCGACGCCAGGCGAGCCCGCCACGCCGCCAAGACCATAGATGACGGTGGCGCCGAACCCGTTGAAGTCCGGCGTCGTGTACTTGACGGTGTTGTTCCACACCGTATCGCCGATGATCGTCCCGCCATAGTTGGTCACGAACGTCTGCAGGACGAGTGGAGAGAAGACGGTCGAGGATCCGAACGGATTGACGACGGATTCGGCCGTATAGGCCGGGTTTCTTTGTCGCCCGAAGGTCAACTGGCCGAAGTCGCCTTGAAAGCCCACGTACGCATTGCGCGACCAGAACGGGTCCGCCGCACTGCGTCCCAGCGCGCCGTTGGCGGGTTGAAAGAAGCTTTCGAGGACGAAAATGGCGCCGACGCCGCCGCCAAGATCTTCCTTGCCGCGGATTCCCCAGAACGACGTGGTCAGCCCGCCGCTTCCCATCAGTACCGTGGTCCGCGGCGTGTCGCTGCGTTTGATGCTCCCGACGTAGGTGCCGATGAGGCCATAAAGCTGAACCTGGGAGCCGCTATCTGCGTGTGCGCCGCCGGAGGTCCATACCAGACCGGCGGTGAATATCGCCGTCGCGCCGAGCGTACCGACAACGCGCCGGCCGGCCACGCGCACGACGACCTGTCGTGTCTTTTTCATTTCGGTTGTCTCCATTCATATTTTTTGAGCGGCCTTTTCCGCAGCAATCCTGTCAGCAGTACTGATGGACTACTCTTTGACGGCGGCGCTTGTTGCGAGCATGTCGCTGAAGCCACGGGCGTGACGAGCGACGAAACGCCTTCCCTCGAGGCTTCTCAGGGAAAGGCGCCGTCAGGCATGCAAGTGACTACGGGGAAATCTCTTCGAGCGAACGATTGGTCGTCTCGACCATTCGCGCGGCGACGACGAAGCCCACCGCACTGACCACGGCAAACATGACGAATACCGCGGCGATGCCTCTCCCGGTCAATACGACGCCGACGATCGCCGGCGCGGCGGCAGACGCCGCGCGCAGCCACGAAGTCGCGAGACCGGTGCCGATCGCGCGCATCCGGGTGGGATAGATTTCAGGGGTGTACAGGTACAGAAGGACCGTGGTCGTGGCCATCACCGCATAGGCCGACGATCCGAGCAACATCACGGACCACGCGCTGCCCGCGCCATGAATGCCCAGTGCGGCGAGCAGGGCCGCGCTGATGATGAAGCAGGCCATTGCCCACCGGCGGCGTCCGACCCGATCGATCAGCAGCGCGCAGGCAAGCACGCCGCACGTACTCAGGACGTTCGAGATCGACGCCATCTGAAGCGACGCTTGCAGCGGCAGATGGTAGACCGTCTTGTAGAGGCTCGGCAGCCAGTTGTTGATGCCATTGGCCACGAAATAAGCGCTCGCCCACAGCAGCCACACGACGACGGTGCGGCCCCGGTAGAACGGCGAGAACAGTTCCTTCCACGTTCCCTTCCGCTTCGACTGTCGTCCGGTCATAAGGCCCGACACGCGCGCGTCCACCTCGGCCCTTTGAGTCTGCGTGTCGAGGTTGCGCTTCGTCGTGCTGGCTTCCAGCCGCTCGATGATGCGCTCGGCCTTATCGAACCGCCCGCGTGAAACGAGCCAGCGCGGCGATTCCGGCAGGCGTGCGATCAGGATCGCGACGACCATGCCGGGAATCCCGCCGATCAGGAACATATATTCCCAACCGAAGCGCGGGACGACGAACGCACCGAGCTGCGCGGCCGCGAGCAGGCCCAACGGGAAAATCAGTTCATACAGGATGAAGAAGCGTCCGCGGCCGTGCGCTTGAGACAGCTCGTTGATGTACGTGGCGGCCACGGGCACTTCTCCGCCCACACCGATGCCTTGCAGGAAACGCATCAGAAACAGCATGTGAAAGCTGCCGGTGAACGCGCATACGACGCTCATGGCCGACATGACGCCCACCGCGATGGTGGCGCTCGGCACGCGCCCCAGGCGCTCGGCCAGCCAGCCGAACACCAACGCGCCGACGACCTGCCCAAGATAACCGGCAGCGATCAGCACGCCGATCTGGCCGGGAGAAAGATGCCAGAGCCCCACCAGTACGGGCAGCACGAAAGCAAGCGACAGTGCGTCGAACGCATCGAACAGGGTCGCGCTGCCCATGACGATCCGTGCCCGGGTGTGCCACTTGCAAAACGGCACGTTCTCGATGCGGAACAGCAGGTTCGCCGCCCGCAGTTGTTCGCTCATGGGACGCGTTTCGCTCGCGGATCGACCAAGGTCGACGCCGCAGGCGGTCGAAGGGGTGTTCATGCTGTCTCCTGAAAAGCTGCATTTTATGAACCTTCGGCTTGCTTCTCGTTGTGCGGCACCGGTCGCGTTTCTTGGTGGTTTTCCGCGACATCGGCGCCCTTTTTATCATTTGCCGAGCCTGTCGGCGGCGGCGTGCGCGACGCGGTTTCGCGCGCCGCCCCGACTGACTGCTCGACGCCGGCGGCAAGCGGGCGGCGCTGCGCCGCCGTCATCCGGCTATGGACGGGCCGCGCCCGAGTCAGTCGACGAGGCCGGCCGAACGAAGCGCGTCCGCGATTTCGACGTCCGCGCCTGGCGCGAGCGGCAGCAGCGGCGAGCGCACGGTGGCGTGCTCGAGGATGCCGCGGGCCACCAGACCGTGCTTGAGCGCGACGGTGCCTTCCATGTGCGACCCGCGGTGATACACGTTACGCGTCACCGGCAGCAGGCGATCGTGAATCGCGCGGGCGGCCGCGTAGTCTTTCGCCTTGCCCGCCTTGATCAGTTCGACGAGCGGCTCGGGAGCCAGGCTGCCGTAGCCGACGAGCGCCCCGTCGACGTCGAACATCGTGTGGAGCAGATACTCGTCGTGACAGGTGAGGATTTGCAGTTCCGGACGCTCGCGTCGGATGATCGGAATCTCGACGTCCCAGCGACGCATGTTGCGCACGCCGTTTTTCATCGCGAAGACGCCCGGTTGCGCGGCGATCTCCAGCTGCGTGTCGAGGTTGTAGGTCGCCTTGGTGGCGTCCGGGTACTGGAACAGGATGAGCGGCAGGCCGCTGCCTTCGTGGATGGCGCGGTAGCGATCCTGCGGCGCACCTTTCTGATAGCCGAAGCGCAGCCAGCCGTGCGACGGATAGACCAGCCCGGCCGACGCGCCGGCCTCGACCGCGCGCTTCGCCTCTTCCACCGCCACTTCCGTGCCTTCGAGCGTGATACCGGCGATCACCGGAATCTTGCCGTCGACGGACTTCACGAAACTTTCGATGACTTGAGCCTGTTCCTTCTGCGAGAGGAACGTGCCTTCGCCGGCATGTCCGAGCACCGTCAGGCCTTTGACGCCTTCGATGCCGCCAAGCCACGCGCCCAGCCGTTGAATTGCCGCATGGTCCACCGCGCCCTCGCGGGTGAAAGGGGTAACGGGTGCCGGGACCAAACCGCGCAGATCGATCGCTTTCATGACGTCTCCAAATGTGAGCTTTTCCGCTCCTCTTTGCCGGAGGAGAGCCCGCCGTCCGTTTCGCATCGAACCGGAACGACGGTGCATGCGTTGCAGTGTAGGGATGCACGACCCATGCGAGAACGGCCGAATTGCGCATTTCAGCTATACTGATTTGACATATCTACGGGAGGCTTCGCGGTGGACTATGCGGCCTGGAAGCTGTTCATCGACGCGGCGGAACTCGGGAGCCTGAGCAAGACGGCCGTTGCTTACGGGACCAGCCAGCCTCACATCAGCCGGCAGATCGTCGAGCTCGAGCAGTACTGCGGCGGCCGTCTGTTTCAACGGACCGGGCGCGGCGTGGTGTTGACCGAACTGGGCGCGCGTATCGCGCCGCGTGTGAGGGCGTGGCTTGCCAGCACGGAGCAGTTGTCCAACGACATCCGCAGCACGGCGGGCGAGCCGATCGGCGTGGTCAGGCTCGGGATCCTGCCCTCCACCGCTCATCCCCTTGTCAGCACCCTTTACCATCGGCTTCGCGAGCGTTACCCGCTGGTGCAGTTACAGGTGCGCGAGGGTCAAGGAGCGTTGCTGGAAACCTGGCTGGAGAACGGCAGCGTCGATCTCGCCATTCTGTTTCGAAATAGTCCGACGCCGAGAAACGGCGACGAATATCTGGTCGAGGCCGCGACGTACCTGGTGGGGGCGGAAGGCGATCCGTTGACCAGTCAGCCCACGATCGCTTTTTCCAGGCTCGATGGCATTCCGCTGGTCTCTTTCTGCCGCCCCAATAGCTGGCGCGAGCGGCTCGAACAAATCGCGGGCGAACATCAGGTGTCGCTGAATTTCGCGGCGGAAGCCGATTCTCTCAGCCTGCAGGGGCACATCGTCGCCGATGGCGGCATTCATGCGTTGCTGGGCCCTTACGCGATCGCCAATCTCGAACGGGAATGCCGGTTGCAAGCGTCGATGGTGGTCGATCCGTCCGTGCCGCGCTTCATTGCACTCGCCATGTCGCCGCACGGCGAACTGACACTGGCTTGCCGCACGGTCATGCAGCTCACGAAGGAAATCGCCCGGTCGCGCACGCTTTCGTCGGATCTTCGGTTGGGTGTGTCCGCCGCGTTCCTGCGGTCAATTTGAGCGGCTCGGCACAGTGCGTTCGCAGTCCTGATCGGGCGGGATGTCGATATTCGACCCGCGCATCGTGCTGTCGGGATTCGGCTTTTGCGCGGCGGGCGGCGGGCGACCGGCGGCGCAACTTGTCCATCCGCGCCGCCCATCTCGTGGTCTTCCGCATTGCCCTTTTTTTAATAGGAAACCTTATATTTAGGGCGATAGGAACAGCCTGTGTCGTCGCAGATCCGTACCGTGCCGTCGGTAACCGACGGATCGCGCGCACGCGGCCAACAGCAAGCAGCCCCGGTGCGAGTAAACGGCGATACAGGGGTATTTTCCTCACGTTTCATTGGCGCCGTATTGCTTCGCGCGCTCGCATGCGGAGGCTCTCTCAGGTTCTCTTTTCGGCTTGAAATATCGTTGCAGCGTCCGATGCGGCGGAAAACAGCGAGCGGGACACAGCCCCGTGTTCCGCCTCCTTAATCCCCGCAATACCGATCGATGCTTTCTGGATTCAAATGATACATATCGGTCTATCCAATAGTCAAGCTGACTTGATGACCGGCGCCGCTCTCGAAGATCGCCACGCGGCAACCCCATCGGACCGCGCCGGGAGGCCGATTTCGTCGAGCAGCATGATGCTAGAATAATCGGTCTATGCTGCTGAAACATCGAGGAGGAAGCCGTTCGTGCGAGCCAACAAACGCCAGCTGGTGGTAGACAAAGCGACCGAACTGTTCTCCAGGCACGGATTCCACCCGGTGGGTGTCGACTGGATCATCGACGATTCCGGTGTCGCCCGCATGACGCTGTACCGGCATTTTGCGAGCAAGGACGAGCTGATCCGCGAAGTGCTGGTCCAGCGCTACGACCTGATCGTCGGCAGCATCGCCGCGCAATTGCAGCACGTCGCCGATCCGGTCGAGCGCGTCAAGACCATCTTCGACTGGTACGCGGCGTGGTTCAGGACGCCTGAATTTGCCGGCTGCCTGTTCGAGCGCGCGCTGGCCGAATTCGGCACTGCTTATGCGCCGATCTCGGATGTCGCGATCCGCTATCGCCGCAAAATGGTCGAATGGATCGCGGAACTGATCGCGGCGCTCGTGCCGCCCGAAGCCGCCAAACGGCTGGCAACGGTCTTCATGATGCTGCTGGACGGCGCCACGGTCGAGGCACGGGCGTTCAACGATTCCGCTGCTGCCGCGCGCGCGTGGCAAGCCGCGCACGCCCTGCTCGAACAGGCGATGCACGCGACGGTCCCGCCCGTCGACGGTGCGGCTAGCCCGACGTAACGCACGTCGCGCGCCGTCGGGCCGGCCGCGCGAGACGCCGCCGACCGGGCACGGCGATTGCGCCTGCTGGACTCCCGGGAGGCCGCGATCATGAACGACAACGATTTTCTCCAGCCGGAGCCGACGGAGCCGGCCCCGAATGCGGCCACGTGGGTCCGGCGTCTCGGTCCCGGCCTCGTCACCGGCGCGGCCGACGACGACCCTTCCGGCATCGGCACGTATTCGCAGGCGGGTGCGCAGTTCGGCTTCGAATTGCTGTGGGCGCTGCTGTTGACGTACCCGCTGATGACGGCCATCCAGCTGGTCAGCGCGAGAATCGGCCGCGTGACGGGCAAGGGTCTCGCGTCCAACATGCGCACGCACTATCCGCGATGGCTGCTGTACGGGACGGTCGTGCTGCTGATCACGGCCAACGTGATCAACATCGCCGCCGACCTGTCGGCCATGGGCGCGGCCGTCAATTTGTTGCTGCCCGGCCCGCAACAGCTCTACATCGTGTGCCTCGGCGGCGTGTCGGTCGTGCTGCAGGTGTTCGTTCCGTACGACCGCTACTCGCGTTTGCTCAAATGGACCGCGCTGACGCTGCTGGCGTATGTCGCGGTCGCCCTCATCGTGCCCGTCAGCTGGGCCGAGGTCGGCCGCGCGATCGTGCAGCCCCATGCGCAACTGACCGCCGCTTATCTGACCACGGTCGTCGCGGTGCTCGGCACGACCATCAGCCCGTATCTGTTTTTCTGGCAGGCGTCTCAGGAAGTCGAGGAATTGCGCGCCGCGCCGAACCAGCGGCCGCTGCGACGCATGCCGCGTCAGGCGCCCGCGCAGTTGCGTCGGATCAGCTTCGATACGTGGTTCGGCATGGGCGTCTCGAACGTGATTGCGTTCTTCATCGTGCTGACGGCGGCGGCCACGCTGAACGCGCATCACATCGACGTCAAGACTTCCGCGGACGCCGCGCGGGCGCTCGAGCCGGTTGCCGGTCACTTCGCGTACGTGCTGTTCGCGCTCGGCATCGTCGGCACCGGCCTGCTGGCGCTGCCGGTGCTCGCGGGATCGGCCGCGTATGCGGCGGCCGGCACGTTCCGCTGGCGCAACAGTCTCGCGTTGCAGCTGGGCGTCGCGCCCGAATTCTATGCGGTGATCGTGTTGGCGATCGTCGGCGGAATCGCGTTCACGTTCACGCATTTCGACCCGATCCGCGCGCTTTACTGGAGCGCCGTCATCAACGGGGTAAGCGCCGTGCCGATCATGGTCGTGATGATGCTGATGGCGAGAAGCAGACGCGTCATGGGGGAGTTCGCCGTCAGCGGCACGCTTGCGTGGGGCGGATGGATCGCGACGCTCGCGATGGCGATCGCGGCGCTGGGCGTGTTCGTACCGGGATAAAGCCCGCGGCGCGGTTGGCGCGGGTCGCTGCGCTCACTCCAGTTCGCCCCTGTTTATCGCCGTGCCGACCGCATTGCGCAGCACGTCCGCGAGCCGCTGGTTTTCGTCGATGCGGGCCTGTTCGATCGCGACGTCCTCGGCGTTGCCCGTGCGGCGCGCCCATTCCTGGCGCTCGCGCGCAAAGATCATGCGCTCGTGAACCGCGCGAATGGCCCCCCATATCGCATCCTCTGCTTTCTGGGCTTCGGCGTCGTCGAGCGAAAGCACGGAGAACGCATGCCCGGTATGGCATCGATATCGCAACGGACGATCGTCGCGCATGCGCCAGAGCACGCCGTTGCAACTGGGGCACGTGAGGGCGGAACGCGTCCCGATCTCGTCAAGCAGTCCCGGGTCGACGAGGCCGTCCTCTGCAATCCGGCTCTCATGGTCCAGGTCGCGCAAGTCTGCCATTTTCCGCTGCTCCTTCACACGTGCGCCGTAGACCGCTGCATGAATGGTCCCCGGCAGTTCCCCGGCCTTTGCGACCGCATCGGCTCCCGTCGCGGCCAGCGCGCTGCGCGGCATCGACGGCGCTTCGCATTCGTCGGGGTCCTGAACGATACCGTAGCCGCCCCGTGCGCGAATCGCCGCCAGGCCGGCCGCGCCGTCATCGAGATCGCCGCTGAGGACGACGCCGATCGCACCGGCGCCATATTCGCGGGCGGCAGACCGGAACAGCGGATCGGCGGCCGGTCGGGCGAAGTTCTCGGCCGCGGTATCGAGCAGCCATAGATTTCCGTCGCGCACGATCATGTGCCGGTCGGGCGGCGCCACGTAAATTCTGCCCGCTTGCGGCGGTTCCCCTTGTAGCGCCACGCTCGCATCCAGCGTACCCCATCGCGACAGCAGCTCCGGCAACATCGTCCGATGTCGACCAATGTGCTGCACGATGCAAATCGGCACCGGAAAATCCGCGGCGACGCCGGCCATCAGCGTCCGGAGGACCGGGAGACCGCCTCGGGACGATGCGATTACGACGATATCTCGACGATCCATAGACCCCCCTTTGCGGAGATAGCCGCAAATCGGGTGCCTGAACCGGGATTCCGCGACGGGCGGCCACCCACGCCGCAATGCGGGTCGAATGGCGATTGCCGGAAACGCCGCCGTGGCAAGCCGCGCCCGAACGACCCGCGACGCACGCGCGGGCCGTCGGCCGTCATCGGGTGTCCTGAGGCACGTCGCCGAGTGCCGCGAGCAACATCCCGAAATCGAGCGGTTTTGACAGATGGCTGTCGAAGCCGGCTTCCGCCGCGGCCCGGACATCGTCCTGGCGATTGCGGCCGGTCAGCGCAACGGTCCGGAGCGTGGCCCAGCGCGGATCGGCCTTGATCCGGCGAAGCAACTCGTAGCCGTCCATGTCGGGAAGCCCGATGTCGGACACGATCGCATCGACGGACGCCTCCTGCAGCATCGCCAGCGCCGCGGCTCCGTTTTTCGCGGTCTGGACCACCGCCCCCGCCAGTTCCAGCAGCGCGGTGAGCGACATCGCCGTCTCCTGATCGTCCTCGACCAGCAGCACGCGCAGGCCGGCGATATTCCCCTCCGGCACGCCGCTGCCCGCAGACACGGCGCGCTCGATCGGTGCGGCCGGCAGCCATACCGTCATCGTGGTGCCGGACCCCGGGCCATCGGACGTCGCGGCGATCCGGCCGCCGTGCATTTCGACGAGTTGCCGAACGAGCGCCAGCCCGATACCGAGACCGCCGCGGGTCCGGTCGCGCGGCGCCTGCCGGAACATGTCGAAGACATGCGGCAGCGTATCTTCGTCGATCCCCTGCCCGTCGTCGGTCACGTCGACACGCAGCATCTTGCCCTCATGCGCGAGCCGCACGACGATCTCGCCGTGCGGCTGCGTGTACTTGAGCGCATTGGACATCAGGTTCCAGAAGATCTGCTCGCATCGCACCGGATCGGCCAGCGCGATGGCCGGCTCCGTCGGCAGCTCCGTTTGCAAGATCAGGCCGCGCGCGTGCACGTCGAGCTCGCAGGTATCCGTGATGCTGCGCAACATCGCCGTCAGATCGACACGGCCCAGCTCGAGCGCGAGCTTGCCGGTCTGGATGCGCGACAGATCGAGCAGGTCGTCGATGATCTGCGCCTGTGCGCGCACGGCCTGCCGAATCGAATCCGCGGCGTCGCGCACGGCGGGAATGTCACGCGTCTCCGGCAGGCGCGGCAGCATTTCCGACTTGACGCCGATCAGGTTGAGCGGATGCCGCAGCTCGTGGGACAACACCGCAATGAACTCGTCCTTCAGTTGACTCGAACTGAGCGCCTGCTCGCGTGCCGCCTGTTCCCGCGCCAGCGCTTCGCGGTTCGCGTCGTCGCTCTGCTTGCGCAGCGTCATGTCGCGCACGATCTTCGCGAAGCCGTTGAACGACGTATCGGAAATTGGCGTGACGACGCCGCTGCAGAAAATCCGCCGTCCGTCCTTGGTCCGGTGCCAGCGTTCGTCGTCCGCGCGCCCTTCGCGGGTCGCGATGTCGCGCTCGCGCGTCGGCACGAGCGCCTGTCGGTCGCTCGGCTCGTAGATCAGATCCACGTCCTGGCCGATCATCTCTTCTTCCGTATAGCCGAAGATGCGTTCCGCACCGGCGTTCCAGCTCACGATGGACCCGTTGCCGTCCTGGATGATGATCGCGTAGTCCTTGGTCGATTGCGCGACCAGACGCAGGCGCTGCTCGCCTGCCCGCGCCGCCTCTTCCGCGTGATGCCGGTCGGTGATGTCGATCAGCGTGATCACCGCGCCGTCGATGTGGTCGTCCGCCGTCCGGTAGGGCAGCAGGCGCATCAGATACCACCGGCCGGCCTCGCTCTCGATCTCGCGCTCGATCAGCCGCAGCGACTGAAACGACTGCCGGACGTCGTCTGCCAGCGTCGGATACCGCAGGGCATGCGTGATATGGAACAGCGACCTGCCCAGGTCCGTATCGATCAGATTGAAAATCGCGGTGGCGTTGGGCGTAAACCGCTTGACCCGGATTTCCTTGTCGACGAACACGGTCGCGATCTCGCTCGACGCGATGATGTTGTGGAGATCGTCGTTCGCTTTCGCGGTGTCTTCGATCCTTGCCTGCATTTCGGCGTTGGCCGTCGTCAACTCCTCGTTGACCGATTGCAGTTCCTCCTTGCTGCTTTCCAGCTCCTCGCTCGTGGAGCGCAACTCTTCGTTGATCGCCTGCAGCTCCTCGTTCGACGCCTTCAATTCCTCGACGGACGTTTCGTACTGCTCGATGATCGTCGCGAGTTGCTCGCGGCTGTGCTGCAGCTCCTGTTCGAGCTGGGCCAGAACCGGGTCCTGCCCGCTCGTCTCGACCTGGTCCTCCTCGGTCATGCGGCCGGCCACCTCGTCGAATACGATGAGCAGGAATTCCGCATTCGCGACCTTGTCGTGAAACGGCCTGACCGTCATGTTGATCCACGACACGCGGGCATCGTGTGCCCATTTCACCCGGCGCGCCTCGACGCTCGTGCCCGTTTGCAGCGCTCGGAAAATCGCGGTGCGCAGATCGAGCCGCAGATCCGGCAGCACCAGCGTCATGATGTTGCTCGACAGTTCGCCGCCGACGTGCCGCAGGAACCGGCCCGCGTTATCCGACAGATGAACGACGTTCGATTCCTTGTCGATGATGACGCTCGGCGGCGAATACGTTTCGAGCGCGCGCTGATGGAGCTCCGAATAGGAGAAGTTGCGTTGGGCCGGGCTGGCCGGCACGCGCAACGGCGGCTGCGGCGCGGCCCGCTCGTCGGTTGCGCCGGATTCGACCTGGAACAGCGGCGGAAAGCCCGTGGCCGGCTTCGCGCGATGCGTGACGACGCGTGCGCGGTAGATCCGGCGTTTCTTGTCCACGACGGCAAACAGATCGTCCGCCGCGTCGGCGGACTCCGCGGTGCCGAGGAACAGATAGCCGTTGGGGCGCAACGCGAAATGGAACAGCTCCAGGATTTGCCGCTGCACCGCCCGCTCGAGATAGATCAGCACGTTGCGGCACGAGATCAGGTCGAGATGCGAGAACGGCGGATCGCGCAGCAGGCTGTGCGCCGCGAACAGGATACGTTCGCGTACCGCCTTCGCGATCACGTAGTGCGCGCCTTCCCGCGTGAAATACCGCTGCAGCAGCGGGGCGGGCACGTCGCTCGCGATCGACAGCGGGTAGGAACCGGTCCGCGCGCGGACGATCGCCGCTTCGTCGATATCGGTCGCGAAGACCTGGATGGCCTGGCTCGACATCGCGGCCTCGCGCGCCCGCGCCAGCAGCAGCGAGATCGAGTACGCCTCGTCGCCCGTCGCGCATCCGGCCACCCACACGCGTACCTGCTCCTCGCCGGACTCCGACGCGAACAACGAGCCGATCACTTCCCGTTCGAGGAAATCGAAGGCTTCGCGATCGCGGAAGAACTGGGTCACGCCGATCAGCATGTCCGCCAGCAGCGCGTTCGCTTCTTCCGGCGTGGCCCGCAGGAAATCCCGATACGCGAGGAGATCGCGCTGGCCGTTGACCTGCATGCGCCGCTCGATGCGTCGCAGCACGGTCGCCCGCTTGTACAGCCTGAAATCGTGGCCGGTGCGTACCCTCAGGTGCATCAGAATGTCGGAGAGCGCCCGTTCGGGATCGTTGACCGTCGGCCGATCGACGTTGTGCAGCGATTGCGCGAATTCGAGGCTTTGCTGTTCGATGCGACGCGCATTCGACCAGAGTTCGAGCAACCGTTGCGGCATCTCGGCCGCCGGCAGCACGATATCGACGCGCGCCATCGCAATCGCGTGCTGTGGCATCTCCGCGTGCTCGGCGTCGTCCGGCGTCTGCGCGAGCGTGATGCCGCCCGCCTCCTTGATGCGGCTCAAGCCCGCGGCGCCGTCGGAGCCGGTGCCGGACATCACGATGCCGACCGCGCGCCAGTCGTGCGCGTCCGCCAGCGTCCGAAAGAAGTGGTCGATCGTGAACGGAACCTCGTCGGCCCGGTCCCGGCTGCGGCAACGAAGGCATCCGTCCGACATCTCGAGCTGCATGCCCGGTGCGATCACGTAGATATGGTTTTTCTCGATCGGCACCGTGGACGTCACCTGATGCACCGGCATGCCCGTCGTGCGCTGCAGGACGGCGTCCATATGACTGACCTGTTCCGGCGCGAGATGGACGACGACGACGAACGCCATGTCCATGCTCGTCGGCGCACTCTCGAAAAAGGTCTGCAAGGCCGTCGTACCGCCCGCCGACGCACCGATGCCCACTACCGGAAACGACAGATCGCTCTTCAACGTCGCGGGCGATGGAGGCCGCTCCTTGTGCGTAGGCGCTTGCCGTGCCATTGAATTCTCCTGATGGTGTTGCGGAACAGTGTGTGCCGGGCGCCGATCGGTGCCGGGTCGCATCGCCCTCGTCCGGCCGTCCCACGATCCCGCTGGCGATACTTCCCCTGCGCTTCCATGCGCATTGTACGGCACCGGCGAGCGTGACCGCGCGCCTGACGGAAGGCCTGCAACCCGCGTGCTGCTGAGCGCCGCGCCCGCACGCGCGTGTGTCACCGGGACGTCATTCGTGCCGACATACCCTCCCCATCGGTTGGCGAAACGCGATGCTTTGCGTCGATCGCCAGCGGGAACGAATCGTGCTCCTGCGCCGGCCCGTCGGATTCAATTTATTTCCTTTGACGGATGCCGTATTACCGGCGAATATTCGCGTCGATCAAGTGGTTAGTACCGCTCAAAAACAAAACGAAACGATGCTCGCCCACGCAGTCGGGGACGTTACGCTGCTTCGCCAACAGATACTGAATCGAAGGGGAAGAAATGACGCCGTTTTCCCAGGATGTGAGCAAGCAAACCGCCGCCGTCTCCAAGGCAGCCACGCCGTCGCCCGTTTTCTGGAAAGCGGGGCCGATCGTCGAAGCCGCTCCGCCGGAGCCGAAATCCGCGACGCCGGACCTGCGCGATTTCTTCGCCGCCGCCGCGCTGCAGGGCTTGCTGTCGCGCGACGCCGGGCGCAACGTGTCGACGATCGCCGACTACGAATCGAAGCGCGCGGTCAGCGCCTATCGGCTCGCCGACGAAATGCTGAAAGCGCGCTGAACACGGGCTGCCGCGATCGTCCGGACGCTGACGCTCGGGCCGTTCAGGTGCCGCCCGACCGCCACGCCATCGCGCCGATCGGCCCCGCCAGCAACACGGCATTCAGCCCGACGACGACGGCAGTCGCGCCAAGCGCGGCGCAGCGCGCGATGCGTCCGCTCGCGAAGGCGCCCATGACGTCGCGCCGTCCGCAGAAGTAAATCAGCGCCAGCATCGGCACCGGCAGGACGACGGACAGCACGACCTGGCTGATCACGAGCGCCTGCATCGAATCGACGCCCATCCCGACGACGACGAACGCGGGCGCCATCGTGACGAGCCTGCGCAGCCAGACCGGAATCCGGAACCCGACGAAGCCCTGCATGATCATCTGCCCGGCCATCGTGCCGACGACGGAACTCGAGATGCCGGCGCTCATCAGCGACACGAGAAAGCAGGTCGCGGCGGCCGGGCCGAGCAACGGGGTGAGCATCCGGTACGCCGCTTCGATTTCCACGACATCGCGATGATCGGCATGAAACGCCGCGCTCGCCATCACGATCATCGCCATGTTGATCGCGCCCGCAACGGACAGCGCGACGATCACTTCCCGATCCGAGAAGCGCACCATCATCCGGCGCTGCGCGTGGTCGAGCCCCGCCGCGCGTCGCTGCGTGAGCCCGGCGTGCAGATACAGCGCATGCGGCATGATCGTCGCGCCGACAATGCCGACCGACACCATCAACGCGTCGCCGCGCGGCCATTCCGGCACGACGGCATGCCACGCGACGTCGGCCCACGCGACCGGCGCAATGAACATCTCGGCGAGATAGCAAAGACCGGTCACGCCGACGAATACGCCCACGGCGATTTCCATCGGCCGGAACCCATTCCGGTCGGCCAGCAGGATGCCGTAGGTGGCGAGCGCCATCACGAACATCCCGGCGAAGGTCGGCAGATCGAACAGCAACGACAGCGCGATCGCGCCGCCGAGAAATTCGGCGAGCTCGGTCGCCATCGCGGCGAGTTCGCTCGCGACCCACATGCCGAACACCAGCGGCCGCGGGAAATGCATGCGGCAGAGCTCCGCGAGATTCCGGCCGGTGACGATGCCGAGCTTCGCGGACAGCGACTGGAACAACATCGCGATGCCGTTCGCCATCAGCACCACCCAGAGCAGCGTGTAACCGAACTGCGCGCCGGCCCGGATGTTCGTCGCGAAATTGCCGGGGTCCATATAGGCGACCGACGCGACGATCGCCGGCCCCGCGAACGGCAGCGCCGCCCGCGGCCCGCGCCGGCGGCCGGCAAACACCTCGCGCATGTCCGTCGCGGTGCGCTCCGTCGCCGCGTTCCTGTCGAGCGTCGCCATCTGCACTCCTTTGCAAAACCGCCATCACGCGCGTGCCGACGCGGCCCGCCCCGCGCGCCGCCGACACGCCGCACCGCCTCCGTGCCCGGCGTGGTACGGCCCATGCCGCCGAAATGACAACTGCTTGAAAATCCGGCAACGAGGGCTTCAGGTCATGCGATGCGCGCTCGTATTGCCGCCGATTCCCCCCTTACCGCGTGCCGCGTCCGGGCATCGACAGCGGTCCGCGCCGTTCGCGAGAAGTCACGCGTCGCGACCCGGTCGCGCCGTCTCCATCCGGCGCGTGTCCGTGCGTCGCCGGCCGTCGTCGCCTGGCGTCGCGATACACGCATGCCACTCGACGAAAGCGGCCGGCATCGGCGGGAAACCGCTGCCCCTACACAGCCCGCACCGGCCAGCATCGCGCGTACCCGGGCTCGTCGGCCGGCCACGGGATCGATTCGTGCTGGGTCGCCACCGCGAATGTCGCGCAACCCTTTCCATGGAGATGCCATGTTCATCCACAACACACGGCTTCAGTACACGGTGCGCGTGGGCGCGCCGAACCCCGGCCTCGCCAATCTGCTGCTCGAGCAGTTCGGCGGCCCGCAGGGCGAACTCGCCGCCGCGATGCGCTATTTCACTCAGGCGATCACCGAGGAGGATCCCGGCCGCAAGGACATGCTGCTCGACATCGCCACCGAGGAGCTGAGCCATCTCGAAGTGATCGGCTCGATGGCCGCGATGCTCAACCGCGGCGCCAAGGGCGAACTCGCCGAAGCAGTCGACGAACAGGCCGAGCTGTACCGCAAGCTGCACGGGGCGGGCAACGACAGCCACGTGACGCAGGTGCTGTACGGCGCGGGCGCGCCATTGACGAATTCCGGCGGCGTGCCGTGGTCGGCCGCGTACATCGACACGATCGGCGAACCGACCGCCGACCTGCGTTCGAACATCGCAGCCGAAGCGCGGGCGAAGATCATTTACGAACGGCTCATCAACGTGACCGACGATCCGGGCATTCGGGACGCGCTCGGCTTCCTGATGACGCGCGAGGTCTCGCACCTGAAGTCGTTCGAGAAGGCGCTGTATGCGATCACCGCGAATTTCCCGCCGGGCAAGCTGCCGCCGAAGGCGCCGTACGACAGCGTGTACTTCCGGATGCAGCCGGACGCGGCGCCGCTGGTCGGCCCCTGGAATCATGGAGAGGGTCTCGAAATCCGCGACGCCGAGCCGGCCGTCGACGGCGGCACCGGCATTGCCGAAGGGATGCTCGAGCCGCAGCAGGTGGACGCCATCGAGGCGATGGCGCAGCGGCTCGCGTCCGATCCGAACAGCGACCCGGTGACCGGGGCCGAACTCGGCGCGGGGCCGCCGGTGCCGCAGGGCCGCGAGCCCGGCAAGCCGGACGGTGGCGCCTGAGCGGAAGCGCGAAGACGGGCGCCCGGGGGTTACCGAGAGCGCCTCTTCGTTCTACTGATGATGAAATGACAATAGCCTGACACTGCAGGCGACGAACGTTCGATGGACTGGCTGCGCGACGCGCAAACGCACTTGCTCTCGCACTCGCCATGGAGCGTTCGGCGCGCGTCAGGCGCCTGCTTCGCCGGTCCCGGCCTGGTCGGCCATCAGGTACTGGATGACCAGCGTCGGATCGGCGATGTCGAGAATCAGGCGGCGCATCACGCGCTTGCGCATATGGTCGTCATCCAGCGTCCACGGCCCCGCCGCATCGCCGAGGTAGCGGCCGATCGCGACGCGATGGTCGCCGTCCGGAGGCAGGCCGAGCCGCGCCGCGAGCAGGCCGGCGATGACGTCGTCGAGTTCGACGTGCAGCGGCCTGGAATCGATCGAGAGTTCGAGCTTCATGGTCGGTCTCGCAAACATGAAAAGGCGGCGCGGCGCGCCCCCCCCCGCTGTCGCGCGCGCCGGGAAAAGCCGCTCCGGCCAGCGGCTGTTCGACGATCGCAGGCGAGCCTGCGACGCCGGTCAGTAGCCGAGTTCGGGTGCGGGAGCCGGCTCGGCGCTATCCTCTTTCGGCGCTTGCGCGACGGTCGCGTCGGTCGTCAGCACCAGGCTCGCGATCGACGCGGCGTTCTGCAGCGCGGTACGCGTGACCTTGGTCGGGTCGACCACGCCCGCATCCACCAGATCGCCGTACTCGCCGGTCGCCGCGTTGTAGCCGAAGTTCCCGGTGCCTTCGAGCACCTTCGACACCACGACCGACGGTTCGTCGCCCGCATTGGCCGCGATGACGCGCAGCGGCGCCTCCAGCGCGCGCAGCACGATCCGGATGCCGGCGTCCTGGTCCGCATTCGCGCCCCGGATGTCCGACAGCGCCGCGCGCGCACGCAGCAGCGCGACGCCGCCGCCCGGCACGATGCCTTCCTCGACCGCGGCGCGCGTCGCATGCAGCGCATCGTCGACGCGATCCTTCTTCTCCTTCATTTCGACCTCGGTGACCGCGCCGACCTTGATCACCGCCACGCCGCCCGCGAGCTTCGCGACACGCTCCTGCAGCTTCTCGCGGTCGTAGTCGCTCGTCGCTTCGTCGATCTGCACGCGAATCGACTTCACGCGCGCGTCGATGCGCGCCGCATCGCCCGCGCCGTCGATGATGATCGTATCGTCCTTGCGCACCTCGACGCGCTTCGCACTGCCAAGATCCTCGAGCGTGGCCTTGTCGAGCTGCTTGCCGGTTTCCTCCGAGATGACCGTCGCGCCGGTCAGGATCGCGAGATCCTCGAGCATGGCCTTGCGTCGATCGCCGAAGCCCGGTGCCTTGACGGCGACGACCTTCAGGATGCCGCGCATCGAATTCACGACGAGTGTCGCGAGCGCTTCGCCTTCGACGTCCTCGGCGACGATCAGCAACGGCTTGCCGGCCTTGGACGCCGCCTCGAGGATCGGCAGCAGGTCGCGGACACTGGAGATCTTCTTGTCGTGCAGCAGGATCAGCGCATCGTCGAGATAGGCCGCCTGCTTCGCCGGATCGTTGATGAAGTACGGGCTCACGTAGCCGCGATCGAACTGCATGCCTTCGACCACGTCGAGTTCGTTCTCCATCGACTTGCCGTCCTCGACGGTGATCACGCCGTCCTTGCCCACTTTCTCCATCGCGTCGGCGATGATCTTGCCGATCGCTTCGTCCGAGTTCGCGGAAATCGCGCCGACCTGCGCGATTTCCTTGTGGGTCGAAATCGGCCGGGACAGCTTGCGCAGCTCGTCGAGCACCGCGCCGACGGCCTTGTCGATGCCGCGCTTCAGATCCATCGGATTCATGCCGGCCGCGACGTGCTTCATGCCTTCCTGCACGATCGCCTGCGCGAGCACGGTGGCGGTGGTCGTCCCGTCGCCGGCCACGTCGGCCGTCTTGGACGCGACCTCCTTGACGATCTGCGCGCCCATGTTCTCGAAGCGGTCCTTCAGCTCGATTTCCTTCGCGACCGACACGCCGTCCTTCGTGATCACGGGCGCGCCGAAGCCGCGTTCGATCACGACGTTGCGGCCTTTCGGGCCGAGCGTCACCTTCACCGCGTCGGCCAGCACGTTCACGCCCTTGACGATCTGCTGGCGCGCGCCGTCGCGGAATTTCACGTCTTTTGCAGTCATTTTCTTGCTCCGGATACAGTCGTTGAACGAGATGCCGCGCGCATCGGGCTGCCACCCGTGCGACGCGGCCGAATCGGCATTCAGGCCGCTTTCCTGGCGGCCGGCGATTCGGGTTCGAGTACGCCCATGACGTCCTCTTCGCGCATCACGAGCAGTTCCTCGCCGTTCACCTTCACGGTCTGGCCTGCATATTTGCCGAAGAGAACCTGGTCGCCGACCTGGAGCTGCAGCGGGCGCTGCGAGCCGTCCTGGAGCAGCCGGCCGCTGCCGACCGCAATCACTTCACCCTGCTCGGGCCGTTCGGCGGCCGAATCGGGAATCACGATGCCGGAGGCCGTCGTCCGCTGCTGTTCGATTCGCTTGACGATAACCCGGTCGTAGAGGGGACGAATCTGCATTTTCATCTCCTGAGCGATGAGATCACCTGGAAAAGGGAATCCGCTGGCGCGTGCATGCGCAAGGCTGCGCTGCGCCGGCGTGCCATCGATTGGCGAAAAGCGAAATAGTGGCGCGGAGAGCGCGCTTCAAGAGGGTGAAAAAAGGACGTTTGTAACAAAATGTTTCAACGCGGAATGGACTGTTTGATGATCGGCGGTTGTCTCGCGACGGGCCATGCGAATCGTCGCGAAGCGGCGCTTGAAATCCGCGCTTCCCATCCTATTTTGGGTATCGCTCAAGCAGCCGCGGCTTACGCGCTGCGTGTTTCGATTTGTTTGTCAGCGAGGCCTCTCGTGGATCGACGAACTGGAGCGCGTGGTCCGGTTCGTCCTCCGTGCGAGGTTCAACCCGGAGCGAATCATGAACGATCCTTACTTTATCTTCGATCGGCTGCCGGAGGTCGGCCGCCGACCACGACGCGCCGCCCGCGTCGTCACGGGTCTGACGGCCGGCCTGCGGAAAGCGCGCAACGGCACGCGTCGCTTCGCGCCGATCGGCGCGCGGGTACATGCCGCGCGCAAGCCGTTCGCGTTGCGCGGCGCGCCCCAACCCGCCGCGATCGGCCGACCGAAGCCGCCGCGCCGTCGGGTCGCCGGGCCTGGACGCATGCTGCACCCTATTTCGTTGTTCCGCGTCACGCCTGCGGGTGGCGGCTCCATGCGCGACGGGGGGCGGCCATGCTGAGCCCGCACGAATTCGCGACGCTGATGCTGGTGTGCCAGGCGCCGGATCAGCTCGACATGAATCGCGCCGAACTCGATGCGTTGCTCGAACGGCAACTCGTCATGCTCGAACATGGCGCCCCCGGCCGCCGACGCGCGTATCTGACGAAGAAAGGCCGATCGATTCTCCATGCGCTCGGGGCCGACATCGCTTCCCGCCGGCGCCATGGGTCGACGACGGAGCGCGGCGGTCAAGGCGAAGCGCCTGCCGCGCTATCGGACGACGCCGGATGACGCGGCTCGGTCGCCGACTCGGCGACCGAACTGCTTACGATGTCATTCGCTTTGGCAATGACAGGGGCGTCCACCATTTTTCCATCGACGCTAATGGCCGAGCCGTCGCTTTCCTGAACGGCAGAAAGGACGCGGTGCGCCCACTCGATCTCTTCCAGGCAAGGGCGGAGAGCCGCGTGTACAGGCTCGATTTGTTTGGGGTGGATGCACAGCTTGCCCCTGAACCCGAGATTGCGAGCGCGAACCGTATCCCGACGGATCCTCTGGGCATCATCGATTGCTGCGGTGACTCCGTCCACGGGCGCCGCGATGCCGGCAATCCGTGACGCTATGGTCAGTTGCGAGCGGAAGTACACGAGCTCATCGCCATCCCCTTGAATACCGGTGTCGACCTGAAAGTCCAAGGTTCCAAACAGAAGGCGCTCGACTTTCGGCACCTTCGCAAGCGAGCGGAGGTCATCAAATGCAACCGCGGTTTCGATGAGCGGCAGCAGTGCCGCTTCATCGGAGATCTCGTTCGCAAGGTTCGACAGCAGGTCGGCTCGCTCGGCCTTGGGAACGACGATGCCCTGGAGGCTCCGACACGTCCGAAGAGCCGTTATATCGTCCCGGTACCACGCGGTATCGACCGCGTTCGCTCTCACATACGCTCGTCCACCATTCTTGAGCCACGACATGACGGCATCACGCGCCTGCGCTTTCGCGGTGGGTGGCACCGCGTCTTCGAGGTCAATGATTACCGCGTCCGCGCCCGCAGCGCACGCTTTGTCGAATCGTTCCGGTCGATTGCCGGGAACGAACAAATAGGATCTCGGATACATAGGATTTTTCCAGGCGCTGAGCTTGCGTCTTGCAAGCCGTAACAGGCATCGGTCTCCCGACGTAAGCATCGTGATGATGCTTAGCGAGCGACCTCTACGAAACGCTCTGATACCGACTTCTGTTCGACAGTCTTTTGCCTGCCAAGGAAGAACGCCGCGCACGCGCTGACGACAGACATGGCCGCGAGAAAAGCGGCAACGGCGTAGGCGGAATGGAACGTCTGAAACAGCCAGAGCGAAATCATCGGCGCGGGGCCGCCGGCAATAATCGACGCGCCTTGGTATCCAAGCGACGCACCGCTGTAGCGAATGCCGGGAGGAAACGACTCGGCAATGAAAGCGGCCTGCGACCCGTAGAGCGCCGCGTGAATGACCATGATGACGACCGTGCCTGCAATGACGGCGAGCGGAATCTTCGTATTGAGCAAGGCGAAGTACGGGAAAGCGAACAACATCATGCAGATGGCTGCCGACATGTAGGTCTTCCGACGGCCGATGCGGTCCGCCAGATGCCCAAAGTACGGCAACGCGAAACACGCGACGACAGCAGCAATCAACACCGCGTTCAGGATGAACGCCTTGCCGAGGCCAAGGTTCTTCGAACCGTACAGCATCGCAAACGACGTAAGCATGTAGAACGCGGCCTGTTCGCCGGGACGGACGAGCGCCGAAAGCAATATCGCCTTCCACTCGGTTCTGATGGCTTCCCGAATCGGACTCCTGGTGCGATCGACCGACTTGTTGGCCTCGACGAAATCCCGGGTCTCCGGCACGCCCATACGAATCAGCAGGCCGAACGCCAGAAGCACGCCGCTTGCATAGAAGGGAACGCGCCAGCCAAAGTCCATCAGCGAGTCGCCGCTCCAGCGGCTGCAGACGCTCCACACGAGCACCGAGATAACGAGGCCGAGAGGAACGCCAACATTCGGCAACGACGCCATGAAGCCGCGACGCTTGCCTTGATGACTTTCCATCGACAGGAGGACAGCGCCGCCCCACTCGCCGCCCACGCCGATTCCCTGGAGGAACCGAAGTCCGATCAGAAGCCAGCCGGCAGCGGGTCCGATCTGTTGCGTGGTGGGCAGTAACCCCACGAACAACGTCGCAACGCCCATCAAGGTCAGCGTGGCGACGAGCGTCGATTTGCGGCCGACACGGTCACCCATGTAACCGAAGATGGCTCCGCCCAACGGGCGCGACAGAAAGCCCACGAAAATCGTGGCGAACGACTCCATGAGGCCTTCCGAGCTACCGTGTGCAAAGAAAAGCTTCGGGAAAACGAGCGCGGCTGCGGTGCCGTAGATGAAGAAGTCGTACCACTCGATCGTGGTGCCAATGACACTTGCGATTGCTGCGCGGCGCTCGATGCGCTTTGCGTCCTTCGACTGGGTCGAGGCATCGGCCTGACCGAGAGGGGCGTTCGGGTGCATCCATGTCTCCAATCTTGAAAAATTTTGTCGAGGCAAATTTGTGTGCGTTCAGAACGAGGCTTCGGCTCGCATGGACACTGCACCGCCGGGCAAGCTCACCCAAACGACGAGTGGGTCGCCGTCCGGCGCGGCGTTGAACGCCAATTCGTTGCCCAGCACCGACGGCTGAATGCCGCGATAACGAAAGTGCTTCAGGCGACGTCCGCTCACTTCCTCGGCGAAGCTTGCAAGGAGCGTTGCATTGAGGGGCCCGTGAATCACGAGATTCGGATAGCCTTCGACCGCTCGGCAGTAGTCCGCGTCGTAGTGAATGCGGTGGCCGTTGAACGTCAGCGCGGAGTAGCGGAACAGCATCGTCGAATCGGGTTTCACTCGACGCGTTCGCTGCGGTTGGGGCATGTCCGTTTGCGCCGGCGTGGCGCCGCCCTTCGACGCTTCCTTGTAGACAAGGTCGTGGTGCTCGGTGACAAGCACCTTCCCTTCGCGCACGACTTCATGCAGGACGGTCACGAAGACGAGTTCGCCGCTTCGTCCTTGTTTGTGCTCGACCGATGCGATGCTCGAACGCCTTTCAACTTCCGCGCCAAGCGGCAGGTCGCCATGAAATTCGAGCGTTCCCCCGGCCCACATGCGGTTCGGCAACGGGACGGGTGGCAAGAAGCCGCCTCTTGCGGGGTGTCCATCTCGACCGAGCGCCGAAGGTGCGTCGCCACTCAGGAAATAGAGCCAATGCCAAAGCGGCGGCAATCGTGCGCCGTCGACGAAGTCAGACTGCGGCATTCCGAGGGTCGCGGCCATCAGTCGTGCGTGACGCGACGACAGGACGTCACGGTCGGACTGGCTCTTGCCGATCCATTCGCGGAGGTGGGCAATGTCGACGACGCTCATGCGAATTCTCCGACTTGTTTCGTGGCGAACTCGGCGCGAATCCGCTCGGTGTGTTCTCCCAACTTGGGCGCCGCGTCATAGTGTTGGCTGTCCCACGGCGCGCGAACCGCCGGCGCAATCATTCGCAATGCTTCGCCGTCGACTGTCATCGGCCACGTCCGCAGCGCAGGGTGTTCAGCCATCTGGGCAACCGAGCGAACTTGACCATACGCGGTGTTCGAGATTGACAGGCGTTGGAGTGCTTCACTGCATTCGACCTTCGCGAATGCGTCGGCAATCAGCCGTTCGAGGGCTGCTCGGTTTTGCACGCGATTCGTGTTGGACGAGAAGCGCGCGTCTTCCGCCACGTCCGGTTGCTGGAGGAACGCCGAGCAGAACTGACGCCACTCACGCTCGTTTTGAATGCTGATGACGATTTCGTCACCGTCCTTGGTCTTGAACGCGCCATACGGCGCAATGGAAGGATGCTTCAGACCCTGGCGTGTAGGGGCGCCATTTCCGTAAACCTGGTGTACGTAGGGGATCGTCATCCAGTCCGCCGCACCGTCGAACAAGGAAACCGAGACACCCGATCCCTTGCCTGTGTTCGAGCGAAGCGCGAGAGCCGACAGCACGGCAATGGTCGCGTTCATCCCCGCGCCAATGTCGCAGATGGAAACGCCAACGCGCCCACATGCATCCGGTGCGCCGGTGATACTCGCCAGACCGCTTTCGCACTGCACGAGAAGGTCGTACGCCTTGAGATGGCTCGCAGCGTTGTTCGTGCCGTAGCCGCTGATATCGCACGTGATCAGACGCGCGTGCATTTCACGCAGTCGTTCACTGCCGAATCCGGCTCTATCCAATGCGCCGGGAGCCAGGTTTTGAACGAAGACATCGGCCTCCGCAATAAGCCGATGCAGGAGTGCGGCGTCATCGGCGTCCTTGAAGTCCAGCACGACCGATTCCTTGCCGCGATTTGTCCAGACAAAATACGACGATTGACCGTTCGCGGCCGCGTCGTAGCCACGCGCGAAATCGCCTTCCGCGCGTTCGATCTTGATGACCCGCGCCCCCATTTCCGCCAGGCGTCCTGTGCACAAAGGCGCCGCCAGCGCTTGTTCGATGGAGACGACGACCAAGCCGGCGAGCGGCTTCGCCGAGGATGCTTCACCCACTGATGCGACCATCACTGCCTTCCCGAGTTAGGTTGATGGCTACCAGTATCGGAAAACGCCGCGGTCGATTACAGCGAGATTTCACGAACGGATCGTTCGCGGTTAACGAAATCGTGCAATGCAGCAATTTGCGTACCGCAAGCTGGCGAGTGCTGCTGTGCTATAAAGCCGGCGTCATCTTCGCCAAATTCGAACACGATGAGCTATGACTTGACTGACCTGAAGGTGTTCGTCGCCGTCGCCGAAGAAGGCAACGTCTCGCGCGGCGCTGAACGCTGCCACCTTGCGCCATCGTCTGCGAGCCTTCGAGTGAAGAATCTTGAAGACTCGGTAGGGGTGACGTTGCTGAGTCGGCATCCGAGAGGCGTTGCGCTGACGGCGGCGGGCCAGGTTCTCGTGGAGCACGCACGGCGTTGTCTCGCTCAACTCGACCAAATGCGCTCGGATCTTTTGCCTTTCACCCAGGGAATGACCGGGCACGTCACCGTATTCGCCAACAACAACGCGATCAGCTCCCATCTGCCGGATGACCTCGCTCGTTTCTTCGCGGCGTTCCCGAGCGTGCGCATCACACTGGAAGAACGACTGAGTCACGACATCGTCGCCGCGGTGGTGGCCGGTCGAGCGGATGTCGGTGTCGTGGCATTGGAATCCGGGCATTCGGCGCTGCGGTTCGTACCGTACAAGAAGGACCAGCTGGTCTTGCTCGCGCCTGTGACACACGCGCTCGCCAGGCAGAGCGAAGTCAGCTTCGAGGCCTGCCTGGATCAGCCGTTCATTAGTCTGCAATCAGGGGCTGCGCTGCACACGTTTCTGGTGAACCATGCCGCCGCGCTGGATGGACGACTCGACATTCGCGTGCAGGTATCCGGTTATCGGGCTATCGCTCGCCTCGTATCGTCGGGAGCTGGAATTGGTATCGTTCCGCGAACAGCGATCGAATCATCGGATGAAGGAAAGATCGCGGTCATCCCGCTGATCGAGCCTTGGTCTCAGCGTAACCTGCACGTATGCGTACAGCGCAATCCGGCAGAGAAGAACCTGTACCGGGACAAGTTGGTCGGCATGCTGTGCCATGCTTCGGACTGATTCGCCGAAAAATAAAACGAGTACATCGGCCTCACTCAGCCCCCCCGTGACGGCTCAGAGATCCAGCACCAGCCGTTCGCCGCGGCATCGCGACACGCACGGCATCATGCAATCGTTGCGGGCCTTTTCCGCCGCGCTCAGGAACGCGTCCCGATGATCGGGCGTGCCCTCGAGCACGGTCGTCCGGCATGCGCCGCACACGCCCGCCTCGCACGACGTGGCGACCGCGATGCCGTGCTCGTACAGCACATCGGTGATCGACTGTCCCGGCGGCACGAGCAGCGCGCGCTGCGAGCGCGCGAGCTCGATCCGGAACGCGTCGGCCTCGCCGTCGGCCGGCTCCGCGGCTGGCGCGGAAAAATACTCGTGATGAAGCCGCGCATCGCCGAGCGCCGGGCGCGCGATCGCGTCGACGGCCGCCATGAACGGCGCCGGTCCGCAGAAATACAGATGCGAGCGCGAATCCATCGCGCCGACGATCGCCTCGATCGCGTCGCGGGTCGCGTCGGGCGTCAGCCCCGTGTGCACCGTCGCGACGTCCGCGAGCCGCGACGCGAGCGTCGCCCCGTACGCGGCCGCGTCTGCCGAACGCACGAAGTAGTGGAACGCGAGCGGCCGCCCCGCGCGCACCAGGCTGTGCGCCATCGCGAGCAACGGCGTCACGCCGATCCCGGCGGCGAGCAGCACGGCCGGGCTGTCGTCCGGCGCGAGCGGGAAGTAATTCAGCGGCGCGCCGATCCGCAGCACGTCGCCTACCCGGATCGCATCGTGCACGTGCGCGGAGCCGCCGCTCGACGCCGGCTCGCGCTTGATCGCGATCTCGTACACGCCGCGCTCGACCGGATCGTTGCACAGCGAATACTTGCGCGTGAGCCCGTCGCGCAGATGCAGGTCGATATGTGCGCCGGCTTCGAACGCCGGCAGGGGGAGACCCGGCGCGTCGCTGACGAGCCGCAGCGAAATCACGTCGCACGCGACGCGCTCGCGCGCAATCACGCGCGCGGCAAGCAGATCGTTTTCGATCATTGGATTCACCGTTCAGGAAAACTCACAGCAGCCCGATCAGCCGCCACCACAACGCATTGATCGGGATCACGAACACCACGCCCAGCAGCGCCGTCGCGATGCAGTACCGGAGCACCGCCCCCCGGTCCAGCTGCGCGAGCGCGTTGCCGAACACGATCGGCGGCGACTGGTACGGCAGGACCGTGGTCGCATAGCCCATCACCTGCGCGAGCAGGCCGGCCTTCAGGTGCAGCCCCTGCGCGAGCAGGCGCGACACGATCGGCACGTATAGCGCCGGTTCCGCATTCGACGTGACCGCGAAGCAGACGACGATCGACAGCGCGGTCAGCGCGAAGTACATGAGCATCGGGCTGTCGCGCAGCGCGTCGAGCGCGAGCGTGTCCGGCACGCGCATGTCGAGATGGTTGACGAGCGCGGTCAGCCCGATGATCGCCGCGATGAACCACAGCAGGTCCATCTTCAGCGTCGCGGTGAAGCGCTCGAGCTGTGCGGGCGGCGACGTGCCGAAGTAGACGAGCGCGAAGCCGAGCCCGACCCAGCCGGGCGCGATGCGATGCACGGCGTCGGTGAACCAGAACGCGAGCGTGATTGCCAGCAGCACGATCGCGTGCCATTCGCGGCGGCCGAGCGCGACGCGCGCCGCCGGTATCTCGACTTCGCCGACCGTATCCGCGAACAGCCACCAGGACGCGAACACCAGCACCGCGCCGCGCACGATCACGCCGGCCGGAAAGAACAGCAGCAGATACTCGGAGAAGCGCAGATGCATCCCGTGCGACTGCTCGAGAATCCCCGCCATGATCACGTTCGGCAGGTTCGCGGGCAGCACCGCGGCAGCCAGCTCGTACGAGCCGACGATCACGAGCAGCAGGATGCCGCGCCGCCCGTTCGCGTGCGCGCCGAGCTTCACGACGTCGCAGTAGCCGATCGCGATCGGAATCAGGATCGCGATCCGCCCGAACGTCGACGGCATCACGAGCGACAGCAGGAAGCTCAGCGTCGCGAATGCGAGCAGCGCCTTCAGGTACGAGCCGCCGATCCGGCGCGCGAGCGCGATGCCGATCCGTTCGCTCAGGCCGCTCTCCTTCAGCGCGAAGCCGATCGCCGCGCCGCTGAACACGAGCCAGAACGCGCTCGACCCGAAGCCGGAGAAGATCTCGGCGGTGGGCACCGGCGTGCAGGTCGCCGCGAGGAAGAAAAACAGCAGCGACACCCATAGGCTCGCGACCGCGCCCGTCGCCCACAGCACGATGCAGGTGAACACGATCGCGACGATGCGTGCGTCGCCGGCCGACACCGTGCCGCGCGCGCCGAGCGCGGCGACGCTCGCGAGCCCCGCCGCGAGCAGCGCGACCGTGACGCGGCCCGCCGTCAGCATGCCGGCGCCGCGGCCCGGCCCGCCGAGCACACCGCCGCTCAAGCGCGCATCACCGGCGAGTTCGCCGGGATCTCGTACTCGACGTGCGACTCGTCGAAGATGTCGCCGAATTCGCGCTGCTGGCGGAACGTCGGGTCCGGCGCGCAGCTCATCGGCAGATAGCCGCCCATCCATGCGCGCAGGTCGGTCACGTCCGGCGCGCCGCCGTACACGTTCGCGACGGGCCGCTCGCCGCGCGCGACCGCGTCGATCTGCTCCTGCAGCATCTGGCGGAACATCACGATCCCGCGATCGGACGCGCCGAGGTTCTCGCGCGAACGATCGAAGATCGGGCCCTGCGTCTCGACCGCCATCGCATCCTGGCTCATGAACGTGTCCATCAGATAGCGGCCCGCCGCGTCGGTGCGCGCCGGCTGCCGGACGATCTTCGGCGCCTCGTGAGCGGGCGGCTGCGCGCCGTCCGCGTTCGGCGTGAACGACACCCAGACGATCCGCGTCGTCGTATCGTCGACCGGCACGCGCCAGTGCATCTCGGTCATGATCCGCAGCATGTTCGGGAACACCATCAGGTTGCCCCAGCCACGGCCCTCGCCTTCGTATTCCCAGCTCTTCACGATGCCCCAGTCGAAGCGCTGGAAGCCGAACCGCTTGAACGGCTTGCCGAAGCCGGACGCGTCGCGCATGCCGAGGCGCTCGAAGTATTTCGAGTGCGTATAGAAGGTGTGCGTGACGTCGACCGCGTTTTCCTGCACCTGGAACCAGTTGCACGCGAGATCGTCCTGCACCTCGAAATGGCGAACGCCGTCGTTGCGCACGAGGATGTCCCAGTTCGGAAACGCAGGCTTCTGCTCCGCCGGCCCCATGTAGGCGAAGATCAGCCCGCCGCATTCGTGCGTCGCATAGCTGTCGATCAGTTTCTTGCAGACGCGGCTCGCCTTCGCCGATTCGAACGGCCGCTCCACGCATTCGCCGGCCGCGTTGTACTGCCAGCCGTGATACGCGCAGCGGATCGTGGCTTCCTCGACGAAGCCGTACAGCAGCGATGCACCGCGATGCGGGCAACGCTCCTGCACGAGCAGCACGCCGCCGTTGCCGGTGCGCGCGAGCACCAGATCCTCGCCGAGAATCCGCACGCGTTTCGTCTGGCCGGCTTCGGCCAGCTCCGACGAATAACCGACCGGATGCCAGTAGCGACGCAGCAACTCGCCGCACGGCGTGCCGGGCCCCACGCGGGTCAGCAATTCGTTGGTGGCGTGGTCAAGCATGAATACACCTCTCTCTCAGGTTGTAGCGGGCTGTATCGCCCCGGAGACGGCTGCGTACCGGCGAACCCTCGAGTCGCGATACGTCCGTCGATAAATCTATTTTTTTAGACTAAATAAAGTGAAGGAAAAATGCAAGGCGGGAAAATCCACAATTTTCAGCCCGCCATCGCCGCCGCATCACCAGAAATCGGTCGATGTGTATAATTAAAAAGACGAACGGTGCGCGCGATCGCCGAGATCGACGCGCCGCGCGTCGGCCAACCAGGAGGACAAGATGGCGATCATTGGCGTGATGGGCTCGGGCAAGAACGAATGGCCGGAGTGGGCGACGCCGCTCGGAACGTGGATCGCCGCGCAAGGATTCGACCTGCTGACCGGCGCCGGCCGCGGCGTGATGCTGTCGGTCGCGCGCGCCTACGCGACGACGCCGGGGCGCCGCGGCCGCTCGATCGGCATCGTGCCGAGCGAAGCGCACCCGCTGTTCGGCTTCGTGCCGATCGCCGGCTATCCGAATCCGTTCATCGACCTGCCTATCGTCACGCCACTGCCGCGCAAGGAAGCGGACGCGCCGGACGACGCATTGAGCCGCAACTACGTGAACGTGCTGACGAGCGACGTCGTCGTCGCGCTGCCGGGAAGCAAGGGCACGCTCGACGAGATCCGCCTCGCGACGCGCTTCGCGAAGCCGTTGATCTGCACGGGCCCCGCGAGCGCGTTCGATGGCGTCGCGGCCGGCACGCGCATCGTGTCGGCGCTCGATGACGTCTATGCATTCGTGCTCGCGCACGTGAACCGCGCGGAAGGCGGCGCGGGCGCACACGTTCCGTCGGCGTGAACCGCACGCGTTCCGGCTCCGCGGCGCGTCGGCCGCCATCGCTTTCCGTCGCTTCCCGTATTGCCGGTCACAGCCGCGCAATCGTGTCGGCGAGCACGCGCACGCCCAGCATGAAATCATCGATCGACATCGCCTCGTGCGGGTTGTGCGACCCGTGATCGTTGCGCACGAACAGCATCCCGCTTGGCACGCCCGCGTTCGCGAACAGCGCCGCGTCGTGGCCCGCGCCGCTCGGCAGCGTCACATACGGCACGTCGAGCCGCGTGCACGCGTCGGCAAGCGCGGCGCGCAGGGTGGCATCCATCCGCGCCGGCGCGCTCGCCAGCCGCCGGTCGAAATCGAATCGCACGCCACGCTCGCGCGCGATCGAATTGCATTCGGCGATCAGCAGCTCATGGAAGACGTCGAGCGTCTCCGTGCTCTCGCTGCGCGCCTCGAAGCTGAAATGCACCTGGCCGGGAATCCGCGAAATCGAATGCTCGTCCTGGTCGGTCGACACGATGCCGGTCGTCACGACGAGATCGATGTTGCGTTCGAGCAGCCGGCGCCAGTGCTCGTCGAGCCGCGTGATCAGCTCGGCGACCGCGAAGATCGCGTCGTGCCGCAGGTCGCGCGGCACCGCGCCGGAGTGGCCGGCCTCGCCGATGCAGCTGATGGAGTTGTGCCGCACGTTGCCGCGAATGCCGGACACGACCGCGACCGGCAGCCCGCGCGCGACCATCACGGGCCCCTGCTCGATGTGGAGCTCCAGATACGCATGCGCGCGTCGCACGTCGAACAGCGGCTTGCGCGCCCGCACCGCGTCGATGTCGACGCCCGCCGCCGCCATGCAATCGGCCAGCGGGCGGCCGGTGCTGCGATGCTTCATCGCGAGATCGTCCGGCGTCAGCCGGCCGAACAGCGCGCTCGATCCCATGTAGGCCTTGCCGAACCAGGCGCTCTCTTCGCCGCGCAGCGCGATCACGTTCAACGGGTGCGGCGACGCGCGGCCGACGCGCCGTTGCGCGACGAGGCACAGCAGCCCCGCGACGATGCCCGCGAGCCCGTCGTAGTTGCCGCCATGCGGCACCGAGTCGAGATGCGAGCCGACCCAGATCGCACGCGCATGCGGGTCCGCGTCGGGCAGGCTGAAGACCAGGTTGGCCGCACGGTCGACGCGCACCGCGATGCCCTCGCGTTCGGCGTGCGCCGCCAGCCGCTGCGCGGCCGCCGTTTCGCTGTCGCCGTAGCTCTCGCGCGTGACGCCGACGCCGTCGGCCGACAGCACGCGGATCTCGTCGAACCACTGCTCGGCGAGCGCCGTCAGTTCGGCAAGCGGCAGCGCCGCCGCGTCGTGCACGTCGAGGTCCGCCGGCGCGTCCGGCCTGTCGGTATGTGCGTTCATCACACCCCCGCCGTCGTGCCGCGCGCGCGCGCCGGCGCCGCGCAAAAGCGTTGCCAACGCTCGCTCAGCTCCGCGTCGAGCCTGACCTGCCCGGTCAGCGACGCGATCGCGCCGATGCCCTCGTCCGCGCAAAACTGCTCGAGCCCGTCGATGATCGTGCGCATCACGCCCGGATCGCGGAACGACGCCGTGCCCACCTGCACCGCGCTCGCGCCGGCGAGCAGAAACTCGATGGCGTCGGCGGCGCTCCGGATGCCGCCGCAGCCGATCACCGGAATCGACACGGCGCGATAGCACTGGTGGACGAGCCGCAGCGCGATCGGCTTGATCGACGGCCCGGACAGGCCGCCCATCACGTTGCCGAGCGACGGCCGGCGCGTGCGCACGTCGATCGACATGCCGAGCACCGTGTTGCCCATCACGATCGCATCGGCGCCCGCGTCCTGCGCCGCTTGCGCGATCTTCGCGATGTTGCCCGCGTTCGGCGTCAGCTTCACCCACAGCGGATGTCCGGTGCGCATGCGGATTGCGTCGACGACCTGCCGGGTCATGCCCGCGTCCATCCCGAACGCCATGCCGTCCGCCTCGAGATTCGGGCACGAGATGTTCGCCTCGATCGCCGCGACGTCCGGCCGCGACAGCGCCTCGCACGCGCGCGCGAACGCGTCCGCCGTATCGGCGGACACCGACGCGACGACCGGCGTGCCGTGGCCCGTGTACGCGGGCAGTACGTGTTCGAGATAGTCGTCGATGCCACGGCTCGGAATGCCGATCGAATTCAACATGCCGTCACCCGCGTCGGCGACACGCGGCGTCGGGTTGCCCGGGCGGCTGACGGGCGACACGCTCTTGATCACGAGCGCGCCGAGCCCGGTCAGGTCGAGCGCATCGCGATACTCGATCGCGAAACAGCCGGATGCCGGCATCACGGGATTGCGCAGGCGCAGTTCGCCCACGCGTACGCTCAGGTCAGCCAACTTCCACCTCCCCCTCCGTCACCACGTCGCGAATCGCGAACACCGGGCCCTCGCGGCACACGCGCCGGAATGCGCGGGTCGCGCCGTCGTCGAACATCCGCACGCACGACAGGCAGACGCCCATCCCGCATGCCATCCGTTGCTCGAGCGCGACCTCGCCGCGCATCGACGGATGGTCGGCGAGCACGCGCTGCAGCAGCGCGAGCAATCGTTGCGAGCCGCACGTGTAGACCGCGTCCGGCCGATCGCGCGCGATTCTCGCGCGCAGCAGCGCGTCCACGTTCGCGACCGCCGACGAGCCGTCGCTGTCGAACACCGCATGCACGTCGGCCGGCGCGCCGCGCAGGAATTCCGCGGTCATCAGGTCGTCCGGCGTGCGCGCCGACATCACAACCGTCAGCGCGATGCCCGCCCGCCCCGCGCGCTGCACGAGCGGCGCCATCGTCGCGAGACCGACGCCGCGCGCGACGAGCAGCAGCCGTCGCGCATCGGCGTCGAGCGTGAACGGGCGACCGAGCGGCCCGACGATCGACAGCCGCGCGCCGACGCCGAGCTGCGCGAGCGCACGCGTTCCTTCGCCGGTGACGTTGTACAGGAACTCGATTTCGCCAGCGCCGGGGCCGACGCCGTACACGCTCATCGGGCGCGGCAGGAATGGCCGATGCAGATCGCTGACGGGGCAGACGAGCTGATAGAACTGGCCGGCCTGCGTGACGCTCGCGAGCGGCGCGTCGGCGCGCACGCGCAGATAGCGATAGCGCCGGTTCACCGCGCGATGCGCGACCACGTCGCACGCGTGCGTGGCGACCGTGGCCGCCCACGGCTGCGCGCAGGCGCGCGCCCCGTCGATCACGTCCATCGTTCTCTCCTCGTTACGGTTGGGCGGGAGGCACGCGCGTCAGTCGAGCGCGCGGTCCTTCAGTTCCGGAATCAGCGTGACCGTGACGATCATGTCGAGCACGTAAAGCGCGGCCAGCATCGCGATCGCGATCTGAAACGAATAGCGCGCGGCGAGCGCGCCGACGACGAGCGGCCCGAGGCCGCCGATCGCACGGCCGACGTTCCACAGCACGTTCTGCGCGGTCGCCCGCACCGCGGTCGGGTACGCTTCGGACATCAGCGTGCCGTAGCCGCCGACCATGCCGTTCACGAACATGCCCATCAGCGCGCCGGCCCACAGCATCGTGGCCGGGTCCGTCAGCCGCGAATACACGAATACCATCGCCACCGCGCCGAGCTGGTACAGCAGGAACGTCGGCTTGCGGCCGATCCGGTCGGCCAGATGTCCGAACAGCCAGACGCCGGCCATCATCCCGAGCACGGTCACGGCGGTCCACACGCCGGATTTCGTCAGCGAGAAGCCGAGCTGCTTCGACAGGAACGTCGGCATCCAGATCATGATCCCGTAGTAGCCGAAGTTCTGCACCGCGCACAGCACGACGATGCCGATGCTCGTGCGGGTCGTGCGCGCATCGGCGAACAGCAGCCGGAAACGCGCGCCCGTGCGCGCCGGCTGCTGGCTCCGGACGAACACTTCCGGCTCGTGCAGCTTGTTGCGCAGCACCCAGGCGACGATCGCGGGCAGCACGCCGATCGCGAACATGCCGCGCCAGCCGACGCTCTGCAGCAGCAGCGGCGTCAGCAGCGACGCCGCGAGCACGCCGCTCTGCCAGCCGAGCGCCACGTACGACGACACGCGGGCGCGCTTGGCTGCGGGCCACGCTTCGGCCGCGAGCGCCATGCCGATGCCGAATTCGCCGCCGAGGCCGATGCCGGCGATGGTCCGGTACGCGAGCAGATCCCAGAAGCCCTGTGCGAACGCGCATAGCCCGGTGAACACCGCGAAAAGCAGGATCGTCCAGGTCAGCACGCGCACGCGGCCGTAGCGATCGCTGAGCGTGCCGAAAATCACGCCGCCCGCGACCGCGCCGACCAGCGTCCACGTGACGAGCGCCCCCGCCTGCTGCGCGCCGAGCTGCAGCGACGCCGAAATTGCCGGCAGCATGAAGCCGAGAATCAGCAGGTCGAAGCCGTCCATCGCATAGCCGATGGCCGAGCCGGCCAGCACTTTCCACGCGTAGCGCGACACCCGTTCGGGCGGTGCGCCGGCGGGCGCGGCCGCGGAGGATCGAAGGTTCGCTTCCATGATTGTCCGTATCGTGAGGAGGTAATATCGATGCCGGCGGTCCGTTTTCGCGGTCGTTTGTCGTTTTTTCTAGACGAACTGACCGCGACCCGATCGTCGGCATCGCGCAGCTTAAGGGCGTGGCCCGGGCAGATTCGCGCCGGCGTCGCGCATCAGACGACCAGTTCCTTCGACACCTGCGCGGCGAAGCCGTTGAGCGCCGCGAGCAGCGCGTCGTCCGAGCGCCCGCTCGCATCGCTCAGCCGCCGCGCGTGCTCGCGCAGTTCGGCGAGAAACGCCTGCACCGTCTCCGTGCAAACCGCCACGCCCTCCTGCCGTTCGGCGAACGTCGCGGCCGCCTGTGCGAGCAGCACCAGCGCCGCTGATTCCCGCCCGTGCGGCGCCGCCGCGTCCCGGCAGCGCGTCGCGAACCGGTGAATGTCGGAAAAGCCGACGACGTCCTGTGCCAGCCACTGTGTGGCGTCCATAAGGTTCATGCTTTCCTCCTCGTCTAAATATTTAGACTACCCGCATCAAAAACGGAATGCAAGCGTCCGATGTATCGGGGTAAACCGCGAAACCTCGCATCGCGACGCCTGCGTCAGAAACGCGTGCGCAGGCCCGCGCCGTACGTGATGCCGGTCGACAGCCCGCCGACGTGATCGACCTTGATCGCCGAATAGAGGTCGGTGCGCTTCGACAGCAGATAGTCGTAGCCGAGCGCGCCGGTGCTGCGATGCGCGCCGTCGGCGAGCGCCCCGCTCGAATGCGTATACGCGTAGCTCGCCAGCAGCGAACCCACGCCGATCGGCACGCTGACGCCGGCCTGCAGCGTATCGCCGTGGAAGTTGCCGCGCTGCGCGCGGTTCGCGACGTTCATGTACTGCGCGAACAGCTTCACGACACGCCAGTCGTACGACGCGCCGACCTGCACCGTGCGCTGGCTCGACAGGCCCGGCGCCGCGGCGAGCGCGCCGTCGAGATCGCCGGGCGTCGCGCTGAAATTCACGTACTGGAAGACCGCGGCGGCCGCGAACGCGCCGCGCGCGTAGTTCGCGTTGACGCTCCATTTCTTCGCGCCGTTCCGGCCGGCCGTATTGCCGAGTGCATACAGCAGCCCCGCATTGAAGCCGCCGAACGTCGGGCTCGTATAGGCGAGCGCGTTGTTCCACGCCGAATCGCCGACCACGCCCTCGGCGCCCACGCCCTTGAACGTGTGGAAGATCATCGGCGAGAACGTGTACGAATTGAACAGCGGGTTGAACTGGATCGTCGCGAGATACAGCGGCGTCGTGATCCGGCCAAGACGAAGCTGGCCGAACCGCGTCTGTAATCCCGCGTACGCATTGCGCGAAAACAGGCTGTCCCCGGCGTAGCGGCCATACGCGCCGCTTTGCGGTTGAAAGTAGCTTTCGAGCACGAAGAACGCCTTGTTGCCGTTGCCGAGATCCTCGCTGCCGCCGAGCCCCCAGAACGACGTCGTCATCCCGCCGCCCGACTGCACGAGCGCCGTGCGAGCGCCGGGTTGCTTCACCGAACCGACGAAAGCGTCGGCAACGCCGTACAGCGTCACGCTCGACTGCGCGTGCGCGAGCGGCGCGATGCCAATGGCGCCTGCCGCGCCAGCCATCAGGAATCCTGCCCGAAATCGGGCGCACGGGGTGCGAAACGTCATGCTTTTCTCCTCCCGGCGCAATGGGCCGGCACGTGGGAATGTCTGGAAGGTGCGATGCCTCTATCGCCGACAACGTCTGCGCGCGCGCCGTTCGTCCAAATATTTAGACGACGTGCCCGCGCACGGACACGGGCCGGTCGCAGGCCGTTACCGCGCACAAGATGAGCGCAAGCCGCGGGTGTGCGAGCATCCGTCGTCGGCTACGTTAAAATACCCGATACAAAAAAATAGACAAACATCGATCTTCGCGATGCCCCCGGCAGGATGGCGGCGCGGCGCGGTCGCGCAACCGGTGTCTGTCGATTTTTCACCCGCCACCTAGAGGTACTTCATGTCCACCGCCGGTTTCCGAAAAACGCGTCTGCGCGGCGCGCGCTTCGACTTCGACAGCATTGGCGAGCGCTTGCGCGCGTACCGGATGGCTGCCGAGTTGCGCAGCGAGGATGTCGCCGAGCGCCTGAACATCTCGCGCGCGGCGGTCTACAAGCTCGAACGTGGCGAGATCGTCAAGATCGATACGCTCGAGCGGCTCGCCGCGCTGTTCGGCGTGTCGCTCGCGAACCTGATGGGCGTCGAGGTCGAGTATCACGATTCGGCGATCAGCTATTTCGAGCGCATGCGGCAGATCGAGAGCCGCTCGCAGCGGATCTTCGCGCATTTCGATCCGTTCTCGTTCCTGCTGACCTCCGACGATTACGAAGGCTGGCTGCGCCAGATGCTCGAGGAAAGCATCCCGCCGTCGCTGACCGATGCCGCGTGGCGGCAGACGCTGTCGAAAGTGATGGCGATCCTCGCGGACCGGAAAGCCGCGTTCCGGCGCGCACCGCTGAACGTGACGAGCCTGATCGGGCTGCGCCAGATCGAGCAGTTCCTGCACCACGGCCTGGTCGGCCGCCTCGGGCTGCCGCCGGGCGTGCAGCTCGAGCGCAAACTGGCGGCGCGCCGGGAAGTGATGCGAATCGTCGGGATGCTCGAGGACGATGCGAAAGGCGTGCGTATCGGCATCGTCAGCGACAACCTGCCGAATGAGACCTTCCAGATCTTCGAGGACGACGACAGCGCGCATATCGCGGTATCGCCGTTCCGGCTCGGCGAGCTGCCGAACATTCGTACCGGCATCGCGACGATCACCACGTCGGCGGATGCCGTCGCGATGTACCGGAAGATGATCGACCGGCTGTGGACCGATTCCACGAAGGGGGCCGACGGGGCCAGGCTGCTCGTCGATCTGCTCGACCGGGCGTAGTGCGGCGTCGCATCGACCCTGGACCATGGGCGATACCGGTTGACCCGCACCGCGCGCGTTCCAGCACTGCTCTTCCTGACCTGGCCCCCTGAAGTTTCTACATAAAAACCGTCAAACTTCCGCGTCCACCCGCGCATCACCCGCCCGACGTGATGCGCAACCGCGATCCAACCACGCTCGTATCCCGATCCGATTCGACCGGCAAGCCAAAGTCCGAATTCATCATGCGGCTCGACGAACACTAAAAAGACAATAAAAACCGCGTCGCGAACAGATGCTCGGTCAACATCGGCCGCTCACCCGCCCGATGGCCGTTGCCAGCTGGCGCTTCGGCAAATTCCAGCGCACCGCGACGGAACATCCCGATCATCACGATTCGTTTAACTTTCCGTGAGGACTTCGACACCGGCCGCCGCCTACGATGGGCGCATGTTTTCAGCACCTGCTTCCAGGAGCCCATCATGCCCACCCGCAGACATCTGCTGTTCGCCGGCGCCACCGGCCTCGCCGCGCTCGCGGCGCTGTCGTCCGCCGGCCGCCGCGCGCTGGTCGGCCGCGCGTTCGCCGCGCCGCCGGCCGGCTCGCCGAAGGCCGCCCCGTTCGAAATCACGCTCAGCGACGCCGAATGGCATCGCCGGCTCACGCCCGCCCAATACACGGTCCTGCGCGAAGCCGGCACCGAGCGGCCGTTCACCAGCCCGCTGAACGACGAGCACCGGCACGGCACGTTCGCGTGCGCCGGCTGCGACCTCGCGCTGTTCTCGTCGACCACCAAGTTCGACAGCCATACGGGCTGGCCGAGCTTCTGGAAACCGCTCGACCACGCGGTGGGCACCGACACCGACGCGTCGTTCGGGATGGTCCGCACCGAAGTGCACTGCCGCCGCTGCGGCGGCCACCTCGGCCACGTGTTCGACGACGGCCCCGCGCCGACCGGCCTGCGCTACTGCATGAACGGCCTCGCGCTCGCGTTCCACCCCGCCGCCGCCTGATCCGGCCCCACGCCCATCCGACTGGAGAACGCATCATGCTGCTCATCGTCCTTGCCTATCTCGGCGGCGTGCTCACGATCCTGAGCCCGTGCATCCTGCCCGTGCTGCCGTTCGTATTCGCGCGCGCCGACCAGCCGTTCGTGCGCACCGGCCTGCCGCTGCTCGCCGGCATGGCGCTCACGTTCGCCGTCGTCGCGACGCTCGCCGCCGTCGGCGGCGGCTGGGTCGCGCAGGCCAACCAGGCCGGCCGCTGGATCGCGATCGTGCTGCTCGCCGTGTTCGGCCTGACGCTGCTGATGCCGCGTTTCGCGGAACACCTGACGCGCCCGCTCGTCGCCGCCGGCAACCGGCTCACCGGCTTCGCGCAGCGCGACGGCCGCCCGGCCGGTCCGGCGTCGTCGCTGCTGCTCGGCGTCGCGACGGGCCTGCTGTGGGCGCCGTGCGCGGGCCCGATCCTCGGTCTCGTACTGACCGGCGCCGCGCTGCGCGGCGCGAGCGTCGGCACGACGCTGCTGCTCGTCGCATATGCGGCCGGCGCGGCGACGTCGCTCGGCGTCGCGCTCGTGATCGGCGGCAAGGTGTTCGCCGCGATGAAGCGCTCGCTCGGCGCCGGCGAATGGATCCGCCGCGGGATCGGCGCGGCGCTCCTGGCCGGCGTCGGCGCGATCGCGCTCGGCCTCGATACCGGCGCCCTCGCGCAACTGTCGACGGTCACCACGGGCGGGCTCGAAACGAAGCTCGTCGACCGCCTCGGCGGCCGCTCGAACGGCGCGCCGGCGGCGCCGGCTGCGACCGCCGCTACCGACGACGCGACGGGCGGCGCGATGATGGCCGCCGCAGCCGATGGCGCACCGGCCGGCGGCGGTGCGATGGCCGGCAGCGCGATGATGCGCGCGGCCGGCGCCACCGCGTCCGCGCTGCCTGTCGAAGGCACGCTGCCGTCGCTCGACGGCGCGGTGCAGTGGCTGAACTCGCCGCCGCTGACGGCGGCCGGGCTGCGCGGCAAGGTCGTGCTGGTCGATTTCTGGACGTATTCGTGCATCAACTGCCTGCGCACGCTGCCGTACACGACTGCCTGGGCACGCAAGTACGCGCCGTACGGGCTCGTCGTGATCGGCGTCCACGCGCCGGAATTTGCGTTCGAGCGCGACATCGGCAACGTGAAGAAGGCCGTGCACGACCTCGGCATCGACTACCCGGTCGCGATCGACAACGGCTATTCGATCTGGCGCGCGTTCAACAACGAATACTGGCCCGCGCACTACTTCATCGATGCGCAAGGGCGGATCCGCCATCATCACTTCGGCGAAGGCGAATACGCGCAGTCGGAACGCGCGATCCAGTCGCTGCTCGCCGAAGCCGGCCACCCGGACGCGCTGAACGTGCCGCTCGGCCTCGCCGGCGCGCCCGCGAAGGGTGCGCTCGCGGCGGCCGACAGCGCGGACGTCCGCTCGCCCGAAACCTATGTCGGCTATGCGCGCGCGGAAAGCTTCGCGTCGCCTGGCGGTGCGGTGCGCGATGCCGCGCACCGTTACGACGCGCCGGCCCGTCCGGATCTCAACGACTGGGGCCTTGCCGGCACGTGGAACGTCGGCGCCGAGCGCGCGTCGCTGGCCGCGCCGGATGGCCGGATCGTCTACCGCTTCCATGCACGCGACCTGCACCTGGTGCTCGGCCCGGGCGCGAGCGGCCGGCCCGTGCGCTTTCGCGTGACGCTCGACGGCGCCGCGCCCGGCGCCGCGCATGGCACGGATGTCGACGCGCAGGGCTACGGCACCGTCACCGGCCAGCGCTTGTACCAGCTCGTCCGGCAGACCGGCACGATCGCCGACCGCACGTTCGCGATCGAGTTTCTCGATCCCGGGGTCGATGCGTACGCATTCACTTTCGGCTGATCGCGCGCGCTACCGCCATCCCGGCGCCGCTTTTCCCAACGCATTCCGAAGGAGCAAAACATGAACCCGATCCCTACCCGCGATGCCGCCGGACGCCGGCGCGCCGCCATGCTGCGCCGCATCGGCGCCATCGCCGTCGCGGCGGCCGCCGTGTTCGGCTACCAGCGCATCGTCCATTCCGCCGAGCCGATGCGTACCGTGCCCGCGCCGACGCTCGACGAAACGCCCGGCGCGTCGCACGACGAGACGGCCGTGTTCGCCGGCGGCTGCTTCTGGGGCGTGCAGGGCGTGTTCGAGCACGTGAAGGGCGTGAAGCAGGTGACCGCCGGCTACGCGGGCGGCGCGCCCGAAACCGCGCACTACGCGCTCGTCGGCTCGGGGCTCACGGGGCACGCGGAATCGGTACGCATCGTCTACGACCCGACCCAGGTCACGTACGGCCGGCTGCTGCAGGTGTTCTTCTCGGTCGCGCACGATCCGACCGAGCTGAACCGGCAGGGCCCCGACGAAGGGTCGCAATACCGGTCCGCGATCTTCCCGACCACCGCGCAGCAACGCACGGTCGCGACCGCGTACATCGCGCAGCTCGGCGGCGCGCATGTGTTTCCGGCGCCCGTCGTCACGCGTGTCGAAGCCTACAAGGGCTTCTATCCGGCCGAGGCCTATCATCAGAACTACCTCGAACTGCACCCCGAC
Source organism: Burkholderia sp. BCC1047 (assembly GCF_902833155.1). Classification (NCBI taxonomy): domain Bacteria; kingdom Pseudomonadati; phylum Pseudomonadota; class Betaproteobacteria; order Burkholderiales; family Burkholderiaceae; genus Burkholderia; species Burkholderia sp. BCC1047. Next base: position 21,364 of record NZ_CADFEH010000037.1, on the reverse strand, counting down.
GCGCCGTATATCGCGTTCAACGACCTGCCGAAGGTCGCCGGGCTGAAGCAGCGCTTCCCGGCGTTGTATCGTGCCGACCCGGTGCTGTAGCGCGAAGCCCGCTCGTGAGTCGCTTGTGCGTCGCTCGTGAGCCGTTTATGGGCCGCTTGTGACCGTCTGCTCGCTGCTGACGGGCTGCCGCCCGCCGCCCGGCAGAGCCGCCGGCACCACGCACCAGCGGCGTCCGGTTTGCGCCGGATCAACGAACCGGCGGACGCGATGCCGGGGCAAACCCGCATCGCATCCGCCGCGATCGGCAACTTCGCGTAGACTCTCCTGATTCCCGCCGCTTCTTGCGGCGTTCGACATTCAGTCCCGCCAGGAGGCGTCACGCATGCGCGCAGTGCCTTTGCCTGACAGCAACACCCTCGAAGAACCGTCCACCGGCGCGGTCGTGCGCGACCTGCGCCGCGTGCCCATTCACCCGGATCACTGGTACCCGCTCGCGTGGTCGCGCGAACTCAAGCGCGGCAAGACGCTCGGCGTGCACTTCGCCGGCGATCCGATCGTGCTCGTGCGCACCGAATCGGGCGCCGTGTATGCGCTCGAAGATCGTTGCGCGCACCGCCAGGTGCCGCTGCACGCGGGCGTCGTGAGCGGCGAAACGCTGCGCTGCTGCTATCACGGCTGGACCTACGCGTGCGACAGCGGCCGCTGCGTCGACGTGCCCTACCTCGGCCGCGAGCACTTGCCCAACGGCGTGCGCGCGTATCCGTGCCGCGAGGCGCACGGGCTGATCTTCGTGTTTCCGGGCGACGCGACGCTCGCCGACGAACGGCCGTTCCCCGCGCTCGAATCCGCGGACAATCCCGCGTACAAGACACGCCGCTTCGGCCGCGAGGTCAAGTGCCACTACTCGTTCATGCACGAGAACCTGATGGACATGAACCATCAGTTCCTGCATCGCAAGCAGATGGGGCAGATGCGCGCGCGCTCCGTGGGCCGCCGCCGCGGCGACGACTGGGTCGAGGTCGACTACACGTTCGCGCGGATGGAGGGCAAGCAGCCGGTCGGCGAGGCGCTCGTGTTCGGCGCGAGCAAGAAGCCGGCCGACCAGTCCGACAAGAGCGTGATGACGGTGCGCACCGGCTACCCGTACCAGACGCTGCAGATCCGTTCGAGCGAAGGCACGCTCGTGATGGACCTGTGGATCGTCTACGTGCCGCTCGACGCCGAACAGCGCACCAACCGCACGTTCGGGCTGCTGTCGATCCACAAGCCCGGCATCCCGTTCGCGCTCGATCTCGCGTGGCCGCTGCTCGTGTGGTTCACCGAGCGCATCTTCCGCGAGGATCGCTGGATCGTCGAGCGCGAGCAGGAAGCGCACGACGCCCAAGGCGCCGACTGGAACCACGAGGTGTTTCCGGTCATCAACGAGCTGCGCGACCTGCTGCGCCAGTGCGGCGCGCGCACCGTGATCCCGATCCGCGACGCGCGCGACAGCGCATGACGTGACGCATGCGGCGCGCCACGGCGCGCGCCGTTACAGCGTGAACGCGCCCGGCAGCAATGCGCGGGCCGTCGTGATCTCGACGGCCCCTTTCAGGTTCGCGAGGATCACCTCGATATCGGGCTTGCCGATCTCGATGATCACCTGACGACATGCGCCGCACGGCGCGATCGGGCCGTCCGTGTCGCCGACGACCGCAAGCCGCGCGAAATCCCCCGGCCGATGGCCGGCAGCGATCGCCGCGAACAGCGCCGTACGTTCCGCGCAATTGCACAGTCCGTACGACGCGTTCTCGACGTTGCAGCCGTGGAACACCGTGCCGTCGCGCGCCAGCAGCGCCGCGCCGACCTTGAAGCGCGAATACGGCGCATACGCGCGCTCGCGCGCCGCCTTCGCCTGTTCGATCAGTTCGTCTCGTTCCATCGTGGTGATGCCTCCGGGAGCAGGGTCAGCCGATCTGCTGGTAAAGGGTCGGCGGCGCTTCGCCGGTCTCGCCGAGCACGTAGCTGCGGCGCACGGCGTCCGCCGCGTGGGCCGCGGCCGCTTCGTCGCGGGCATGCACGAAACCGAGCGGCTCGCCGGCCTCGACGCGCTGCCCGATCTCGGCAAGCGCCGTCAAGCCGACGCTGACGTCGATCGCGTCCTCCGCGCGCGTGCGGCCGCCGCCGAGCGCGACCACCGCCAGCCCGAGCGCGCGGCAATCGACGCGCTGCACCACGCCGCTCGCGGGCGCCGCCACCGGCACGATCACGGCCGCCCGCGCCAGATGCCGCGCGGGCGCGTCGATCAGGTCGGCCGGGCCGCCGAGCGCGACGACCATCCGCGCGAAACGCTCGGCCGCCGCGCCGGAATCGAGCGCCTGCTGCAGCTTCTCGCGTGCGTGGGTGGCATCGCGCGCCAGCCCGCCGGTCACGAGCAATTCGGCCGACAGCGCCATCGTCACGTCGTGCAGACGTGCGGGACGCGACTTGCCCGTCAGGTAGTCGATCGCGCACGCCACTTCGAGCGCATTGCCCGCGCACGGCGCGAGCGACTGGTTCATGTCGGTGAGGATCGCGGTCGTCTTCATGCCGGCACCGTTGCCGACGTCGACGATGCTGCGCGCCAGTTCCGCCGATTTCTCCGCCGTCGGCATGAACGCGCCGGAGCCGACCTTGACGTCCATCACGAGCCCGTCGAGCCCTGCCGCGAGTTTCTTCGACAGGATCGACGCGGTGATCATCGCGACCGATTCGACGGTCGCCGTCACGTCGCGGATCGCATAGATGCGCTTGTCGGCCGGCGCGAGCCGCGCGGTCTGCCCGATGATCGCGACGCCGACCTCGCGCACCGTGCGGCGAAACGCGTCCGTCTCGGGCATCACGTCGTAACCGGGAATCGCGCTCAACTTGTCGAGCGTGCCGCCGGTGTGTCCGAGCCCGCGCCCCGAGATCATCGGCACGTAGCCGCCGCACGCGGCGACCATCGGCCCGAGCATCAGCGACACGACATCGCCGACGCCGCCCGTCGAATGCTTGTCGATCACCGGCCCGCCGAGATCGAGCGCGCGCCAGTCGAGCACGTCGCCCGAATCGCGCTGCGCGAGCGTCAGCGCGACGCGTTCGTCGGTGCTCAGGTCGTTGAAATACACGGCCATCGCGAACGCGGCCACCTGGCCCTCGGTCACGCTGCCGTCGGTCACGCCGCGCACGAACGCGGCCATCCCGTCGCGATCGAGCGGCTGCCCGTCGCGCTTCCTGCGAATGAATTCCTGCGGTAGAAACATCGTTGCCTCGCGTCAAACGGTCGGAGTCTGCTGCACGGGTCAATGCAGCGAAAAGAACAGGCCGGCAATCGCCGCGCTCATCAGGTTCGACAGCGTCGCGGCCGTCAGCGCGCGCAAGCCGAGCCGCGCGACGTCCGAGCGGCGCTCCGGCGCGACCGCGCTGAAGCCGCCCGCGAGAATCGCGATCGACGAGAAGTTCGCGAAGCCGCACAGCGCGAACGACACGATCGCGAGCGTCTTCGGGTCGAGCACCTGCAGGCCGGCCGCCGCCGCATGCGCGCCGCCCTTCAGGTACGGCGACAGGTCACCGTACGCGACGAATTCGTTGAAGATCAGCTTCTCGCCGATGAAGTTGCCGGCCAGCGTCGCATCGTGCCACGGCACGCCGATGATCCACGCGAGCGGCGCGAACAGGTGGCCGATGATGCCGACCAGCGTGACCTGCGGAAAGCCCGCGAACGCGGCCGCGCCGCCGACGATCAGGTTCATCAGCGCGATCAGCCCGACGAACGCGATCAGCATCGCGCCGACGTTGATCGCGATCCGCAGGCCGACCGACGCGCCGGATGCGGCCGCTTCGATCACGTTGGCGGCGCGCTTGTCGTCGAAATCGAGGCCGTCGACCACCACGCGGCTCGGCTCGACGGTCGGAAACAGCAGCTTGCCGAACAGCAGCCCGCCCGGCACCGCCATGAACGACGCGGCGAGCAGGTACTCCATCTTCACGCCGAGCCCGGCGTAGCCGACCAGCACCGAGCCCGCCACCGACGCCATGCCGCTCGCCATCACCGTGAAGATCTCGGCGCTCGTCATGTTGCGCACGAACGGCTTCACGAGCGCGGGCATCTCGCTCTGCCCGAGGAAGATCGTCGCGACGGCCGAGCACGCCTCGATGCGGCTCACGCCGAGCACCTTTGCCAACCCCGCGCCGAGGATCGCGACGATCCATTTCATCACGCCGATGTAGTACAGCACCGAGATCAGCGCGGTGACGAAGATGATCATCGGCAGCACGCGCAGGCCGAACACGAACCCGCCGTCGCCGAACAACTGGAACATCCGCGCGTCGACGAGCCCGCCGAACACGAATGCGATGCCGTGATTGCCCATGTCGAGCACGCGATTGACGCCGTTCGCGGCCGCGGCCAGCGCCGCGCGGCCGGACGGCACGAACAGCACCAGCGCGCCGATCGCGAACTGCGTGAGCAGCGCGGCGATCATGGTCCGCGCGCTGACCGCGCGACGGTTGTTCGACAGCAGATACGCGACCAGCAACAGAAACAGCATACCGAGGAGACTGCGCAGAATATCCACCTTTGTGCTCCTTTCTCACTATTTGAACTGTCCGGCGGGCGGCCCGTGCCCGCGACCCGCGTGATCGGGTGGGTGGATGTTACTCGCTCGATATGCACACCCGCAACGTCGCCAAAATCGCCGCGCTCAATGGCATCGATCGTTTCTGTTTTCGTCTTCGAGAACTTGATCAGTTGTTCTATCTACGCCGCTAAAACACGCGCGGGGCGTGCCGTCAGAACGGACACGCCCCGCGCGACACGCATCGTTCAACCCGCGCGCTCGACCGGATGCGGCTCGCGCAGCCGGTTCGCGATCCGCGCGGCCTCGTAGTAGCCGGCGGCCGGCGGACGCTTCAGATAGCGGCCCGCGCCACGCACCGCGCGCAGTTCGCCATCGGCCCATGCGAGTGCGCCGCGCGTGAGCGTGTGCGTCGCGACGCCCTGCACGGTCATCCCCTCGAACACGTTGAAGTCGACCTGCTGATGATGCGTCTTCACCGAGATCGTCTTCGTCGCGGCCGGGTCCCACACGACGAGATCGGCATCGGCGCCGACCTGCACCGCGCCCTTGCGCGGATACAGATTGAAAATCTGCGCGGCATTGGTCGACGTGATCCGCACGAACTCGTTCGGCGTGATGCGGCCGTGATTCACGCCGTGATGCCACAGCACCGACATGCGATCCTCGACGCCGCCGCAGCCGTTCGGGATCTTCGTGAAATCCTCGCGGCCCATCGCCTTCTGCGATGCGCAGAATACGCAGTGATCGGTCGCCGTCGTATGCAGCTGCCCCGACTGCAGCCCGCGCCACAGCGCCTCGCGATGCTCGGCCGAGCGGAACGGCGGGCTCATCACGTGGGCCGCCGCGCGCGTCCAGTCCGGATCGCGATAGACGGCCTCGTCGATTACCAGATGCCCCGGTAGCACTTCGCCGAACACGCGCAGCCCTTCACTGCGCGCACGGGTGATCACGTCCACCGCATCCTTCGCCGACACGTGCACGATATACACAGGCACGCCGAGCACCTGCGCGATGCGGATCGCGCGGTTCGCGGCTTCGCCTTCCACCTCGGGCGGCCGCGATAGCGGATGCGCCTCCGGCCCCGTGATCCCGCGCGCGAGCAGCGCCTTTTGCAGCTGGAACACGAGCTCGCCATTCTCCGCGTGCACGGTCGGCAGCGCGCCGAGTTCGAGCGAACGCGTGAAGCTGTTCACGAGCACCTCGTCGTCGGCCATGATCGCGTTCTTGTATGCCATGAAGTGCTTGAAGCTCGAGACGCCATGCTCGCGCACGAGCGTGCCCATGTCGCGGTGCACGCTCTCATCCCACCACGTCACGGCCACGTGGAAACCGTAATCTGAAGCCGCCTTCTCGGCCCAGCCGCGCCATTCGCGGAACGCCTCCATCAGCGGCTGCTTCGGGCTCGGAATCACGAAGTCGATGATGCTCGTCGTGCCGCCCGACAGCCCGGCCGCCGTGCCGGAATAGAAATCGTCGCTCGCGGTCGTGCCCATGAACGGCAGTTCCATGTGCGTATGCGGATCGATGCCGCCCGGCATCACGTACTGGTCGTGCGCGTCGACGACGGTTGCGCCGGCCGGCGCGTCGATCTGCTCCGCAATCTGCAGGATCGTGCCGCCGTCCTGCGGGTCCGCGCAGAGCACGTCCGCGCGATAGGAGCGGTCCGCATCGACCACGGTGCCGCCACGAATCAGGATTGCCATGTCGTTGCCTCCTCGTTGACTGTCGGGTGCCGCATGCCGCGCGCGAGTCGCATCCGGCTCGCGCGTCATGCGCTCGCGATCTGCGCGCGCGGTCCGGCGCGCCACTTCATCCAGGTGCCGTACACGCCGGACGCCAGCACGAGGCCGACGAACCACGCGTACGTGTAAAGCGTATTGAAGAACGCCGGCACGTTCGGAAACGACGCCGGAAACGCCGTATGCAGGAAGCCCGGCAGGTTCGGCAGCACGCCGACCGCGAGCGCGACGAGCGCGGCCGGGTTCCAGCCGCGTGCGTAGCTGAAGCCGCCGCGCTCGTCGAACAGCGCGCGCGTGTCGAGCTGCGTGCCGCGAATCAGGAAATAGTCGACCATCAGGATGCCCGCGACCGGCCCCAGCAGCGCCGAATAGCCGACGAGCCAGGTGAAGATATAGCCGTCCGTCGTCGCGAGGATCTTCCACGGCATCATCACGATCGCGATCGTCGCGGTGATCATCCCGCCCGTGCGGTACGAGATCGCCTTCGGCCACAGGCTCGAAAAATCGTAGGCAGGACCGACCAGGTTCGCCGCGAGGTTGCAGCACATCGTGTCGAGCGTGAGGATCACGAGCGCGATGCCCACGCCGATGCCGGTCATCCGGCTCGTCAGGTCGATCGGATCCCAGATCGCATTGCCGTAGATCACGACGGTCGCCGACGTGACGACGACCGACACCACCGACAGCAGCGCCATCGGCAGCGGCAGCCCGATCGACTGGCCGATCATCTGGTCGCGCTGCGAATGCGCGAAGCGCGTGAAATCGGGAATGTTCAGCGCGAGCGTCGCCCAGAAGCCGACCATCGCGGTCAGGCCCGGCCAGAAGGTCGCCCAGAACAGCCCGGCCTTCTTGCCGCCCGCCGCGAACTGCGACGGCGCCGACAGCATCGTGCCGAACCCGCCCGCCTTCGACGTCGCCCACCACACGAGCGCCACGCACATCACGACCTTGATCGGCGCGGACCAGCTTTCGAGCCAGCGGATCGAATCGGTGCCGTGCCAGATGAAGTACAGCTGCAGCACCCAGAACACGAGAAAGCACGCGAGCTGCCCGAACGAGATGCCGACGAGCGGCAGCGCCGCGCCGTGCAGCGCGTTGCCGGTCAGGATGTTCAGCAGCGTGTAGATCGCGCTGCCGCCGAGCCAGGTCTGGATCCCGTACCAGCCGCAAGCGACGATCGCGCGCAGCAACGCCGGCAGCTTCGCGCCCTGCGTGCCGAACGACGCACGCACGAGCACCGCGTACGGAATCCCGTGCTTCGCGCCTGCATGGCCGATCAGCAGCATCGGCACGAGCACGATCAGGTTGCCGAGCAGCACTGTCATCACCGCCTGCCACGGCGACATGCCTTCCTGGATCAGCCCGGCCGCGAGCATGTACGACGCGATGTTCATCACCATCCCGACCCACAGCGCCGCGAAGTGGTACCACTTCCACGTGCGCTGCGCCGGCGTCGTCGGCGCGAGGTCGTCGTTGTACAGGCTGCCGCCGTGCGCCGCGGCGCTGTCGGGATCGGCGGGAATCGCTGCGTGATTCATCGAACACACTCCACGAAAACGTCAACGCCGGCATCGTGCGATGCCGGCCCGGGTGGAACGAAAGGCGGCGGTGCAGGATGCCCCGCATCGCCGGACGCCGGTCAGGCAGCCTTCTTCGCGTGCTTCTCGGGCGCCGCGGCGCCTGCACTCGCCCCCGCCTCCGCGCTCGCCGGATTGTTCGGATGCGTGGTCCAGTTCGCGTAGTCGCCCGCGTCGACGCGCTCCATCGTGATGCATTGCTCGACCGGACACACATGCATGCAAAGATTGCACCCGACGCACGCCGAGTCGATCACTTCGAAGTGCCGCACGCCGTCTTTCGTCGCCGTGATCGCCTGATGCGACGTGTCCTCGCACGCGATATGGCACAGCCCGCACTGGATGCAGCGGTCCTGGTCGATGCGCGCCTTGATGTCGTACTTCAGGTTCAGGTATTTCCAGTCGGTCACGTTCGGCACCGCGCGGCCGCGAATGTCGTCGAGCGTCGCGTAGCCCTTCTCGTCCATCCAGTTCGACAGGCCGTCGGCGAGATCCGACACGATCCGGAAGCCGTAATGCATCGCGGCGGTGCACACCTGCACGCTGCCGGCGCCGAGCACCATGAACTCGGCCGCGTCACGCCATGACGAGATGCCGCCGATCCCCGAGATCGGCAGGTTCGGCGTTTCCGGATCGCGCGCGATCTCGGCGACCATGTTCAGCGCGATCGGCTTGACCGCCGGGCCACAATAGCCACCGTGCGTGCCCTTGCCGTCGACGGTCGGCATCGGCGCCATCTGGTCGAGATCGACCGCGACGATCGAGTTGATCGTGTTGATCAGCGACACGCCGTCCGCGCCGCCCTTGTATGCGGCGCGCGAGCCCATCCGGATGTCGCTGATGTTCGGCGTGAGCTTCACGAGGCACGGCAGCTTCGTGCCTTCCTTCACCCAGCGCGTGACCATCTCCACGTATTCGGGCACCTGCCCGACCGCCGCGCCCATCCCGCGCTCGCTCATCCCGTGCGGGCAGCCGAAGTTGAGTTCGACCGCGTCGGCGCCGGTATCCTCGACGAGCGGCAGAATCCATTTCCAGTCGCGCTCGTTGCACGGCACCATCAGCGACACGATCAGCGCGCGGTCCGGCCAGTCGCGCTTCACCTGCGCGATTTCTCTCAGGTTCACGTCGAGCGGACGGTCGGTGATCAGCTCGATGTTGTTCAGCCCCGCGATGCGCTGGCCGTTCCACTGCACCGCGCCGTAGCGCGAACTGACGTTGACGACGTGCGGATCGAGCCCGAGCGTCTTCCAGACGACGCCGCCCCAGCCCGCCTCGAACGCGCGATTGACGTTGTAGGCCTTGTCGGTCGGCGGCGCGGACGCCAGCCAGAAGGGATTCGGCGAAGTAATGCCTGCGATGGTGCAGCGGAGATCGGCCATGTTCGGCTCCGTGAGAAGGGGGTCGTGTTCGTCGGTGTGCGTGCGGTGCGTCGCGCGTTCAGGCCGCCTTCGCGTCGCGCGCCGCGAGCGTCGCGTCGATCGACGCGGCCGCGCGCTTGCCGTCCTGCACGGCCTGCACCGTGAGGTCGATGCCGCCCGTCGCCGCGCAGTCGCCGCCGGCCCATACGTCCGGCAGCGCCGTGCGCCCGTCCGCATCGACCGCGATACGCGAACCGTCCGTGGTCAGCAATTCCGCCGCGATGCCGTCCGGCACGAGCGTCTGGCCGATCGCCTTCAGCACCATGTCCGCGTCGACCGTGAAACGCTCGCCCGACGCGGCCTCGAATTCGACGGCCGTGACCTGCCCGTCCGCACCTGCGATGCGCACCGGCTTCGCGTGCGTGACGAGCGTGACGCCGCTCTTCTGCGCGAACTCGCGCTCGGCCCACGTCGCGCTCATCGCATCCACGCCGCGCCGGTACACCATCGTCACGCGCTCGGCGCCGAGCTTGCGGCTCTGCACCGCCGCATCGATCGCCGTGTTACCGCCGCCGATCACGACCACGCGCCGCCCGACCGGCACGTTCTCCAGCCCGTCCGCCTGCCGCACCTGCTCGATGAAATCGACCGCGTTCATCACACCGCCCAGTTGCTCGCCGTCGATCGCGAGCGTGCGCACACCGCCGAGGCCCATCGCGAGAAATACCGCGTCATGCTGTTCGCGCAATGCGTCGAGCGTGACGTCGCGACCGAGCGCCATACCCGTTTCCAGCGTGATGCCGCCCACCGACAGCAGCCATTCGACTTCGCGTTGCGCGAAATCGTCGACGGTCTTGTACGCGGCGATCCCGTATTCGTTGAGGCCGCCGGCCTTCGGCCGCGCGTCGAACAGCATGACGCGGTGCCCGGCGAGCGCGAGCCGGTGCGCACAGGCGAGCCCAGCCGGCCCAGCGCCGACCACCGCCACGTGGCGGCCCGTCTCGGGCGCGCGCCGGAACTGAACTGCGCCGGTCTCCATCGCCCAGTCGGTCGCGTGCCGCTGCAACGCGCCGATCGCGACCGGCTGCGCATCCTGATGGTTGCGCACGCAAGCGCCTTCGCACAGGATCTCGGTCGGGCACACGCGGGCACACATCCCGCCGAGCGGATTCGCAGACAGGATGTCCATCGCCGCGCCTTTCAGGTTGCCGTTGCCGATCTTGCGGATGAAGCTGGGGATGTCGATCTGCGTCGGGCACGCGTGCACGCACGGCGCGTCGTAGCAGTAGTGGCAGCGGCTGGCGGCAGCCGCCGCGGCGGTCGGATCGAGCAGCGGCGCGATATCGGCGAATTCGCACGAGAGTTGCGTGGACGACAGGCGATGCGCGGCGATATCGCCGGTTGGCTGGGTGGTCATACGCGTTCCTTCGACTGGGTGGAGACAAAGCCGTCCCCGCCGGCTGCGGATGCACAGTCGGGGCGGTCATGCTTAGGAATGCTATGGTCGAACTATGCGCGGTCTACTGGCCGCGCTATACCCGATCCGTCATGAAGCCGGCTCGCACGCACGCGACAGCATCGCGTGCAGCAGCACATTCGCGCCGGCCTCGATCCATGCGGGCGTCGCGTCCTCGATCTCGTTGTGGCTGATGCCGTCGATACATGGCACGAACACCATCGACGTCGGCGCGACCTGCGCCAGATAGCACGCGTCGTGGCCCGCCCCCGACACGATGTCGCGATGCGAGTAGCCGAAGCGGTCGGCCGCATCACGCACGGCCGCCACGCAGGCGGGGTCGAACGCGACCGGCTTGTAGTAGAAAATCTGCTCGAGTTCGGTGTCGAGCCCGATGTCGCCCGCGATGCGCGCGACGCCGTCGCGCAGCGCCGCGTCCATCTTCGCGAGCACGGCGTCGTCCGGATGACGGAAATCGACGGTGAAGAACACGCGGCCGGGAATCACGTTGCGCGAGTTCGGGTGGACCTGCATCATGCCGACCGTCGCGCAGCCGAACGGCGCATGATCGAGGCCGATCCGGTTGACGAGATCGACCACCCGCGACGCGCCGAGCAGCGCGTCGCGGCGGCGCGGCATCGGCGTCGGTCCCGCGTGCGCTTCCTGGCCGGTGAACGTGATCTCGTACCAGCGCTGCCCCTGCGCGTCGGTCACGACGCCGATCGTCTTGCACTCCGCTTCGAGAATCGGCCCCTGCTCGATATGCAGCTCGAACGCCGCGTGCAGCTTGCGCCCGCCGCACGGCACATCGCCCGCGTAGCCGATGCGCGCGAGCTCCTCACCGATCGTCTTGCCGTCGACGTCCTTGCGCGACAGCCCGTAGTCGAGCGTGAACACGCCCGCGAACACGCCCGACGCGACCATCGCCGGCGCGAAGCGCGAGCCCTCCTCGTTGGTCCAGATCACGACCTCGACCGGATGCTCGGTCTCGATGCCGTGATCGTTCAGACTGCGAATCACCTCGAGGCCGCCGAGCACGCCGTAGATGCCGTCGAAACGCCCGCCGGTGGGCTGCGAATCCGCGTGCGAGCCCGTGACGACCGGCGCCGCGTCGGCCACGCGGCCCGCGCGGCGCATGAACACGTTGCCCATCGTATCGACCGTCACCGTGCAGCCGGCGGCCTTCGCCCAGCCGACGATCAGGTCGCGGCCGGCCTTGTCGAGATCGGTCAGCGCGAGACGGCACACACCGCCCTTCGGGGTCGCGCCGATTTTCGCGATTTCCATCAGGCTGTCCCACAACCGCCTGCCGTCGACCTTGATCGACGTGTCGAAAGCTGCCCGCTTCACTGTTTCCGATACCGCGTTCATTCGTATCGCTCCTGTGGGGTCGGTGATGTCGTCGGCCCGGTCTGTGCCGGTGCATGAGACCTGTTTCGGGGCACGCCGCCCGGATGCGGTGCATGCCCTGTCGGTTCGCGAAACGCGTTAAATCCTGTCCGATTGGACAGGTTTTAGACGATCAAAATGACCAGCGCAACGTCTTTCTTGCGCGACGCACCGGAGCGAGAAACGTGCCATCGCAACGCAGCATCCCCGCGGCGTGGCAGCATCCATCTGCGTGCGCGCGACGCGGATCAGCGGCTAGAATGAAGCCCAACGCGGCATGGCCGCCGCGCGAGGGTAACGATGAGACATGACGAGGCGACGATCGAAGCCACCGACCGGGACGAAACGCCGGCGCCTTTGCGGCGACGCAAGGCGCACATTCGCGAGTCCAACGAAGCGCATCTGCTCGCGTGCGCGGAGGCCGTATTCGCGGAACGCGGGCTCGCCGGCGCCAGCACCGCGATGATCGCGGAACGCGCGGGTCTGCCGAAGGCGAATGTGCACTACTACTTCCCGACCAAGCTCGCGCTGTACCGCCGCGTGCTCGACGACCTGTTCGAGGACTGGCATCGCGCGGCCGGCTCGTTCGAGGCCGGCGACGATCCGGTCGAGGCGATCGGCGGCTACGTGCGCGCGAAGATGGCGCTGTCGCAGCGACGCCCGCTCGGCTCGAAGGTGTGGGCCAACGAGATCATCCACGGCGCGGAGCACATGCAGGACATCCTGTCGCAACGCGTGAAGCCGTGGTTCGACACCCGCGTGAAGGTGATCGAAGGCTGGATCGCACGCGGGCTGCTCGCGCCGATCGACCCGCATGCACTGATGTACCTGATCTGGGCGACCACGCAGCACTATGCGGATTTCGATGCGCAGATTCGCGCGCTGAGCGGCAAGCGCGCGTTCACGAAGAAGGCGTTCGACGAAAAGACCGAGCAGGTCGTGCAGCTCGTGATTCGTGCGTGCGGCGCGGTGTCGCCGAACGCGAAGCCGTAGCGCGACACGACGATCCGCCGAATAAAAACGGGCGGCGCGCACCACACGGGGATGTCCCGTGTGGTGCGCGCCGCCCGTGATGCCACGTTCGCGCGTGCGAACCACACGACGTGTTATGGCGACGTATTACGCGATGCGCTCGATCGCAATGGCCGTCGCTTCGCCGCCGCCGATGCACAGCGAGGCGATGCCGCGCGTCAGGCCGTACGTTTCGAGCGCGGCCAGCAGCGTCACCATCACGCGCGCGCCCGATGCGCCGATCGGATGCCCGAGCGCGCACGCGCCGCCGTGCACGTTCACCTTCTCGTGCGGCAGATCGAGGTCGCGCATCGCGGCCATCGGCACCACCGCGAACGCTTCGTTGATCTCGAACAGATCGACGTCGCGCAGGCTCCAGCCGGTTTTCTCCGACAGCTTGCGCAGCGCGCCGATCGGCGCGGTCGCGAACAGGCCGGGCTTGTCCGCATAGGTCGAATGCCCGACGATCACGGCCTTCGGCGTGAGGCCGAGGCGCTCGGCTTCCGAGCGGCGCATCATCACGAGCGCGGCCGCGCCGTCCGAGATCGACGATGCGTTCGCGGCCGTCACCGTGCCGCCGTCGCGGAACGCGGGCTTCAGTGTCGGGATCTTGTCGCGTTTCGCCTTGCCCGGCTGCTCGTCGATCGACACGACGCTTTCCGTCTTGCCGGCCTTCACGGTCACCGGCGCGATCTCCGACACGAAATACCCTTCCGCGATCGCGCGCTGCGCGCGCGTCAGCGACGCAATCGCGAACGCATCCTGCGCTTCGCGCGTGAACTGGTAAGCCTGCGCGCAATCCTCGGCGAACGTGCCCATCAGGCGGCCTTTTTCATACGCATCCTCGAGCCCGTCGAGGAACATGTGGTCGAGCACCTGCCCGTGCCCCATCCGCATGCCCGCGCGCGCCTTCGGCAGCAGGTACGGCGCATTCGTCATGCTCTCCATCCCGCCCGCCACGGCCACGCCCGCCGAACCCGCCAGCAGCAGGTCGTGCGCGAACATCGCCGCCTTCATCCCGGAACCGCACATCTTGTTGATCGTGGTCGCACCCGCCGCAAGCGGCAGCCCCGCCTTCAGCGCGGCCTGGCGCGCGGGCGCCTGACCCTGGCCGGCCGGCAGCACGCAGCCGAACACGATTTCATCGATGCGTTCGGCCGGCACGTTCGCGCGCTCGAGCGCCGCGCGAATCGCCACCGCGCCGAGGTCGCTGGCGCTGGCCGCCGCCAGATCGCCCTGAAAACCACCCATCGGCGTGCGCGCCGCGCCCACGATTACGATCGGATCCTGAGTCGTCATGATTCACTTCCTCCAGTGTCAGCGCGGTGCCATGCGCAACGCGCCATCGAGACGGATAACTTCGCCGTTCAGCATCGTGTTCTCGGCGATGTGGCGCACCAGCGCCGCAAATTCTTCCGGGCGGCCGAGCCGCGGCGGGAACGGCACGCTCTTGCCGAGCGCGTCCTGCACGTCCTGCGGCATGCCGGCCATCATCGGCGTCGCGAAGATGCCGGGCGCGACCGTCACGACGCGAATCCCGAAGCGTGCGAGCTCGCGTGCGATCGGCAGCGTCATGCCGACCACGCCGCTCTTCGACGCCGCATACGCGGCCTGTCCGATCTGCCCGTCGAACGCCGCGACCGACGCGGTGTTGACGATCACGCCACGCTCGCCCTCCGCGTCGGCGTCCTGCTTCGACATCGCTTCGGCGGCCAGCCGGATCATGTTGAACGTGCCGACGAGGTTGATCGATACCGCCCGTGCGAAGCGGTCGAGCGAATGCGGGCCGTCGCGGCCGACGACCTTCTCGCCCGGTGCGACGCCCGCGCAATTGACGAGCGCATCGACGCGGCCGAACGCGTCGCGCGCGGCCGTGACGGCCGCCTGACCGTCGGCTTCGCTCGTCACGTCGGTCTTCACGAAGCGCGCGGCCGCGCCGAGTTCGTTGGCGAGACTCGTACCCGCCTCGTCGTTGACGTCCAGCAGAACGGCCTTGCCGCCTTGCGCGACGACCATGCGCGCCACCGCGGCGCCGAGGCCGGAACCGGCGCCCGTAATCAGAAAAACGCGATCCTTGATATTCATTCGCAGTCCGTATTCAGGGTTGAGCGGCCTTCTCGGCTTCCATCTTGCGCAACACGAAGCGCTGGATCTTGCCGCTCGGGGTTTTCGGCAACGCGTCGACGAAGTCGATCGCGCGCGGATAAGCGTGAGCGGACAGCCGCCGCTTCACGTGCAGACTCAATTCCTCGGCCAGTTCGGGCGTGCCGTCGAACCCTTTCGACAGGACGACGAACGCCTTCACGATTTCCGTGCGCTCCGGGTCGGGCACGCCGATCACGGCGGCTTCGCTGACGGCCGGATGCTCGATCAGCGCGCTCTCCACGTCGAACGGGCCGATCCGGTAACCGGACGACGTGATCACGTCGTCCGCGCGGCCGATGAAGCTCACGGCGCCATCCGGCTCCAGTTCGACGTTGTCGCCGGTCCTGTAGTAGCCGCCCGCGATCGCCGGCGTGTCCTGCTGCCAGTAGCCCCGGAACCACAGCAGCGGCGAGCGCGCGATGTCGATCGCGAGGTTGCCGGGCTCGCCGGGGCCGAGCTCGCGGCCCGCTTCGTCGAGCACCGCGACCCGGTAGCCCGGCATCGCGAAGCCGGCTGAACCGACGTGCACCACGTGCGTGAGGCCGTGATGGTTGTTCACGACCATTCCGAGCTCGGTCTGGCCGTAGTGATCGTGGATCGGCGCACCGAGCGCCGCGTGGAACCAGCGCACGACTTCCGGATTCAGCGGTTCGCCCGCGCTGCTCACCACGCGCAGTTGGCCCTTCATGCGCGCGGCCGCTTCCGGCCCGGCCGCCATCAGCATCCGGAACGCGGTTGGCGAACCCGCGAGGCTCGTGATGCCGAGCCGTTCGATCACGTCATACGTGCTGTCGACCGTGAAGCTGCCCTCGTAGAGCGTCGTCGCATGGCCGAGGAGGAGCGGGCCTGTGATCGCGTAATAGAGGCCGTACGCCCAGCCCGGGTCGGCGATATTCCAGAACCGGTCAGTGGCGCGCAGATCGACCGCTTCGCGCATGTACGCGCCGAACGCGAGCAACGCGTACAGCGGCACCGGCACGCCCTTCGGCAAGCCCGTCGTGCCCGACGTCGACATCATCATGAACAGGTCCGACCCCTTGCGCGGCACAGGCTCGAACGTATCGGACCGCGCGTCGAGCGCCGCGCGGAAATCGATGTCGTGCGCCGACAGCGTCTCGCCTGCTTCGCGCACCGTCGCCACCGGCGGGCAATCGGCGATTTCGTCGAGCTTCGCGCGATTCGCGACGTTGGTCACGATCAGCCGCGCATCGCTCATGCGCAACCGGTGCTCGATCGCCTTCGGGCCGAATGCCGTGAATAGCGGCTGATACACGGCGCCCGCGCGCCACGTGCCGAGGATCGTCGCGACGAGCTCCGGCGTGCGCGGCAGCAGCCCGGCCACCACGTCGCCCGGCTTCACGCCCTGCGCGACGAGCAGGTTCGCGACCCGGGCCGACAGCGCCTGCATCTGCGCGAACGTGAAGCGGTGGTGCTGCCCGCCGGCGTCGATCCAGTCGAGCGCGATCGCGTCCGACTTCGCGTGCCGGTCGCAGCATTCGATGCACGCGTTCAGGCCGCGCTCGAGGTCGCCGCTCAGTTGCGCGGCGGCGGTCTCGATACTGAATCGGGCCACGGCGTCGGCGTAAGCCGGCACCGCCCGGGCGGTAGCTCCTTCTGGCATGCGTGTCTCCTGTGCGTTATGGCCGCCGGCGAGCCAGGGGCGCGACGGGGATACATCGATAGTAGACAGCCCATACATTGCAATCAATGACAAACGGAATCTAGAATCGTGATCGCTTTTGCCATGTCGGGAGGACGCAGGAAAATGGGGCCGCAGATGATTTCGCCGGATTTCGTCGACGATGCGCTCGCGTGCCTGCGCCGGCACGACTTGGCGACGGCGCCTGTGCTGCGCACCGCCGGGCTGCCGGCCGTCGTGCGCGAGCCCGTCACGCCGCAGCAGTACGGCCGACTGTGGCTCGCGATCGCGGGCACCCTCGACGACGAATTCTTCGGGCTTGCCGCGCGCCCGATGCGGCGCGGCAGCTTCACGCTGCTGTGCCACGCGGTGCTGCATGCCGGCACACTCGACAAGGCGCTGCGGCGCGCGCTGCAGTTCCTCCGGGTCGTGCTCGATGAACCGCACGGCGAGCTCGTCGTGGCCGATGGGCACGCGCAGATCGTGCTGGCGCAATCGGGCACGCCATACCCGGCGTTCGCATACCGGACGTTCTGGCTGATCCTGCTCGGCGTCGCGTGCTGGCTGATCGGCCGGCGCATCCCGCTGCAGCGCATCGATTTCGCGTGCCCGAGCCCCGGCCAGCGCAGCGACTATCACCAGTTCTTCGGCGTCCCCGTGCATTTCGACCGGCCTGACAGCCGACTCGCATTCAACGCCGCCTATCTCGCGCTGCCGACGATCCGTTCGGAGCAGGCGCTGAAGACCTTCCTGCGCGGCGCGCCTGGCAATCTCCTCGTGCGCTACCGGCACGACACGGGCTGGGTCGCGAAGACGCGCGCGTACCTGAAGGCGCTGCCGGCCGCCGAGTGGCCCGACTTCGACACGCTGGCCGCGCGCCTCGACACGACGCCCGCGACGCTGCGGCGGCGTTTGCGCAGCGAAGGGCAAAGCTTCGCGGCGATCAAGGACGAGTTGCGCGGCGCGCTGGCCCAGTCGCTGCTGCGCGGACACGCGCTCAGCGTCGCGGAGATCGCGGCCGAACTCGGCTTCACCGAGCCGAGCGCGTTTCATCGCGCGTTCCGGAAATGGACGGGCACGAGCCCCGGGGCATTTCGGCGCGACGTGCATGCGGCGAACGCGGAGTCTTGAGTGGCATGCAGGTGCGGAGCGTCTCGCCACGCGCCGCTGATACGATGCAAACACGTGGCTGCCGTCCGTTGTCCGCGGACCGCGGCGAACATCGATCAACCCTCACCGCTCACGCTCCGATGCAAGCCACCCACTTTTCCGACACCGAACTGGCCGATCTGCGCGCGCACGGTATCGTGCTGTTTGCCGGCCGCGTGATCTTCGACGCACAACCGCCGATGGCGGCCGACCAGATCGCAGCCGTGCAGGCCTGCTGTCATGGCGACATTCCGCTTCCGTTGCTCGAGCTATGGCGCGTCACGGCCGGCGGCAGCCTCGACTACGACCTGACGCTGGAGATGAACGGCAATGTCGAAGCGATCAGCTGGAGCGAGTTGTTCTACAACGGCAGCGACGGTTACCGCGACCTGCAGGGCTGGATCGACCATGAACTCGAACTTGCCGAAGAAGCCGCGGAAGAGAACGCGCGCACGTGGAACGGCAAAATCGGTGCGCTGCCGTTCGGCGGCTTCGAATATTGCGACCGCATCTACGTCGTGACGGAGCCCGGCGCCCACGACTATGGCCATGTACTTGCGTGGAAACAGGGGTTGCCGCCAGCGTGGCGCGGCGCGATGCACGACGACGGTGTCGCGACGGTCGCCCCCGATCTGTACGCGGCATTCGGCGCGCTGCAGCTTCATGTCGATCCGCTGGCGCCCGGCGGCGAACCAGGCACCGGTGTCACGCTGCTCGAATACGTCGATGAACGCCGCGATGATCATGGCCTGTCGGCATCGCTGGCGGACAAGCTGATCGCGTTCTATCGACAAGCGGTGATCGACTGGCGCACGCCGCTCGCCGACGGCACACTCGGCGCGCAGCCGGTGCTCGCACGTCACGCATTGCGCCATGCGATCGATCACGACGATGCGGCACTCATCGCGCGATTGGCGCCGCTCGTCGCCGATCTCGGCGTGGCGCTCGCCGGCAGTTCGATCCCGACGGATTACGCGCTGCGACGCCAGAAGTTTTCCGCCGCCGCCGCGTTGCTCGCAGCGGGCGCACCGGTCGTGCCCGATGCGCTGGCATCCGTGTCCGGCGCCATACCGGCCACGCTGATGCGCATGCTGCTTGACGCCGGCGTGCAGCCGGATGCCGACGCAATGGCGCGTTGCGTCGCGGGCGGCGCCACCGATAGCGCACGGCTGATCGGCGCAGCGCTGTCGGCCCATGGCGTCGATACGGCAGCTGTCTACCGCGCCGCGAGCGAGAAACTGCTGGACAAGCTGCAGGCCGACATCCGCAAGGTTCGCGCCGGCAAGCTCAGTCACTATCTCGGGCTCGACGGGCTCGAAGCACACGCCGAGCGCCTGCGGACATTCGATTGCTGACGTCAAGCAGGCGCCGATGCGCCGTGGGTTTGCCTGCAGCATCGCCGTCCGGTGCCGTTTGTTTGGATCGGATTTCTCCCACGTTCCGGTGCGAATCTGCATGAAGCTCGCCGCACCGCAGCGCGCGTATGACGTTGCACCCCGATCCGTCAGACCACATACTGGTCGGCCGGTCTGAACGAGGTTGCGCCGATGGTGAATGTCGATGGGAGCGCCGCTTCGATCTTCGGCGTGATCGGAACGGCCGTGTCGTTGCTGGCAGCGATCCCTTACGCGCTCGCGATCTACCGGCGCACCGTTCGCCCGCATCTGTTCACGTGGCTCGTGTGGTCGGTCGTCACGGCGATCGCGGCCGCCGGCCAGTTCGTCGCGGGCGCGGGGCCGTCCGCGTGGTGCACGGCGGCGATTGCCGTCACGTGCTTTTTGACGCTGATCGCCAGCCTGTTTCGCGGCGAGCGTGGCTGGACGGGCCTCGACTGGTTGTTCCTGTGCGCGGCACTGTCGGCCATTCCGCTGTGGATGCTGACCGACGATCCGACGGTGTCGATCTGTCTGGTCACGCTGATCGAGCTTGCCGGCCTTGGCCCGACCGTGCGCAAGACGATCCGCGATCCGTGGAGCGAGAGCCTCGCCTATTTCGCGCTGTGCGTGCTCAAGTACGCACTGGCGTTGCTGGCATTGAGCACGTGGAGTGTCGCGGTCGCGTTCTATCCGGTCGTCAATCTCATCGCGTCGATCGGCATCTGCCTGGTGATGCTGGTCCGACGTCAGTCGTTGTCGAATGCGCGGTAGGCTGCGTTTGTCGCCGCCGTGCCGCTTCCCTTCCGAAATGATGCGAGGTCTGACATGGATGCAATCCGTACCGTCATCGAACCCTGCGAAACCGCGCTCCGCGCAGCGATGCTGGCCAACGATGTCGAAGCGCTCGACGCGCTACTGGACGACGATCTGGTATTCACCGTCCCGACCGGCCAGATCATCTCGAAGGAGGACTACCTCACCGCGCATCGCGCGAAGCTTCTGCGTCTCGACACACTCGACGTCCACGAAATGCGTGCATGCGCGATCGACGAGATGATCCTGACCACGACGCGAGCGAAGCTCGCAGGCCATTTCGATGGCGCGGTATTCGCCGGTACGTTTGCCTATACGCGACTTTGGCGTCGATCGGACGCCAAATGGCGCGTCGTTGCCGGACATGCATCGCAGGTCATGTAATTGCGCCGGCCGTGCTCTGTGGGAATCAGTTCGGACCGAAGCCGCCGCGAGAGGAATTAAGCGCTTTGTGATCGAAGCCGATCCCAATGCTGCACCGTTCTATCTGGCGGTCGGAGCCGAAAAAATCGGCGAAAAAAATCGAGTGCCATCCTGGGTAGATTCTTTCCGATCTTGCGGATTAGGGTCTGATAGGAGCAGATGGCAGCAAGATCGCTCACCGCGTGCAATTGATGGAATTGAGCTACCGACTGCGGTAACAGAGGTTGCAGCGGAAACAGCGTTGGATCAGTCCGGCCAGCGGGCCTGATAACGCCGTTTACGCCCCACTCCTGTCGCGAGGCACACCGAACATTTCCGCCGCCGAAATGCAAAAACCCCCGCCTTTCGGGCGGGGGTTTCTGGCTTAGGGAGCCTGACGATTACCTACTTTCACACGGGAATCCGCACTATCATCGGCGTAGAGTCGTTTCACGGTCCTGTTCGGGATGGGAAGGGGTGGGACCGACTCGCTATGGTCATCAGGCAAAGGGGGTTGTTCTGCTGGCGTGGCCAACAGAACCAATCTGGGAAGAAGCAGTAATTTTGAGTTGTGTGTATCACACACGAGAATCCAACCGTCCGACGCGCTCTGTAGCGCGAAACAGACTTGTTATAGGATCAAGCCTTACGGGCAATTAGTATCAGTTAGCTGAACGCATTACTGCGCTTACACACCTGACCTATCAACGTCCTGGTCTCGAACGACCCTTCAAGGGGA
>NZ_CADFEH010000036.1:0-84366 GCF_902833155.1 Burkholderia sp. BCC1047 | reverse complement strand
CGTTTCAGAAACAGCACGACACAGCCAAAAAAGGAGAGAAAGAAGACCCAGATACCCACCGAATAACCCGCAAAGCTGGTCCAAGGGGTGGGTCAGAATTCAATGCAAATCGTGGGTCAGGATTCCATGCAAATCAACAGCAAGGCAACCTGTCGCTCGGCATCGACAACCCGCTCGGCCTGAACGACGTCTTCAACATCGGCGTGAGCCAGGACCTCGAATTCGGCGACAAGCGTCTCGGTTCGCACGGATGGAACGGCTTCTACTCGATTCCGTGGGGCTACTGGACGGCCACGCTGTCCGCCTACACGAACACGTACTACCAGCAAATTGCCGGCGTGAACCAGACATTCGTCGCGAGCGGCAATTCGAAGACGGTCGATTTCAAGCTGGCCCGCGTGCTGTCGCGTAGTCAGAACGATGTATTCGGCGCATACGTTCGCCTGTCGCGTCGCTTCGGCCAAAGCTTTATCGAAGACACCGAGATTTCGCAGCAGCGCCGCAATAACACGATGATCGAACTCGGCCTGACCGATCGCCACTATTTCGGCGGCGCACAGCTCGACGGCTCGCTTGCATATCGTCAAGGCGTCGGTGGGTTGGGGGCTCAGCACGATACGTTGGCTGAGGGAGGCGGACCGACCTATCGGTTCAAGATGGCGGTGCTCGACGCGAACCTGTCGGTGCCGTTCGCGATCGGCAAGCAGCCATTCCGCTATGTCGGCACATTCCACGGCCAGTACACCGGAAACACGCTTTACTACATCGACGATTTGACGATTGGCAGTCGCTATACGGTGCGTGGTTTCGACGGCGAAACGATGCTCGCCGCAGCACGCGGCTTCTACTGGCGCAACGAACTGCAGGCGCCGATCGGGCAGACGGGGCAGGCAGTTTATGTGGGACTCGACTATGGTCGCGTATGGGGCCCGCAGCCTGTGGCCCTCGTCGGGACGCAATTGGCGGGCGCCGTGATCGGCATAAAAGGCAGCGTGGGCACGCGATTCGGAGCCTATGCGTACGATCTTTTCGCAGGTACGCCCGTCTACAAGCCGTCGGGTTTTCCGACTGCGCGAGTGACGCTCGGTTTTCAGGTGACTGCTCAGTTCTGAATAAACGCGGTCTTGTTTGTCAGGAGAGGGCCTATCTCGGTCAACTACGGGGGTAGGTGCACACCGCCGACGGTATCGAGCGCAGGTCTGCTTTTACCTCGTGCCAAAACATTGGCTCAAGCGCGTGACCAGCTGACGGTGTAGAGAAGAGCGCGGGAGCATTCTGACAACCGTACGCTCTTCTCTAACCACCAGGACCGTATGCGTCGGAGTCAGCCTCGTTCCGCCGAGTAGTGCGTATCAAAAACCGCCCGCAACGTCGACGGACCGGTCGCAAAATCCCCCCACAGCGGCCCGTCGTTCTGCGCGAACGCGAATGGCGTCTTATTGATCGACGCGAGGCGGAAGCGCCATTGCGCGGCTTCCTGGCGGAATGCGGTGAGCTGCATGTCGGACAGCCCCGTCTGCGCGTTCGCGAGCGTGACGAGCGGATCGACCGGATCGTTCGCGACCCGCACCTCGAAATGCAGGTGCGGGCCGGTGGCCGCGCCCGTCATCCCGACCGAGCCGATGCGCTGGCCCTGCTTCACGGTTTCGCCGACCTTCAGCCCGCGAGCGTACGCGGACAGGTGCGCGTAGTAGGTCGAATAGCCGTCCGCATGATCGACGATCACATAGCGGCCGTAGCCGCCCGGATCGGTGCCGACGAACGACACGACGCCGTCGGCCGCCGCATCGACCGGCGTGCCGCTCGGCGCGGCGAGATCGACGCCCGTATGGAACGCCATCGCCTGCGACAACGGATGGACGCGCTCGCCGAAGAACGAACTGATGCGCGTCCACTTGACCGGCATCGTGAACGCGGCGGCTTCGAGCGGCGAACCGTCGAGCGTGTAGTACGCACCGTGCTCGGCGCCCGGCGCGCGGAACCAGATCGCGCCGAACGTGCGGCCGGCGACGCGCAACTCGAGCGCGGTGAGGCGCGGCGTGCCGTCGTTCGTGTCGAACGCGACGCGGTAATAGTCGCCGCGCTGCGCACTCGCGCGCATCGCGACCTTGCCGGTGACGAGGTCGCCGAGCTGGATGCGCACTTCGGGCGGCACGTCGAGACGGTTCAGCGTATCGGACAGCGTGAGCTCGATGTCGCCCGCGCGCATCCCTTGCCGGTGATCGGGCGACGCGAACTGGAACAGGCTCGTGTAGCCGAGCATGTCGTTGCGATGCGCGCTGAGCGGCGCGAACAGGCCCGGCTGCAGGCTGCGATCGTTGCGATCGACGTGTTCGTTGCGCTCGCCGATCGTGCGGGCGAGTTCGCTCGTCACGAAATGCTGCGCGGTGGGAAACGGCGTATCGGACAGCACGCGCTGCGGCAGCGCGGCCGTGCCCGAATCGACGGCGCCCGGCAATTGCGACACGGCCGGCAGCGCGGCGGCGAGGCCGAATGCGGCGAGGGCGCCGAGCACGGCGGCCGGCACGAGCGCGCGCACGGCGCGCTGCGCGCGACCGGGCGCGACGGCATCAGGGGTTGCGACAGACTTGACCAAGGTGTCCACATCCAGGAAAGCGGTTCAAAGGGGTGTGGGCGGGGGCCGCCGGCGGCACATCCGTCGAACGGCGACGGGGCGGGCGGCGGGCGTGCAACAAAACAGGCCCCGCCAGGGGCCTGTGTCGTTTCCGTTCGACCCAACCTGCGGGGCGGTGCCCGCTTCGAACGGCGGCGTGCATACCGGGTCGAACCCGGTTATCACGAAGACGCTAAAGAAAGATGACAGCGTCAGTCTACCGATGTTCCGCGAAACGTTAAAAATTTTAAAGAGGGTCGGCTCACTCGTTTCGCACTGCGGTAAATCGGGTTAAATCAGCATTTATTACGACGATTTCCGCTAGTCCGGCAATTTTTGCGCGCGTCTGCGCAGGGCGCCGGACGTGCGCACGGCGTCGAAACCGGCGTCGAGCATCGCCTCGGCGTCATTCCACAGATTGCCGCGCAGCCGGTTGGTCCAGATCATCGACGCGAACACGCCTTCGAGCAGCGACACGAGATAGACGGCGGCCAGATGCACGTCGAGATCGGCGGCGACTTCGCCGGCCGCGATCGCGCGACGCAGCAGCGCCTTCGTGATCCGCAGCATCTGCAGCTCGAGCAGCATGCGGCGCCGCTGCAGCGCGCCGTTTTCCTCGCTCTGCTCGCATTTCGTATAGAGGATCACGAGCACGCGCTGCATCGGGCCCGGCTCGCCGCATTCCTGCAGGTAGTGCGACGCGGCGCGCCGCAGCGTGGCGAGCGGCGGCAGGCCGTCGCCCGCGTCGAACCCCTCGGACGTGCGCGCGAACGCGCGGTCGCACATCGCCAGACACACTTCCATCTTGTTGCGGTAGTGGCCGTAGACGGCGCCCCGCGACATCCCGGCGGCCTCGGCGAGGTCCGCCATCGCGGTTTGCGCGACGCCTCTTTCGAGCAGCACGAGCTCGGCGGCGTCGAGGATCCGGTGCTTGATGGCGAGCGATTCTTCCCGGGTCTTGCGGGCCATGTCGTGAAATTCCTTACAGTTCGCTGTCGTTTTATTGAGACAGTGCGTCAGCCGGATGGAAAGCGGATGTATTTAATCAGTCGTGACTGATTATAATCGGCCACCCTGAGCCGCCGCATTGTATCGGCGGCGAACGATCCGAGGTCAGAACATGAATAACAAACGCACCCTGTGGCGCCGCATGCGGCTGGCGCCGTTCGCGCTCGCGGCGCTGCTGGCCGTGGCCGGATGCGGAAAGGGCGACAAGGACGCCGAGCCGGAGACAGCGAAGCAGGCCACCGTCGTGACGGTGCGCCCGACGGCCGTGCCGATGACGGTCGAACTGCCGGGCCGGCTCGACGCATACCGGCAGGCGGAAGTCCGCGCACGGGTCGCGGGCATCGTCACCGCGCGCACCTACGAGGAAGGCCAGGAAGTGAAGCAGGGCGCGGTGCTGTTCCGCATCGATCCCGCGCCGCTGAAGGCCGCGCGCGACGCCGCGCAGGGCGCGCTCGCGAAGGCGCAGGCCGCCGCGCTCGCGGCGACCGACAAGCGCCGCCGTTACGACGATCTCGTGCGCGATCGCGCGGTGAGCGAGCGCGACCACACCGAAGCCGTCGCGGCCGATACGCAGGCGAAGGCCGAGGTCGCGTCCGCGAAGGCCGAACTCGCGCGCGCGCAACTGCAGCTCGACTACGCGACCGTCACCGCGCCGATCGCGGGCCGTGCACGGCGCGCGCTCGTGACCGAGGGCGCGCTCGTCGGCCAGGACCAGGCGACGCCGCTCACGACCGTCGAGCAGCTCGATCCGATCTACGTGAACTTCTCGCAGCCGGCCGCCGACGTCGACGCATTGCGTCGCGCGGTGAAGAGCGGGCGCGCGACGGGCATCGCGCAGCACGACGTCGCGGTGACGCTGCTGCGCGCCGACGGCACCGCGTATCCGCTGAAGGGCAAGCTGCTGTTCAGCGATCTCGCGGTCGATCCGACCACCGACACCGTCGCGATGCGCGCGCTGTTCCCGAATCCGGAGCGCGAGCTGCTGCCGGGCGCGTATGTGCGGATCGCGCTCGACACGGCGGTCGACCGGCGCGCGATCCTCGTGCCGCGAGACGCGCTGCTGCGCACGGCCGACCGTACGTCGGTGCGTGTCGTCGGCGCGAACGGCAAGGTCAAGGACGTCGAGGTCACGGCCGACCAGATGAGCGGCCATGACTGGCGCATCACGCGCGGCCTTGCGGGCGGCGAGCGCGTGATCGTCGACGACGTCGCGCAGTTCGCGCCCGATACGGCCGTCCAGCCCGTCGAAAAGGCGCCGCCGTCGAAGGCGGCGCCGGCAGCGGCCGCTTCGCAGGCGGCCGCCCGTCAAACCTGACCGGTTCAAACCAACATGGCACGTTTCTTCATCGATCGCCCCGTCTTCGCATGGGTGATCGCGATCTTCATCATGCTGGGCGGCCTGTTCGCGATTCGCGCGCTGCCCGTCGCGCAGTACCCGGACATCGCGCCGCCCGTCGTCAGCATTTATGCGACGTACCCGGGCGCGTCCGCGCAGGTCGTCGAGGAATCGGTGACCGCGCTGATCGAGCGCGAGATGAACGGCGCGCCGGGGCTGCTGTATACGTCCGCGACGAGCAGCGCCGGCGCGGCGTCGCTGTACCTGACGTTCAAGCAGGGCGTGAACGCCGATCTCGCGGCCGTCGAAGTGCAGAACCGGCTGAAGACGGTCGACGCGCGCCTGCCCGAGCCCGTGCGCCGCGACGGCATCCAGGTCGAGAAGGCCGCCGACAATATCCAGCTCGTCGTGTCGCTGACGTCCGACGACGGCCGGATGACCGACGTGCAGCTCGGCGAATACGCGTCGGCGAACGTCGTGCAGGCGCTGCGCCGCGTCGAGGGCGTCGGCAAGGTGCAGTTCTGGGGCGCCGAATATGCGATGCGGATCTGGCCCGACCCGGTGAAGCTGGCCGGGCACGGGCTCACCGCGTCGGACATCGCGTCGGCCGTGCGCGCGCACAACGCACGCGTGACGATCGGCGACATCGGCCGCAGCGCGGTGCCGGACAGCGCGCCGATCGCGGCGACCGTGTTCGCGGACGCGCCGCTGAAGACGCCAGCCGATTTCGGCGCGATCGCGCTGCGCGCGCGGGCCGACGGCGCCGCGCTGTTCCTGCGCGACGTCGCGCGCGTCGAATTCGGCGGCAACGACTACAACTATCCGTCGTACGTGAACGGCAAGGTCGCGACCGGGATGGGCATCAAGCTCGCGCCGGGTTCGAACGCGGTGTCCACCGAGAAGCGCGTGCGCGCGACGATGGACGAGCTGTCCCGATACTTCCCGCCGGGCGTGAAATACCAGATTCCGTATGAGACGTCGTCGTTCGTGCGCGTGTCGATGAACAAGGTCGTCACGACGCTGATCGAGGCCGGCGTGCTGGTGTTCCTCGTGATGTTCCTGTTCATGCAGAACCTGCGCGCGACGCTGATTCCGACGCTCGTCGTGCCGGTCGCGCTCGCGGGCACGTTCGGCGTGATGTACGCGGCCGGCTTCTCGATCAACGTGCTGACGATGTTCGGGATGGTGCTCGCGATCGGCATCCTCGTCGACGACGCGATCGTCGTCGTCGAGAACGTCGAGCGGCTGATGGTCGAGGAGGGGCTCGCGCCGTACGACGCGACCGTCAAGGCGATGCAGCAGATCAGCGGCGCGATCGTCGGGATCACCGTGGTGCTGACGTCGGTGTTCGTGCCGATGGCGTTCTTCGGCGGCGCGGTGGGCAACATCTACCGGCAGTTCGCGCTGTCGCTCGCGGTGTCGATCGGCTTCTCGGCCTTCCTCGCGCTGTCGCTGACGCCCGCGCTGTGCGCGACGCTGCTCAAGCCGGTGGCCGGCGACCATCACGAGAAGCGCGGCTTCTTCGGCGGGTTCAACCGCTTCGTCGCGCGCGCGACGCAGCGCTATGCGACGCGGGTCGGCACGATGCTGAAGAAGCCGCTGCGCTGGCTCGTCGTGTACGGCGCGCTGACCGCGGCCGCGGTGCTGATGCTCACGCAGTTGCCGACCGCGTTCCTGCCGGACGAGGACCAGGGCAACTTCATGGTGATGGTGATCCGCCCGCAAGGCACGCCGCTCGCGGAAACGATGCAGAGCGTGCGCGCGGTCGAGTCGGCGATCCGCCGCGACGAGCCGACCGCCTATACGTACGCGCTCGGCGGCTTCAACCTGTACGGCGAAGGGCCGAACGGCGGGATGATCTTCGTCACGCTGAAGAACTGGAAGGAACGCAAGGCCGTGCGCGATCACGTGCAGTCGATCGTCGCGCGCATCAACGAGCGCTTCGCGGGCACGTCGAACACGACGGTGTTCGCGATGAATTCGCCGGCGCTGCCCGATCTCGGTTCGTCGAGCGGCTTCGACTTCCGGCTGCAGAACCGCGGCGGGCTCGACTACGCGACGTTCAGCGCCGCGCGCGAGCAACTGCTCGCGGCGGGCGGCAAGGATCGCGCGCTCACCGATCTCATGTTCGCGGGCACGCAGGACGCGCCGCAACTGAAGCTCGACATCGATCGCGCGAAGGCGTCCGCGCTCGGCGTGTCGATGGACGAGATCAACACGACGCTCGCGGTGATGTTCGGCTCCGACTATATCGGCGACTTCATGCACGGCACGCAGGTGCGGCGCGTGATGGTGCAGGCCGACGGGCGGCACCGGCTCGATCCGGACGACGTGAAGAAGCTGCGCGTGCGCAACGCGCGCGGCGAGATGGTGCCGCTCGCGGCGTTCACGACGCTGCACTGGACGATGGGGCCGCCGCAGCTCACGCGCTACAACGGCTATCCGTCGTTCACGATCAACGGCTCGGCCGCAGCCGGCCACAGCAGCGGCGACGCGATGGCCGCGATCGAGCGGATCGCCGCGAAGCTGCCGGCCGGCATCGGCCATGCGTGGTCGGGGCAGTCGTTCGAGGAGCGGCTGTCGGGCGCGCAGGCGCCGATGCTGTTCGCGCTGTCGGTGCTCGTCGTGTTCCTCGCGCTCGCGGCGTTGTACGAGAGCTGGTCGATTCCGTTTGCGGTGATGCTGGTCGTCCCGCTCGGCGTGATCGGCGCCGTCCTCGGCGTGACGCTGCGGACGATGCCGAACGACATCTATTTCAAGGTGGGGCTGATCGCGACGATCGGGCTGTCCGCGAAGAACGCGATCCTGATCGTCGAAGTCGCGAAGGATCTCGTCGCGCAGCGCATGTCGCTCGTCGACGCGGCGCTCGAGGCCGCGCGCCTGCGGCTGCGGCCGATCGTGATGACGTCGCTCGCGTTCGGCGTCGGCGTGCTGCCGCTCGCGTTCGCGTCGGGCGCCGCGTCCGGCGCGCAGACGGCGATCGGCACCGGCGTGCTCGGCGGCGTGATCACGGCGACCGTGCTCGCGGTGTTTCTCGTCCCGCTGTTTTTCGTGATCGTCGGCCGCCTGTTCGACGTCGGCCCACGCCGGCGCGGCGGTGCGCAGCCGACGACGATGGAGGGTTCGCAACCATGATGTTCGCGCTGAATCCACGCGCCGCGCGGCGCGTGCCGGTCGCGCTGGCCGCCGCGCTCGCGCTCGCCGGGTGCTCGCTCGCGCCGCGTTACGAGCGCCCGGCGGCGCCGGTGCCGGCGTCCTATGCGCCGGTCGACGGCAGTACGGCGCCGGCGGCCCAATCGGCCGCGGCACGGGATGCCGCGCTGCTCGACGACTGGCATGCGTATTTCACCGATCCGGCGCTGCAGGCGTGGATCGACGCGGCGCTCGCGAACAATCGCGACCTGCGGATCGCGGCCGGCCGGCTCGAGGAAGCGCGCGCGCTGTACGGCGTGCAGCGCGCGGACCGCATGCCGTCGGTCGACGCGAATCTCGGCTACGAACGCGCGCGCCAGTACGACCCGGTCGTGCGCGAAAGCGCGATCAGCGGGCTGTATCGTGCGGGCGTCGGCGTCAGCGCATACGAGCTCGATCTGTTCGGCCGGGTGCGCAACCTGTCCGACGCGGCGCTCGCCGAGTATTTCGCGACCGCCGACGCGCAGCGCACGGTCCGCATCGGCGTGATCGCCGAAGTGGCGGGCGCGTACGTTTCCGAGCGATCGTTGCACGAGCAACTGGCGCTCGCTGAGCGCACGCTCGAAGCCCGCGAACGGATGGCCGCGCTCACGCAACGCCGCTATGCCGCCGGCACGAGCGACGCGATCGAGCTGCGTTCGGACGAGATGCTGGTGGCGTCCGCGCGCGCGTCGCAGGCCGCGCTGCAGCGCGAGCATGCGCAGGCCGTACAGGCGCTGCAACTGCTGGCGGGCGACTTCGCGCGCAACGTGCCCGACGACGCGACCGCGCTCGACACGCTGTCGATCGCGCCCGTGGCGCCGGGCGCACCGAGCGAACTGCTCGAACGGCGGCCGGACATCCGGCAGGCCGAGGCGCGGCTGAAGGCGGCGAACGCGAACATCGGCGCGGCGCGCGCGGCGTTCTTCCCGCGCGTCGCGCTGACGACCGACTACGGCTCGGTGAGCGACGCGTTCTCGAGCCTGTTCGCGGCCGGCACCAGCGTGTGGACGTTCGCGCCGCGCATCACGCTGCCGATCTTCGCGGGCGGTCGCAATCGCGCGAACCTCGACGTCGCGCACGCGCGCAAGGACATCGCGGTCGCCGAATACGAGAAGGCGGTGCAGACCGCGTTTCGCGAAGTGGCCGATGCGTTCGCCGCGCGCGACTGGATCGACCGGCAGCTTGCCGCGCAGCAGGACGTATATGCGGCGGACGGCGCGCGGCTGAGGCTCGCGGAGCGCCGCTATGCGGGCGGCGTCGCGACCTATCTCGAGCTGCTCGACGCGCAGCGCAGCACGTACGAGTCGGGGCAGGAGCTGATCCGGCTCAGGCAGCTCCGGCTCGCGAACGCGATCGCGCTGTATCGCGCGCTCGGCGGCGGCTGGGCGCCGGCCACGGCGGAGGCCGCGGCTTCCGCGTGACGTGCGACGCGTCGCCTGACGCGGCAGCGTGTCGGGCGGCATGACGGCGGCCGTACGATTCAACGTGCGGCCGCTGCTTCGACAGCGCGTGATGCCCGTCGTTTCGCCGCGCGGCATCGGCGCTTCCTGGCGCTGTTCCGCGCCTCCTTTTCATCTCCCGGCAGGGCGGAGCGGTTGCTTCCCTGCCACCCGCATCCGGCGACCGGTCGTGTCGCTCCCGGCGCAAACGTGTGCCGCGTCCTTTCCTTTTTCATCTCGTCCAATCCGGCAAGCCAGCCGCGTTCCAGCGGCCGCGCATGCATGCGATTCAAGATCGGTAATTGACGAATGGATTAATCAATATATTGGAATTAATGATGGCGGCAAAGTGTCGCAGTAAAACGTTTGTATTCTCGCGCAATCGTTTGCGCGATCAATTCATATTGATGGAATGCCATTGTTAATTTCCTGTCAGTTGAAAATGATTCGATATTGGCGTTGTAATCGGACAACGATGGCGGTGTTGGACAATGTTTTGTCCTTTGAGTGGCGGTCCTGCGCAAGCCAGCACCAGCAAGGAAGTACGCGGCGTCGATGATTATCGGCAAGAAATTCCCTTAATCTTCAATCGGTTCCGGAAAATCAAAAAGGACTGCGGATAAAAAATCCGGGATTGAAAATGGAAGGGAAATAATGAGGTTTTATAGGGGTAAATCGAACATTGTCAGATGCATTTGACAATGATTTACAGAAATCTTTCGTGGTTATCTCGATAATGCCGCCTCGTGTCGGACGGGAGCCACCGTGCGCTGTCGTTTGTGTCCGCCACGTCGTCCATTCCATTTGCACTCCTTACGGGAAACCTCATGAAAAAATCCATCCTGAGCGCTGTCGCACTCGCAGCTCTGTCGACCTCGGCCTTCGCAGCGGGCACCGGCACGATCAACTTCACGGGCGAGATCGTCGCGGGCGCATGCGGCATCGACTCGGGCTCGGTCAACCAGACCGTGAACCTCGGCAAGGTGCCGACCAATGTGTTCAAGCAAGCCGGCGACAAGTCCACGCCGACCAACTTCGACATCAAGCTGACCGATTGCGACACCAGCGTCGCGAAGAACGCGTACTTCACGTTCACGGGCACGTCGAGCGCGGGCCAGCCGAAGCTGCTCGCCACGATCGGTTCGGCAACCAACGTCGGCATCCGCCTGCAGGCCGCGTCGGGCGAATACCTCGACAACGGCGCCGAGCAGAAGGCGCCGACGCTGCTGCAGAACGGCACGAACATCGCACGCTTCGCGGCGATGTACGAAGCGACGGCAGCCGGCGTGACGCCGGGTACCGCCGACGGCGTCGCGAACTTCACGGTCCGCTACCAGTAAGCGTCCGTACCGGAGGAGGGATGCGTGCATCCCTTCCTCCTTCGTCCTTCCTCCCGTTTTCCTTCTCCTCGGACTCCCGGTAGCACCGCGTGCGAATCAGACATTCCTTCCTTTGCGTCTCCGTGCTGGTCGTCGGCAGCCAGAGCCAGGCGACGGAATTCAATTCGTCGTTCCTCGACATCGACGGAACGCGCAACGTCGACCTGTCGCAGTTCTCGCAGGCCGACTTCACGCTGCCCGGCGAGTACATGCTCGACGTGCAGGTCAACGACCTGTACCTCGGATTGCAACCGATCGAATTCGTGGCCGTCGATGCGACGGGCGCGGGCAAGCCGTGCCTGCGACCGGCGCTCGTCGCGCGTTTCGGCCTGAAGCCGTCGCTGGTCAAGGACCTGCCGCGCTTCCCGGGCGGCAGTTGCGTCGACCTCGCCGCGATCGAAGGGGCGACCGTGCGTTACCTGAAAAGCGACGGGCGGCTCAAGATCACGATTCCGCAGGCCGCGCTCGAATTCACCGATTCGACCTACCTGCCGCCGGAGCACTGGTCCGAAGGGATTCCCGGCGCGATGCTCGACTATCGCGTGATCGCGAACACGAACCGCAACTTCGGTGCGGGCGGCGGGCAGACGAATGCGATCCAGGCGTACGGGACGGTCGGCGCGAACTGGGATGCGTGGCGTTTTCGCGGCGACTACCAGGCGCAATCGAACGTGGGCAACACCGCGTACGCGGACCGCACGTTCCGCTTCAGCCGGCTTTATGCGTTTCGCGCGCTGCCGTCGATCCAGTCGACGGTGACGTTCGGCGACGACTATCTGACCTCCGACATTTTCGACACGTTCGCACTGACGGGCGCGTCGATCCGGAGCGACGACCGCATGCTGCCGCCGTCGCTGCGCGGCTATGCGCCGCTGATCTCGGGCGTCGCGCGCACCAACGCGACCGTGACCGTGTCGCAGGCCGGCCGCGTGCTGTACGTGACGCGCGTGTCGCCGGGCGCATTCGCGCTGCAGAACATCAACACGAGCGTGCAGGGCACGCTCGACGTCGCGGTCGAGGAAGAGGACGGCAGCGTGCAGCGCTTCCAGGTGACGACGGCCGCCGTGCCGTTCCTCGCGCGCACCGGCCAGTTGCGCTACAAGGCCGCGGTCGGCAAGCCACGCCTGTTCGGTGGCGCCGGCATCACGCCGTTCTTCGGGTTCGGCGAAATCGCGTACGGTTTGCCGTTCGACGTCACCGCCTATGGCGGCTTCATCGCCGCGTCGGGCTATACGTCGATCGCGCTCGGCGTCGGTCGCGATTTCGGCGCGTTCGGCGCGGTGTCGGCCGACGTCACGCATGCGCGGGCGCGCTTGTGGTGGAACGGCGCGACACGTAACGGCAACTCGTATCGGATCAACTATTCGAAGCACTTCGACGGGCTCGATGCGGACGTGCGCTTCTTCGGCTACCGCTTCTCGGAGCGCGAGTACACGAGCTTCGCGCAGTTCTCCGGCGATCCGACCGCGTACGGCCTCGCCAACAGCAAGCAGCGCTATTCGGCGACGCTGTCGAAGCGCTTCGGCGACACGTCGACCTATTTCTCGTACGACCAGACGACCTACTGGGCGCGCGCGTCCGAGCAGCGGGTCGGCCTGACGCTCACGCGTGCGTTCTCGATCGGCACGCTGCGCAACCTGAACGTCAGCGTGTCGGCATTCCGCACGCAGAGCGCGGGCGCGAGCGGCAACCAGTTCTCGGTCACCGCGACGCTGCCGATCGGCGGCCGCCACACCGTCACGTCGAACCTGACGACGGGCAACGGCAGCACCAGCGTGAACGCCGGCTACATCTACGACGATCCGGCCGGTCGCACCTATCAGGTCAATGCGGGCGAGACCGACGGCCGCGCATCGGCGAACGCGAGCTTCCGGCAACGCACGTCGGCGTACCAGCTCACCGCGCAGGCGTCGACGCTCGCCAACGCGTATGCGGCCGCGTCGCTCGAAGTCGACGGCTCGTTCGTCGCGACGCAGTACGGCGTGTCCGCGCACGCGAACGGCAATGCGGGCGATACGCGGCTGCTGGTATCGACCGACGGCGTGCCCGACGTGCCGCTGTCCGGCACGCTCACGCACACCGATTCGCGCGGCTACGCGGTGCTCGACGGCATCTCGCCTTACAACGTGTACGACGCGACCGTGAACGTCGAGAAGCTGCCGCTCGAAGTGCAGGTGACGAACCCGATCCAGCGCATGGTGCTGACCGACGGCGCGATCGGCTTCGTGAAGTTCTCCGCCGCGCGCGGCAGCAACCTGTACCTGACGCTGACCGACGCGGCCGGCCACGCGCTGCCGTTCGGCGCGTCGGTGCAGGACGCGGCGAACGGCAAGGAGCTCGGCATCGTCGGCGAGGGCGGCGCGGCGTTCCTGACCCAGGTTCAGCCGAAATCCGCGCTGGCGGTGCGGGCGGGCGAACGCACGCTGTGCACGATCGACACCCTGCCGAACCAGCTCCAACTCGAAGGCACGCCGATTCCGGTGACGTGCCGGACACCGGGCGAGTCGCATGCGGCGGCCGCGCGGGTCGAACGATGATTTTCATGGATCCAGCGATGAAGAACGCTTTCTCCCTTTCTTTCCCGCGGCGCGCGCTGTGCGCGTTCGCGACCGTCGGCGCGATGCTGGCTGGCGCCGCGCAGGCGGCGATCGTGCCCGATCGCACGCGCGTGATCTTCAACGAAGGCGAGCAGGCCGCGATCGTGACGATCACCAACAAGAGCGCGACGTATCCGTATCTCGTGCAGTCGTGGCTCGAGGACGCGAAGGGCAACAAGACCACATCGCCGCTGATGGTCGTGCCGCCGCTGCAGCGCATCGAGGCGAACGAGCGCAACGTGCTGCGGATCGCGAAACTGCCGGGCACCGAGTTGCCGGCCGATCGCGAAACGGTGTTCTACCTGAACATCCGCGAAGTGCCGCCGAAGACCGATACGCCGAACACGCTGCAGATCGCGCTGCATACGCAGATGAAGCTGTTCTACCGGCCGAAGGCCGTGCAGCCCGCGCGCGACGAGGACTGGACGCT
Source organism: Burkholderia sp. BCC1047 (assembly GCF_902833155.1). Classification (NCBI taxonomy): domain Bacteria; kingdom Pseudomonadati; phylum Pseudomonadota; class Betaproteobacteria; order Burkholderiales; family Burkholderiaceae; genus Burkholderia; species Burkholderia sp. BCC1047. Next base: position 70,389 of record NZ_CADFEH010000036.1, on the reverse strand, counting down.
GCCGATGACGCTGCGGGTGGAGGCGGCCGCGCACAAGCTCGTGTTCGACAACCCGACGCCGTACCACGTGACGGTGGTCGACGTGAGCGCGGGCGCGCAGAAGACGCCGGTGCCGATCGAGCCGGTGATGGTGAGCCCAATGAGCACGGCCGACGTGCCGTTCAAGGCCGCGACGCCGGCGACGCTGTTCGTCACGCATATCGACGATTACGGCGGCCAGGTGGCGGTCGAATATGCGTGCGACGCCGGTGTGTGCAAGAGCGTGAAGCAATGAGCGCGGGCATGCGTCATCGAGCGGCGCCGGCGGCATGGCTGCGCTGGGTCGTCCTCGCGCTGCTGATCGCGGCCGTGCAGCCGGCGTGGGCGCTGCGCTGCCTGACGAACAGCGGCGCGACGTCGTTGACCGAGCCGATCGGCGGCGTGGCGTCGTATCCGACCGACGCGCCGGACGGCTACGTGATCTGGGTGTCGCCGGTGCGCACGACGTCGGGGTATTGCTACAAGGACCTGGGGGACGCCGGCAGCCTGAAGGTCGTCGACAACATTTACTTCTACGCGAATCCGAATCGTACGGACCCTGCCGCATGGGGACTCGAGATCGGCATCCGCTACAAGGGCGTCGATTATTTCGACAAGACCAGCAATCGCGGCGGCGGGGTGTTTACCGGGTATTCGGTGCCGCCGTGCACCCGGTACGACTTCGACCGCGGGCGTTGCCAGCGCACGAACATCAGCATCGACTACCAGGTCGTCGTGCGCAAGAAGGGCAACTGGATCCAGCCGCCGAGCGATATCTACACGGTGTTCCAGTTCGACGGCGAGTTCGGGCTGAATGCGTTCGGCACGAGCTTCCAGTACCGGCTGAGCGGCCTGCGCAACCTCAAGCCGACGCCGTGCTTCGTCGACGTCCTCGTGACGCCCGAACCGGGCATCGTCAATTTCGGGCAGGTGCAGGCGGCGGGTAACGGCTTCATGCCGGCGGTGCCGCGCAAGCGGTTCTCGTTGTCGCTGACCAAGAAATGCAACGTCGCGGTGCGGGTGGACGGGTATTTCGAAACGAGTTTTCCGGTCCGGAACGGTTTGCTGGTGCCGGCGCAGGACAGCAATTTCGGGATTGGGATCGAGGATAGCCAGGGCAAGGCCATTCCGTTCAACCAGCAGTTCACGCTGGCTCAGTTCGCGTCCAACGTGATGAATCAGAGCGTGCTGATGGACGCGGTGCTGAAGTCGTTCGGGCCGCCGAAGATCGGGCGGTTCGATGCGACGGCGACGATCCGGTTGTTCATCTACTGACGGCGGTGGGCGCGGCCGCGTCGTGAATCTCGGCCGTTTCGGTCACCGGGCAACTTCCTTCGGCCCGGAAAGTTTGCCGTTCTTCGTAGACCCGTCGCGTTCGTCCCGTCCGCCGAAGCAGGCATTCCGGCAATTGTTCAGACAAATCCCACTAACCTAAAGGGTTATCTCGTAATCGGATTGAGAATGATTTGCGTTTACGTTAAATTCCCTTATCTCGGAATTTGACGGAGCAGATCGATGGCGATGGCGGAAGTGCTCGACCGACCGGTAGCGGCAGCGGCAAACCCGTTCCTCGGCAGTTATCCGGACCTGCCGCCGCGCGCCGCGCCGCGTGCGCGCCGGGCGTCCGAGCCGCGTGCGCAGGGCGCGCTGCTCGATGTGCTGATCTCGCATCGCGCGATGCTCGTCAACGTCGCGCGCGGCTTCGTCGGCTGCGCGAGCCGCGCGGAGGACGTCGTGCACGACGTATTCGTGAAGCTCGTCGAATTCCCCAATCAGGACGCGGTGCGCCAGCCGGTCGCGTACGTGACGCGGATGGTGCGCAACGCATCGATCGACGCGTGCCGCCGGCAAAGCCTCGAAAACGTCTATCACACCGAAGAGGACGACGGCTACGACGTGCCGTCGCCCGAGCCGACGCCGGAAGCCGCCTTGATGACGCGCGATACGCTGCGGCGCGTGTGCGCCGCGCTCGACGACCTGCCGGCGCGCAGCCGGGCGGCATTCGAGATGGTGCGGCTGCGCGAGGAGACGCTGCAGACCGCGGCGCGCGCGTTGAACGTGTCGCAGACGCTCGTGCATTTCATGGTGCGCGACGCCGAGCGCCACTGCGCGGAATGCCTCGACGCATGCCATCGCGGCGTCGCCTGCCCGGTGTTCCTGGGCGGCCGCGCACGGCGGCGGTAAAAAAACGCGCCGGCCAACCGTCTATCAGACAGGAGCGGCCGAATCCGCCGCTTCGCTTCCTTCAACCGCCCAGCGATTTCCGATCATGACGCAAGCCCCGACGCCTTCCGCCGACACCGACGATCTCGTCTATACGGTCGTCATCAACGACGAAGAACAGTATTCGATCTGGCCGACGTTCCGGCCCGTGCCCGCCGGCTGGCGCGAGGTCGGCGTGCGCGGCCCGAAGGCCGACTGTCTCGCGCACATCGAAACCGTCTGGACCGACATGCGCCCCGCGAGCCTGCGCCGCGCGATGGACGGCGAGCGCGCGACGCGCGCGTCGTGACCCGTTGCGCCGCATGTGCGGCGCGTCACCTGAAGAGGACGTTGCATGACCCTGCTTTCGTTGCCGACGCTCGACGATCTGCGTATCGAGCCGGGACTGCCCACCGTCGTGTCGCCGCGCGGCAACGACGGGATGTCGATCGACGACGTCGCGCCGCTCGCGCGCGAGATCGCGGCCGACACGCTCGAACGGGCGGGCGGCGTGCTGTTCACGGGCTTTCGCGTGCCGTCGATCGACACGTTCCAGCAATTCGCGGCCTCGTTCGGCGATCCGCTGATCGGCTATGAATACGCGTCGACGCCGCGCAGCCAGGTCGAAGGCGCGGTCTACACGTCGACCGAATACCCGCCGCACCGCGCGATTCCGCTGCACAACGAGCAGTCGTACACGCGCGAATGGCCGCTGCGGATCTGGTTCCACTGCGCGCTCGCCGCGCCGAAGGGCGGGGCGACGCCGATCGCGGACAGCCGCGCCGTGTACCGCGCGCTCGATCCGGCGCTCGTCGCGCGCTTCGAGAAGCGCGAGCTGCTGTACGTGCGCAATTTCGGGCAGGGGCTCGATCTGCCGTGGCAGCAGTCGTTCGGCACCGACGAGCCGGCCGAGGTCGAGCGGATGTGCGCGGCGCGCGGCATCGAGTGCACGTGGCGCACCGACGACGACGGCGAACTGCTGCTGCGCACGCGCGAGCGTTGCCAGGCCGTCGCGCGCCATCCGCGCACGGGCGACCGCGTATGGTTCAACCAGGCGAACCTGTTTCACCTGTCGGCGCTCGACGACGACATGCAGGAAGCGCTCGTCGATGCGGTCGGGCTCGAGAACGTGCCGCGCAACGTGTATTACGGCGACGGCGAACCGCTCGAGGCCGACGCGCTCGCGCAGATCCGCGGCGTGCTCGACCAGCAGCGCATCGTGTTCCCGTGGCGCACCGGCGACGTGCTGATGCTCGACAACATGCTGACCGCGCATGCGCGCGACCCGTTCGAGGGGCCGCGCAAGGTCGTCGTCGCGATGGCGCAGAGTTACACGGTCCCGCGCGACCGAACGGAGGATTGATGACGCGTAGTACCGCCGCGCTTGCCGCGCGCGGGCTGTCGGTGGGATATCGCGACCATGTCGTGATCGACGGGCTGGACCTGTCGATCGCGGCCGGCCGCGTAACCGCGCTGTGCGGACCGAACGGCTGCGGCAAGAGCACGCTGCTGCGCACGCTCGCGGGCCTGCAGCCCGCGCGTGCCGGCCATGTTGAAGTCAACGGCAAGCCGCTCGCATCGTTTCGCCGTCGCGCGCTCGCGCGCGAGCTGACGATGCTCGCGCAGTTCAACCAGATTCCGTCGGGCCTCACGGTGCGCGAACTCGTCGCGTACGGGCGCTATGCGTACGGCGGCTTCCTGCGCGGCCTGTCGCGCGCCGATCATGCGGCGATCGACGAGGCGCTCGACACGAGCGGCCTTGCGGACGATGCGGAGCGCGACGTCGGCGCGCTGTCGGGCGGCGAACGCCAGCGCGCGTGGATCGCGATGGCGCTCGCGCAGCAGGCGCCGATCGTGCTGCTCGACGAACCGACGACGTATCTCGACATTCATCACCAGCTCGACATCCTCGATGCGCTGCGTGCGCTGAACCGCGCGCGCGGGCTGACGATCGTCTGGGTGTTGCACGACCTGAACCAGGCGGCCGCGTACAGCGACGAGATCGTGCTGATGCGCGCGGGCCGCCTCGTCGCGCAAGGCACGCCGGACGCGATGCTCGAGCCGGCGCGGCTGCGCGCGGCGTTCGGCGTCGAGATGCTGAAGCTCGCGCATCCGCAGACGGGCGCGCCGATGTGCGTGCCGGCCTACGGGCCGTCGACCGACGGCGCGCCGCAGGCGGCCGGCGTCTTCGACCGGGATCTCGCCGTATGACGACGTTCGCGATGCGCAAGCGCCTCGCGGCGACGGGCAGGAGCGCGGCGAAGGGCCGGGCCGGCGCGATCGCGTTCGGTCTCGTCGCGCTGATCGCGCTGCTCGCGGCGCTGCGGATCGTCCCAGACCTGCGCGTGTGGTGGGACGCGGCGCCCGGCAGCGATGCCGCGTCGCTCGCGCACGTCTTCCTGTTCGACCTCAATCTGCCGCGCGTCGCGGCCGCGCTCGTCGCGGGCGGCTGCCTTGGCATCGCCGGCGCACTGTTCCAGTCGCTCACGCGCAATCCGCTCGCGTCGCCCGACCTGCTCGGCGTGACGGGCGGCGCCCAGCTCGGCCTGCTCGCGGCGATGCTGGTGCCGGCGCTGGCTGGCGTCGCGTCGGTGCCGCTGCTGTTCGTGTGCGGGCTCGCGGCTGCCGCGTGCGCGATCGTCGCGGCGGGCGGCTGGCGCGCGACGCCGTTGCGGCTCGTGCTCGCGGGCAGCGTGTGCATGCTGCTGTTCGCGGCGCTGTCGACGCTCGTGCTCGCGTTCTTCGAGCAGAACATCGCGGGCGCCGCGCTGTGGACCAACGGCAGCCTGTACCAGCCGGGCGCGGCGGGCCTCGCGCTCGCCGCGCGCTGGCTCGTCGTGCCGCTCGTCGCGCTGCCGTTCGTGATCCGGCCGCTGAATCCGCTCACGCTCGGCGACGATGCCGCGGCCGCGGCCGGCGTGCGCGTCGATGCGACGCGGCTTGCCGCGACGATCGTCGCGGTCGCGTTCACGAGCGTGGCGGTCAGCATCGCGGGCCCGCTGTCGTACGTCGGCCTCGTCGCGCCGAACCTGCTGCGCCAGGTGCGCGGCGCGCGCGCGGCGCGGCTCGGCGTGCTGGTGCCGCTGTCGGCGCTCGCCGGCGGCGCGCTCGTGCTCGTCACCGACAGCGCGGTGCTCGCATCGGGCCTCGACGCGACGCTGTCGACCGGCGTCGCGATCGCGCTGGTCGGCACGCCGCTGATGCTCGCGATGATCCGGCGCGGCGCCGCGTGGTCGGGCGTGCTGCACGCGGATGCCGAACGTGCGGCGGGCGGCGGCTCGACGCGGCTCGTCGGCTGGCTCGAACGGCTCGGCTGGCCGCTGCGCACCGTACTGTTCGTCGTGGCGGGCTTGCTCGTGGTTTTTGTCGGCGTGTCGGCCGGCCCCGAATGGCTGTCGCCCGCGCGCTGGTCGGCCGCGCTGTCCGGTCACGATGCGCTCGCGCGGATGCTGATCGACCTGCGCCTGCCGCGCCTGCTGTGCGCACTGCTCGCCGGTGCATTGCTCGCCGTCAGCGGCGTCGCGATGCAGAGCGTCGTGCGCAATCCGCTCGCGGGCCCCGAAGTGCTCGGCGTCACGCAGGGCGCGGGGCTCGTCACGTTGTTCGCGTTGTCGACGTGGCCGCTGATGGGCCACGTGACACTGGCCGCCGCCGCGCTGATCGGCGGCGGGCTGTCGCTCGCGATCACGCTCGCGCTGAATCACCGGCATCGCTACGCGCCGCTCGCGGTCGCGCTGACCGGCATCGTGATCGGCGCGCTGTGGACCACGCTCGCGCAATGGCTGATCACGCAGGAAAGCGTGCAGCCCGCGCGCTTCGTCGTGTGGCTCGTCGGCGGTACGTACGGCCGCAGCTGGGGCGAGGTGTCGATGCTGCTGCCGTGGTGCGTGCTCGCGGTGCCGGTATTCGCGTGGCTCGCGAAACCGCTCGACATGCTCGCGCTCGGCGACGATCAGGCGGCCGCGCTCGGCCTCCCGGTGGCCGCGCTGCGGCCGCTCGCGCTGACGATCGCGACGCTCGCCGCGTGCGCGGCCGTCGCGGCGGTCGGGCCGGTCGGCTTCATCGGGCTGATGGCGCCGCACGTCGCGACGATGCTCGGCGCGCGCCGACATCGCACGCGGCTGTGGCTCGCGGCGGCGTGCGGCGCGCTGATCCTCGGCGTCGCGGATCTCGCGGCGCGCACCGTCGTCGCGCCGCGCGAAGTGCCGGCCGGCGTGCTGACCGCGCTGATCGGCGCGCCGTACCTGCTCGGGCTGCTGATTCTCGAGGGGCGCCGCGCCCGGCGCGCCGGGCGATGACGCCGGCGCTCGACGGCGCGCGCGCCACGCGCTTTTCGGCGTTCGCGCCGGAACCGTTCGCCGAGCACCTCGACGCCGTGTGGCTCGGCATGCCCGACGATGTGCACGCGCCGGGCCGCATCGTCGTGCCCGTCAGCGCGTTGCCCGCGCACCGCGACGCCGTGCTCGCCGCGATGGTCGACCATTACGGCGGCGATCCGGCGCAGCATGCGCGTGCGCTGATGTCGCAATGGAGCAAATACTATTTTGGCCGCGCGGCGCCGGCCGGCGTCGTCGCCGCGCTGACGCTCGGCCGGCCGCTCGACATGACGCCCGAGCGCACGTTCGTCGCGCTCGACGACGGGATGCCGGCCGCACTGTATTTCGCGAGCGATGCGCTCGGCGCGCCGTGCGACGAACCCGCGCCGCGCTATGCGGGGCTCGTCGCGCATCTCGGCGCGGTGATCGACCTGCTCGCGGCGATGGGCCGCGTCACGCCGCGCGTGCTGTGGAGCAACGCGGGCAACCTGCTCGACTATCTGCTCGATACGTATCGTTCGCTGCCGTGCGCGGCCGATCCCGTCCGCGATGCGGACTGGCTGTTCGGTTCGACCTGCGTGCACGGCGAGCCGAATCCATTGCGCATGCCGGTGCGCGACGCCGTGCCGCGCTCGCCGCTGCTGCCGACGCCGTTTCGCGCGCGCCGCGTGTGCTGTCTGCGCTACGAAATTCCTGGAGAAACGCAACTGTGTGGAAGCTGCCCGCTGCTACTGACGATGGACGACGCGGCGCTGGCCGAGCAGGACGCGATCCGGTGACGCATGCCGGCCGCCGGCATGTGCTTGGCACGCTCGTGGCGGCGCTCGGCGCCGCGTGCTGCAGCGCGTTTTCCGCATCGGCCGCCGCAGCTTCCGTGGCCGGGGGCGCCGGCGGTACGCAGGGCGGCGTGTCGCTGGCCGGCAATCCCGTCGTGTCGCAGGCCAGCGCGAAGATGCCCGTGCGGCCGCAGCGCGTGGTCGCGCTCGACTTCATGTTCGCGGAAAGCGTGATCGCGCTCGACCTCGTGCCGGTCGGGATGGCCGATACCGCGTTCTATCCTGGCTGGCTCGGTTATCGGAGCGAGCAGCTCGCACATGTGACCGACATTGGCTCGCGGCAGGAGCCGGGGCTCGAGGCGATCGCGGCGGTCAAGCCGGACCTGATCATCGGCGTCGGGTTCCGGCATGCACCGATCTTCGACGCGCTCGACCGGATCGCGCCGACGATCCTGTTCCAGTTCAGCCCGAACGTGTCCGAAGGCGGCGTGCCCGTCACGCAGCTCGACTGGATGCGGCAGATCTTCCGGACGATCGGCGCGGTGACGGGGCGCGACGCGCGCGCGCAGGCGGTCGAAGCGCAACTCGACGCCGGCATCGCGCGCAATGCGGCGCGGCTCGCGGCCGCGGGCCGCCACGGCGAACGCGTCGCGCTGCTGCAGGATCTCGGCTTGCCCGATCGTTACTGGGCCTATACGGGCAACAGCACGTCGGCCGGCCTCGCGCGGGCGCTCGGGCTCGATCCGTGGCCGAAGAAGCCGACGCGGGAAGGCACGCTGTACGTGACGTCGGCCGATCTGCTGAAGCAGCGAGACCTGGCCGTGCTGTTCGTGACCGCGTCGGGGATGGACGTGCCGTTGTCGACGAAACTCGATTCGCCGGTGTGGCGTTTCGTGCCCGCGCTGCGTGAACATCGGATCGCGCTGATCGAGCGCAACATCTGGGGGTTCGGCGGGCCGATGTCGGCGCTGAAGCTGGCCGACGTGATGACCGATACGATGCTGAAGCTGCCGGCCGTGCGTTGAGCGTGCGGACGATGCCGCGTTGACGGGCAGGGCGTGGCGACCGGCTTGACGACGCGCGGCTTCCGCCTGTCCTTTTCGCTACACGTCAGCCACATTCCCCGCTGAAACGACCATCGCCGACACACTGCCCATGCAGCGTGTCGGCGATTTTTCGATCGACTGTCGGTGTCGTGTTACGCGCTCAGCGCATCGACGCCATCCTGCGCGCGCAGGCGCGCCGGCTGCGTGTCGCTGACGATGCGCCCGTTGTCGAGCTTCAGCAGACGGTCGGCGAGATCGAAATAGCGGTCGTCGTGCGTGATCACGATCACGGCCTTGCCGCGAGCGCGCAGCTCAGGCAGCAGTTGTTCGTAGAACACGGCCTTGAACGACGGGTCCTGGTCGGCCGCCCATTCGTCGAACAGGTAGAACGGGCGATCTTCCAGGTACGCGACGACGAGCGCGAGCCGCTTGCGCTGCCCGGTCGACAACGCGCGCGTCGAGAACGCGCCGTCGACCACCTTCACCTTGTGGTCGAGCGCGAGTTTCGCGACGAGCGCGTTCGCCCGCGCATCGGCCTGCGCACGCGACGGATCGTCGGGGTCGACGATGCCGAGCAGCGCATCGAACAGATGGAAATCGTTGAACACCGCGCTGAAGCGCTGCCGGTAGGCCGCGCGTTCGCGCCAGCCGATCGTGCGGCCGTCGACCTCGATCGTGCCTTCCTCGGGCTCGTACAACCCCGTCAACACCTTCGCGAGCGTCGTCTTGCCGCTGCCGTTGCCGCCGACGATGAACACGAGTTCGCCCGGCTTGATCGTCAAATCGATCGGCCCGATGCTGAACATCCGTTCGTCGCGCTCGTGGAAATACGCATGCGTGACGCCGCGCAGCGTGACCGCGCCGGCCGGCGGCACGTCGGGCGCATCGGCCGCGGGCGGCACCGTGCGCAGCGCGCCGAACTCGGCCATCACGCCTTCGATCCGCGTGAGCGACACGCGCGCCGCGTTGACGGTCGGCAGGTTGTTCAGCAGGCCGTCGAGCGGCACGAGCATGAACAGGAACACGACGACGTAGCCGGCGGCCGCGGCCGGGTCGGCATGCACGCCGAGCTGCGGCCAGAACGACGCGATGCCGAGGAACACGTAGAACAGGAAGATGATCCAGCCGACGCCGACCGCATACGCGCTGAACGCGCGGCGCCGATGGTCGCGCACTTCGCCGATCGCGGCGCCGAGTTGGCCGTCGACGAACTGGCGGGCGCGCGCATCGTGCAGCTTCAGCTCCTTCGCGCCGGAGAACAGCGAGCCGAGATAGCCGAACAGGCGGTCCTGCGCCTGGCCGGCCGCTTCGAGCGCCGCGATCGCGCGGCGGTCGCCGGTGTGATAGCCGAGCGAGCCGGCGACGATCGCGGCCAGCGCCAGCACGCACACGGGCCAGGACAGCCACGCGAGATAGCCGAGGCAGCCGAACACGATCGAGCCGTGCATGACCAGGTTCGGCAGCGCGAAGAACAGCATCGACACGTTGGTCGCGTCGTCGGTCAGCACCGACTGCACGGGCGCCGCGCCGATCCGCTCGATGTCGCGCAGTTCGGCCGCGCCGACGCGCCGCGCCAGATGCACGCGCAGCCGCGCCATCGTGTCCTGCGACAGGCGGGCGAACAGCGTGCCCGACACGATCCGCGTGACGAGCGCGATCACCGCGCACAGCGCGAAGCGCCACGCGAGCGCGGCGTCGGCGGCGCCCGGTTGCGACAGCGCGCGGTTCAGCGTCGCGACGAGCAGCACGCTCGCGACGCCGTTCAGCACGCACGCGGTGAGCGCCAGCGTGAGCGACACGCGGCTTTCGCGCAGCAGCGCAAGGATCAGGCGCGCCGCGGGGCGGCCGGGGGAAGCGTCGAGGGACGGCGGGGAAGAAGGCTCGTGGGCGGCTGTCATCGGCAACGTCGGTAAAGGGAAGGCAGGCAATAACGCGAAAAACGGCAAATCCGGCGTGAAAGCGGCGGGCGGAGCGAGCCCCGTTCCGGCTTTCCTTCCTGATAGACGAACGGGCCGCGCAAATATTTAGCGACATCGCCAAAAAAAAGCGGTCACACGCATTTTGCGCACAAAGCGGTAAAAAATCGGCCGCGTCGTTCGTCACACCAGTGAAGCCGCCCCAAGCGGCCCCGAGACTTGGCCGAAGCGGCCGGACCGAAGGATTTCACGCACATGACGAGTTTCCCGACTGCGCTGCATCACCGAATCCGCGAACTGGCGCGCATCGCGCCCGACGCGCCCGCCATCGCGGTGCCTTTCCAGAACGACCTGCGCCTGTCGCGCGGTGCGCTCGACGCACGTGCGTCGCAACTCGCCCGGCAACTGCGCGCGGCCGGCGTCGGCGCCGAAGTGCGGGTCGGCGTGTGCGTCGAGCGGTCGGGCGACCTGTTCGTCGCGCTGCTGGCCGTGCTGAAGGCCGGTGGCGTATTCGTGCCGCTCGACCCGCGCCATCCGGCCGCGCGCCTCGACTGGATCGTGCAGGACGCGCAACTGCGGCATGGCATCGTCGACGCCGCCGGCCGCGCGGCGCTCGGCACGCCGTTCGAACACGCATTCGACGCAGCGGTGGAAGCATCGGGCGTCGCGCAGGATCACGCGTTCGATGACGATATCGTGACCGTGCATCCGCGTTCGGCCGCTTACATGATCTATACGTCGGGCTCGACCGGCACGCCGAAGGCGGTGGTCGTCGAGCACGGGCCGCTCGCCGCGCATTGCGACGCGCTCGCGACCGCGCTGCCGATCGAGGCCGGCGACCGTCTGCTGCATTTCGCGTCGGTCAACTTCGACGCCGCGCACGAATGCTGGCTCGCGCCGCTCGCGGTCGGCGCCGGCATCGTAGTGGCGCCGCCGCAGCCGTTCGCGCCGGTCGACGCGCATGCACTGATGGTGCGCGAAGCGGTCAACGTCGCCGCATTTCCGCCCGCGTACCTGCGCGAATTCGCGGCCGTCGCCGCGCGCGACGGCGTGCCGCCGGCCTTGCGCGTGCTTGCGTTCGGCGGCGAGGCGCTGCCGCAGCAGGCGTTCGAATTCGTGCGCCGCACGTTCCCGGCGGTGCGCCTGATCAACGGTTACGGGCCGACCGAAGCCGTGATCTCGCCGATGCTGTGGCCGGTCGAGCCGGGCGAGACGCCGGTGCTGGCGGCCGACGACGCGTATGCGTCGCTGCCGATCGGCCGCGTGATCGGCCCGCGGGTCGCGCGCATCGACGGCGCCGACGCCGATGGGGTGGGCGAACTGCTGCTCGGTGGCGTGTGCGTCGCACGCGGTTATCACGGTCGCCCGGCGCTCACGGCCGAGCGTTTCATTCCCGATGCGGACGGTGAACCCGGCGCGCGCGTCTATCGCACCGGCGACCTGGCACGCCTGCGCGACGACGGCGCATACGATTATCTGGGCCGCCTCGACGATCAGGTCCAGGTGCGCGGCGTGCGCGTGGAGCCGGCGGAAATCGCCGCGTGCCTGCGCTCGCACCCGGCCGTCGCCGACGCGGCCGTGCTGGCCGACACCACCAACGGGCCGACGCGCTTGATCGCGTGCGTCGCGCTGCGCGCGGCCGCCGACGATGCCGCATTGAAGGCGCACGTGGCCGCGCAATTGCCGGCCGCGTGGCAGCCGCACCGGTTCGTGCGTTGCGATGCGTTGCCGTACACGCTGAACGGCAAGCTCGACCGCGCCGCGCTGCGCGAGCGGATTGCCGCCGCGCGCGACACGACGCAAGCCGCGGGCGATGCGCCGCGCACGCCGACCGAACAACAGATCGCGGGCCTCTGGCAGACGCTGCTGGGCCTCGACGCCACGCCGTCGCGCGAAGATCGTTTCTTCGCGCTGGGCGCCGATTCGCTCGCCGCGATGCAGTTGCAGGCCGCGATCCGTGCCGCCATGCGCGTGAACCTGCGGCTCGACACGCTGTTCGCCGATCCGGCGCTCGCCGAACTGGCCGAAACCGTCGATCGCGCGGAACGCGAGACCGGCGAACCGCTGGCCGCGATTGCCGCGCGCCGCGCGCCGGCCGATGCGGCCGCGTCGGGTGCGCCGTACGTCGATCGTGCGGCATCGCTCGCCCAGCAACGCTTCTGGGTGCTCGCGCAAACGCGCGACGCAAGCGCGGCGTATCACATCGCCGCGCACTGGACGATCGACGGCGTGCTCGACCGCGACGCGCTGCAGCGCGCGCTCGATCACGTGGTCGGGCGGCACGAAGCGTGGCGCACGACGCTCGTCGACAACGACGACGGCGTCGTGATGCAGCGGATTCACGCGCATCTGCCGGTGTCGATTGCGTCGGTCGATCTGCGCGACCAGCCGCCGGCTGCCCGCGACGCGCACGCCGCGCGTCTTGCCGAGCGCGACGCGGCCGAACCTTTCGACCTCGCGCGCGGCCCGCTGCTGCGCGCGACGCTGGTCGCGCTCGCCGACGACCGTCACCGCCTGCTGCTGACCGCGCATCACGCGATCACCGATGGCTGGAGCTCGCGCTGCGCATTCGACGAACTGTCGGCGGCGTACTGCGCGTATGCCGAAGGCCGCGAACCGTCGCTGCCCGAATTGCCGATCCAGTACGCCGACTACGCGGACTGGCAGCGCGACATGCTGGCCGGCGGCGAGGGCGAGCGCCAGCTCGACTACTGGCGCGGCGCGTTGCGCGACGTGCCGGGCCCGCTCGCGCTGCCGGTCGACCGCCAGCCGGGCGCCGCACGCACGCTGCACGGCGCGCGCGTATCGGTGCGCCTGCCCGATGCGGTCGCGGCCGACGTGCGGCAACTCGCACGCGACGCGCAGGCGACCGTCTTCACGGTGCTGCTGGCCGCGCTCGACGCATGGCTGTCGCGACTGACCGGCGAAACCGACGTCGTCGTCGCGGTGCCGGTCGCGCATCGTCAGCGCCCCGAAACGCGCGCGTTGCTCGGTCTTTTCCTGAATACGGTCGCGCTGCGCGTCCGCGTGGCGCCGACGCTGCCGTTCCGTGCGCTCGTCGATGCGGCGCGTACCGCGGCGCTCGATGCGGTCGCGCACCAGGACGTGCCGTTCGAGCGTGTCGTCGACGCGGTGAAGCCGCCCGTCAAGCGCGGCGACGAATGGCTGCGCGTGAAGTTCGCGCAGCAGTTCGACGCACGGCACGACAGCGTGCTGCCGGGCGCAACCGCGGTCGCGACGCCGGGGCCCGATCTCGCCGCGCGCTTCGATTTCGCGCTGGACTTCACCGACGACGCGAACGGGATCGAACTGGTCGCCGCCTATGCGACCGACTGCATCGATGCCGATACCGCGCGGGCCTGGCTCGACAGCTATGCGGCGCTCGTCGCGTCCGCCGCGCATGAACCGCACGCGACGACGGCCGCACTGCCATGCGATGCATCGGTGGCGTCGCGCCAGCCGCGCGACGGCCGTGCACTGCGCATCGAACATGCCGACATCGTCGCCGCGTTCGCCCGGCAGGCAGCCGCGTATCCGCATCGGGTCGCGCTTGCCGACGCATCGACCTCGCTGACCTTCGCCGAACTCGACGACGCATCGAACCGCATCGCGCGAGCGCTGGCGCAACGCGGCGTCGCCGCCGAGGCGGCGGTCGTCGTTTGCATCGAGCGTTCGACACGTTTCGTCGTTGGTCTGCTCGGCGCGCTGAAAGCCGGCGCGCTGGCCGTGCTGCTCGACCCGGCGCAACCGGCCGCGCGTCTTGCCGCGGCGGCGGCCGACTGCGGCGCGCGCTGGGCGCTCGTCGCGGAGCCGGCCGCGTGGCCGGCCGGTATCGACGCGCAGCCGCTCGACGTCGACGCACTCGCGCAGGACGCGACGCTCGCCCATGCGGCCGGCATGCGCGTCGCGCCGCACCCGGAACAGGGCGCGTACCTGATCTACACGTCGGGCTCGACCGGCACGCCGAAGGGCGTCGTCGTGTCGCACGGCGCGCTGGCCGACTACGTGCAGGGGATGCTCGACGAACTCGCGTTCGCGCCCGACGCGTCGTTTGCGATGGTGTCGACCGTCGCCGCGGACCTCGGCCACACGACGCTGTTCGGCGCGCTGTGCGCGGGCCGTACGCTGCACCTGCTGCCGGCCGCGTGCGCGTTCGATCCGGACCTGTTCGCCGACGAAATGCGCCGCCGTGAAGTCGGCGTGCTGAAGATCGTGCCGAGCCACCTGCAGGCGCTGCTCGACGCGCGCGTGCCGGCCGACGTGCTGCCGCGCCACGCGCTCGTGACGGGCGGCGAAACGCTCACGTGGGCGCTCGTCGCACGGCTGGCCGCGCTCGCGCCGGCCTGCCGCGTAATCAACCATTACGGGCCGACCGAAGCGACGGTCGGCGCGATCGCATGCGACACGGCGTCGATTGCCGCCGACGCGCGCGATCCGGCGAGCGGCGTGCCGCTCGGCCTGCCGCTGCCGAATGCGCGCGCGCTGGTGCTCGACGCGTTCGGCGCGTGCGTGCCGGCCGGCGCGACCGGCGAGCTGTATCTGGGCGGGCCGGGCGTCGCGCGCGGCTACCTCGGCCGCCCCGCGCAAACGGCGGAGCGCTTCGTGCCCGATCCTTTCACGCCGGGCGCGCGGCTGTATCGGACGGGCGACCGCGTGCGGTTGCGCACGGACGGCCGTCTGGCATTCCTCGGCCGGATCGACGATCAGGTGAAGATTCGCGGCTACCGCGTCGAGCCGGGCGAGGTGAGTGCGGCCGTGCGCGCGGCCGGCCCGATCGCGCAGGCCGAAACGCTCGCGATCGAGCACGATGGCCGCCTGCGGCTCGCGACGTTCGTCGTGATGCGCGACGGCGCCGCGTTCGACGAAGCCGCGGTGCGCGCCGCGCTGGCCGCGACGCTGCCCGACTACATGGTGCCCGCGCAGTTCGTCTCGCTCGCGCGTCTGCCGGTGACCGCGAACGGCAAGATCGATCGCGCGGCATTGCGCGAACTGGCCGCCGTGCCGGTTGTGGTCGCGTCCGGCGATGCACCGCAAGGGGCGGTCGAAACGGTGCTCGCCGACGTCTGGCAGGCCGTGCTGAAGGCGCCGAAGGTCGGCCGCGACGACAATTTCTTCGAACTGGGCGGCGACTCGATCCTCGTGCTGCAGGTGATCGCGCGGGCGCGCAAGCGCGGTGTCCGCTTCACGCCGAAGCAACTGTTCGACGGGCCGACCGTCGCCGAACTCGCGCGCGTCGCGAAAACGGATGACACGGCCGTCGCCGCGCAGCACCCTGCGGTTGCGCCTGCAACGGCCACGCCGGCTGCCACGCCGATCCTGACACCCGCGCAACAACGCTTCTTCGCGCTCGATATCCCGCACCGCGGCCACTGGAACCAGTCGGTGTCGTTCGACGTGCGCGGCGCGTTCGACGCGGACGCATTCGCGCGCGCATTCGACGCGTTGCTCACACATCACGACGCATTCCGCCAGCGCTTCGCATGCGCCGCCGACGGCACGTGGCACGCGAGCGATGCGGCGAAGCCGTACGACGCGCTGCCGTTCGTCGAAGTCGCCGCACGCGACGAAGCCGATGCACTGGCGCGCTTCGACGCGCTGCAACGCCGTCTCGATCTCGGCAACGGGCCGCTCGCCTGCGCATGCGCGGCACGGCTGCCGGACGGTTCGACGCGGCTCTATCTCGCGATTCACCATGCGATCGTCGACGGCGTGTCGTGGCGCATCCTGCTCGACGATCTCGACACCGCCTACCGCGCCGCATGCGAGCACACGCCGGTCCGCCTGTCGCAGCCGGGCCTGCGCGCGGACGCCTGGGCCGCACGGCTCGCCCGCGCGGCAACGGAACCGGCGTCGCCGTTCGCGGGCGAAGCCGCCTACTGGGCCGGCATGGCACAGGGCGACGACATCGCGCCCGATCACCCCGACGCAGCGGCGACGAACGCCGATGCGGCCGTCGTCGTGCAGACGATCGACGCGACATTGACCCGCGCCGCACTGACCGACGCGCACGCGGCCTATCGCACGCAGACGATCGAGCTGCTCGGCGCGGCGCTCGCACTCGCGCTGGCCGGCGCGCGCGGTGCCGCATCGTGCCGAGTCGAACTGGAAGGGCACGGCCGCGAAGCGCTGTTCGACGACGCGGATGCCAGCCGCACGATCGGCTGGCTGACGAGCCATTACCCGGTGACGCTGCCGGTCGCAGCCACGGCCCGCGACACGCTGTGCGCGGTCAAGGACACGCTGCGCGCGGTGCCGCACAAGGGGCTCGGCTTCGGCGTGCTCGCGCACTACGGCGATGCGGCCACGCGTGCGGCGCTGGCCGCCGTGCCGCGCCCGCGCGTCACGTTCAACTATCTCGGCCAGTTCGACGCGCCGCGCGATGCCACGCTCGTCCCGCGCTTCGGCGGCACCGGCGTCGAGCGCGATCCTCGAGGCCCGCTCGGCAATACGCTCGCGATCCATGCGTACCTCGACACGGACGGCGACGGCGCGCGTACGCTGAAGGTTCACTGGGTCTACGGTGCGCCGCAATTCGAACGCGCGACGATCGACGCGTTCGCCGAACGCTTCGCAACCGCGCTGCGCGAACTCGTCGATGCCTGCGTGTCTCGCGTCGCGCATCGTGGCGCCGGCGCCACGCCGGGCGACTTCCCGCTCGCACAGGCCGCCGGCCTCACGCAGGCCGCGATCGAACGCGCGCCGCTCGACTGGCGCGCGATCGACGACGTGTATCCGCTGTCGCCGATGCAGCAGGGCATCCTGTTCCATGCGCTGTTCGCGCCCGGCCATGCGAGCTATGTGAACCAGCTCGTCGCGACCGCGACCGCGCTGGACGCCGACCGGCTCGCGGCCGCATTCGACGCGTCCGTCGCGCGTCACGACATCCTGCGCACGAGCGTGATGCCGGACGAAGCCGCGCCGCTGCAATGCGTGCATCGGCACGCACGCATGCCGGTCGAGCAACTCGACTGGCGCACGCGCGGCGACGCGCTCGACGCCGATTTCGACGCATGGCTCGCGGCCGACCGCACGCGCGGCTTCGACTGGCGCGAGCCGCCGCTGATGCGGCTCACGCTGATCCGCGTGACGGACGATGCGTGGCGGGTCGTCTGGACGCGTCACCACGTGCTGCTCGACGGCTGGAGCACCGCGCGCCTGCTCGCCGACGTGCTGCGCGACTACCGCGACCCGGACGCCGTGTCGCCGTTCGCGAGCCGCCCGGCGCTGCGCTATCGCGATTTCATCGCATGGCTCGGCACGCGCGACCGCGACGCCGACGAGCGCTTCTGGACCGAACGCCTGGCGCGGCTCGACGCACCGACACTGATCGCGGAGCGTACGGCCGACCGCGCGGAGGCCGAAATGGTCACGTGGCGCGCGATGCTCGACGCCGACACGACGGCGCGCGTCGCGCAAACCGCCCGCGCGCTGAAGCTGACCGTCAACACGCTGGTGCAGGGCGCATGGGCGCTCGCGCTGCAGCGGATGACGCACCAGCCGGCCGTCGCGTTCGGCGCGACCGTCGCCGGCCGTCCCGATGCGCTCGCGGACGTCGACTCGGTGCTCGGTCTCTTCATCAACACGCTGCCGGTCATCACCGCGCCGGCGCCGCAGCAACGTGCGGCCGATTGGCTGAACACGCTGCAACGCGAGAACGCGGCGGCCGCCGAACACGCGCACACGCCGCTCGCCGACATCCAGCGCTGGGCGCGCGGGTCGGGCGGCGCACTGTTCGACACGCTGGTCGTGTTCGAGAACTATCCGGTGGACGAGTCGGTGCGCGATGCCGATCCGCGCGCGCTGGCGTTGAGCGGCGTACGCAGCATCGAAGCAACCGATTTCGCGCTGACGCTCGTAATCGAAAGCGGCGCCGAACTGACGATCGACTACGGTTACGACACCGCACGCGTCGACGCGCGTCAGGTCGAGACCTGGCATCGCGCGTTCGCCTGCGCGCTCGATGCGCTGGCCCGTACGCCGGACGCGCTGCTGGGCACGCTGTCGATCGCCGACGAGGCGACCCGCGATGCGCTCGTGCGTGCGCAGGACACCGCACATGTCTGGCCGTCCGAACAGCGGCAGCCGCTGCACCTGCAATTCATGGACGCCGCACGAGCGACGCCCGACGCGACCGCGCTCGAATACGCGGACGCTCACGGCCGCGTGCAGCGCGCGGCCTATCGCGAACTCGACGCCGCGACGTCGCGCATCGCCGCCGCACTGCGCCGGCGCGGCGTGCAGCCCGACACACCCGTCGCGCTGTGCGTCGAGCGCTCGTTCGACATGGTGATGGCGCTCGTCGGCGTGCTGAAGGCCGGCGCCGCGTACCTGCCGGTCGATCCCGACTATCCGGCCGAGCGCATTGCGTACCTGCTGCGCGACGCGCGGCCGGCCGTCGCGATCACGCAGGCGCATCTGCGCGAGCAGGTCGAGGCCGCGCTGGGCGAGGGCGCCGACACGCAATTGCTGACGGTCGCGGACTTGCTGGCCGACGAAGCGCGCGAAATCGACCACGAAGCCGCCGCGATCGACGACGCGCAGCTCGCGTACCTGATCTACACGTCCGGCTCGACCGGCAAGCCGAAGGGCGCCGGCAACACGCACGGCGCGCTCGCGAACCGGATCGCGTGGATGCAGCACGCGTACCGGCTGACGCGCGACGACGTCGTGCTGCATAAAACCCCGTTCGGCTTCGACGTGTCGGTGTGGGAATTCGTGTGGCCGCTCGCGATCGGCGCGAAGCTCGCGATCGCCGCGCCGGGCGATCACCGCGACCCGGCGCGCCTGGCCGCCGCGATCCACGCGCACGGCGTGACGGTGCTGCATTTCGTGCCGTCGATGCTGGCCGCGTTCGCCGCGCATCTCGACGACTTCTCGGCCGCCGCGCAATGCGACAGCGTGCGTCTGATCGTCGCGAGCGGGGAGGCGTTGGCGCCCGAGCTCGTCGCGAAGATGGCGCGCCTGCTGCCGAACGCGACGCTCGTGAACCTGTACGGGCCGACCGAAGCCGCGATCGACGTATCGCACTGGACCTGCGGCCCCGATGACGCGCAGGCGGTCGCGGTGCCGATCGGCCATCCGATCGCGAATCTGCAACTGCACGTGCTCGATGCCGCGTGGCAGCCGGTGCCGGCCGGCGCGACCGGCGAACTGTATCTCGCGGGCGCGGGCCTTGCACGCGGCTATCTCGGCCGTCCGGCGCTGACCGCCGAGCGCTTCGTGCCCGATCCGTTCGTGCCGGGTGCCCGCATGTACCGCACCGGCGACCTCGCACGCCGGCGCGGGGACGGCGCGCTCGACTACCTCGGCCGCGTCGACACGCAGGTGAAGCTGCGCGGCCAGCGGATCGAGCCGGGCGAGATCGAAGCGCTGCTGCGCGCGGCGCCGGGCGTCAACGATGCAGTCGTGATCGTGCGCGACGAGCAACTGATCGGCTATGTCGCGCGCGGCGACGCCGGCCCGCTCGACCGTGCGGCGCTGCTCGACGCGCTGCGTGCGCAACTGCCGGCGTACATGGTGCCGTCGCAGCTGATCGAGCTCGACGCGTTGCCCGTCACGCCGAACGGCAAGTGCGATCGCCATGCGTTGCCCGCGCCGGTGCGCGAAGCGACCGAAGCCGTCGAACTCGCGACCGATACCGAGCGCGCGCTCGCCGACATCTGGCAACGCGTGCTGCATGTGGACGCGATCGGCCGCGACGGCGATTTCTTCCTGCTCGGCGGCCACTCGCTGCTCGCGACGCAGGCCCACGCGCAGGCGAACCTGCACTGGGGGCTCGCGCTGCCGCTGCGCACGCTGTTCGACACCCGCACGCTGGCGCGCTGCGCGGAAGCGATCGACGCGGCCTGCGCGGCACGCGGCGCGACCGATGCGGCGAGCGCGATCGACGCGCTGCTCGGCGAACTGGAAACCCAATAAGGACGACGGATGACGAAGGTTCAACCCGACTGGCTCGCGCTCGCGACGCGTTTCGCGCAACTGCCCGACGCGCAGCGCGCGGTCTTCATCGACAAGCTCGGCGCGGCCGGCATCGACTTCCGCGTGCTGCCGATCCCGCCGCGCACGCCGCGCAGCGATCGCGTGCCGGCGTCGTTCGCGCAGACGCGGCTGTGGCTGCACGCGCGGCTGATCGATGCGCCGGACGCGTATCACATCACCGAGCGCCTCGCGCTGACGGGGCCGCTCGACGTACACGCGCTGCGTCTTGCATGCGACGCGTTGATTGCGCGCCATGAGGCGCTGCGCACGACCTTCGACGAAGCGCAGGACGGCGTCGCGCAGACGATCCACGCACCGCTGCGCTGCCCGTGGCGCGAAACCGATCTCGAAGCGTTGCCGGACGCGCAGCGCGCGGCACGCGCCGAAGCCGTCGCGACGGCCGACGAAGCCGAACCGTTCGATCTCGGCACGGCGCCGCTCGTGCGCGCGCATCTGGTGCGCTTCGACGCGACGCATCACTGGCTCGCGCTGACCGTGCATCACATCGTGTCGGACGGCTGGTCGTCGGGCGTGATGCTGTTCGAGCTTGCGGCGTTCTATCGCGCGTATGCGTCGGGCGAACCGGTGACGCTCGCGCCGCTGCCGATTCAGTACGCCGACTACGCGCTGTGGCAGCGCCGGTGGCTCGATGCCGGCGAGCGCGACCGTCAGCTCGCGTTCTGGCGCGAACGGCTCGATCCGCAGCGCGGCGTGCTGACGCTGCCCGGCGCGACCGCGCGGCCGGCCCGTCGCAGTGCGCGCGGCGCGCGCCATGTGTTTTCGCTCGACGCGCGCGTCGCTGCGCAGTTGCGCGCGTTCGCGGCCGCGTCCGGCGCGACGCCGTTCGCGGTGCTGCTCGCCGCGCTCGATGCGCTGCTGGCGCGCGCGACCGGCGACGCGCGGATCTGCGTCGGCGTGCCGGCCGCGAACCGCGAGCGCGCGGAAGTCGCCGGCCTGATCGGCTTCTTCGTCAATACGCTCGCGATCGACGTCGACGTGCCCGCGCACGGCGATTTCTCGTCGCTGGTCGCGCGTACGCAGCGTGCGCTCGTCGATGCGCAGATGCACCAGGACGTGCCGTTCGAGCAGGTGGTCGACGCGCTCGGCGTGCCGCGCAGCGCGAGCCACCATCCGCTGTTCCAGGTGATGGCCGGGTATGGCGAACGCCGCGCGCTGCCGCCGCTCGGCTCGGCGTCGGCCGCGCTGCTGCCGTCGGGCACGCCGTCCGCGAAATTCGACCTGACGCTGTCCGTCGAAGCGACGCCGGACGGCACGTTCGACGCCGCCTTCATCTACGCGCTCGACCTGTTCGACGCGGATGCGATCGCACGGCTGGCCGCGCGCTTCGTCACGCTGCTGACCGATGCGCTCGCGCGCCCGGATCTGCCGATCGGCGATCTCGACTGGCTGCCCGCCGACGAACGCGCGCAGCTCTTCGCGTGGAACGCGCCGGCCGGCGCGACCGACGCCGAGCCGTTCGTGCCGGTGCACGTGCGCATCGCCGCGCATGCACACGCGCGGCCCGACGCACGCGGTGTCGCCGATATCGATCGCGCGTTGACGCGTGGCGAGGTCGATGCCCGTGCCGCACGTTTGGCGCGCCACCTGGTGGCGGCCGGCGTGCGGCCCGAGATGCGCGTCGGCGTCGCGCTGCAGCGCTCGGTCGACCTGCTCGTCGCGCTGATCGCGGTGCTGAAGTCGGGCGCCGCGTTCGTGCCGCTCGATCCGGCTCATCCGCGCGAACGGCTCGCGCAGATCGTCGGCGATGCGGCCATTGCGCACGTGCTGACCGACGCCGCGAGCGCCGCGTCGCTGCCCGACTTGCCTGAATTGCGCATCTGGCGCGCGGACGAAATCGCTGCGCTCGACGAAGCCGCGCACGTCGCGCTGCCGGACGTGCTGCCCGGTCATGCGGCGTATGCGATCTACACGTCGGGTTCGACCGGCAAGCCGAAGGGCGTGATCGTCGACCACGCGTCGTTCGCGCTGCATTGCGCGGCGATCGCCGAGCGCTACGGCGCGGGCGAGCACGACGTGTTCCTGCTGTTCCAGTCGGTCAATTTCGACGGCGCGCACGAAGGCTGGTTTTCGCAATACATGTCGGGCGCCGCCGTGTCGGTGACGGCCGACGTGCTGTGGCCGCCCGCGCAGACCTGCGCGATGATGATCCGCGACGGCGTGACGATGACCTACGTGCCGCCCGGCTGCGCGGCCCAGCTCGCCGAATGGGCGCTCGCGCACGGCGCGCCGCCGACGCTGCGTTCGCTGACCGTCGGCGGCGAGGCGACGTCGCGCGAGGCGTTCGCGATGCTGCGCCGCGCGCTGCCGAACGTGCGCGTGGTCAACGGCTACGGCCCGACCGAAACGGTCATCACGCCGACGCTGTGGATGTTCCGTCCCGGCGACGATCTCGCGAAGCTCGGCGACGCCGCGTATCTACCGATCGGCACGCTGGTCGGCGCGCGCACCGCGCACGTGCTCGATGCGCGGCTGCATCCGCTGCCGGTCGGCGTGATCGGCGAACTGTATCTGGGCGGCGAGGGCATTGGCGTCGCGCGCGGCTACCTCGACCGGCCGGCGCTGACGGCCGAGCGTTTCGTGCCCGATCCGTACGGCGCGCCGGGCGCCCGGCTGTACCGGACCGGCGATCTCGTGCGGCGCCGCGCGGACGGCGTGTTCGATTTCATCGGCCGCGTCGATCATCAGGTGAAGCTGCGCGGCCTGCGCATCGAACTCGGCGAAATCGAAGCGCAGCTCGCCGCGCACGACGCGGTGCGCGAAGCGTGCGCGGTCGTGCACGGGCAGGGCGCGCTCGCGCAGCTCGTCGCGTATGTCGAGTTGACCGCCGAAGCGCAGGCGGCCGCGCAGCCGGTCGAAGCCGCGACGCTCGATGCGCACCTGCGCCGCACGCTGCCCGACTACATGGTGCCCGCGCAACTGATCGTGCTCGACGCGCTGCCGCGCAACGCGAACAGCAAGGTCGACCGCGCGCGGTTGCCGGCGCCGGTGCGGGTCGAACGTGCGTACGAGGCACCGCACGACGGCGACGAAGCCGCGCTCGCGGCGATCTGGTGCGACGTGCTGAACCTCGAACGCGTGGGCCGCGGCGATCACTTCTTCGACCTCGGCGGCCATTCGCTTGCAGCCGTGCGCGTCGCGACGCGCGTGGCCGAGCGGCTCGGCCGCGACGTGCCGGTGCGTGCGCTGTTCGAGGCGCCCGTGCTCGCGCAATACGCGCGGCAGGTGGCCGATGCGCCGCGCGCCGCGCATTCCGGCGCCACGGCGCCGGGCGTCGCGGTGGCCAAACCGGACGCGCACGGCGTGTGGCCGCTGTCGCCCGCGCAGCTCGGCCTGTGGTTCCTGTGGCGCGCGCAGCCGGACAGCGCCGCGTACAACATTCCGGTCGCGCTGCGCGTGCGCGGCCCGCTCGACGTCGATGCGCTGCGCGCCGCGTTCGCGGATGCCGCCGCCGTGCATCCGGCGCTGCGCGCGCGGCTCGTCGTCCGCGACGGCGCGCTGCCGGGCCAGCGGATCGACGCAGACGTTGCCGTCGCTCTGCCGGTGATCGACCTGTCGGCGCAAGCCGATGCGCTGGCTCGCGCGACCGCGCTGACCGACGCGGATGCGCTCGCCCCGTTCGACCTCGCGGCCGACGCGCCGCTGTGGCGCGCCCGCGTGTTGCGGCTCGGTGCGGACGATCACGTGCTGTCGGTGACGATCCACCACATCGTGTCGGACGGCGAATCGATCGAGCTGTGGCTCGACGCGGTGCGCGCCCGCTATGTCGCCCGCGTGCAGCGCAGCGCCGTGCCGGCCGGTGAAGCCGTCGAACCGGCCGCGCAACCGCTCGTGCTGCCCGCACCGTGCCATCCGGCGCGCGTCGCGTACTGGCGCGATGCGCTCGCCGATCTGCCGTCGCACGTATTGCCGCAGCGCGCCGATGCGCCGGCCGTGCCGCAATGGCGCGCGGCCCGCATCGCGTTCGAGTTCGATGCGCCACTGATTCGCGCCGCGCGCGACGCCGCGTCGGCTTCGCACGCGACGCTGCCGATGCTGCTGCACGCAGCGCTCAATACCGCGCTGTTCCGCGCGACGGGCGCGGCCGACCAGCCGGTCGGCGTGCTCGCGTCGACGCGCGAACTCACGGGCGACGCGGCCCGCGCCGCGCTGGGCCTGTTCATCAACTCGGTCGTCGTGCGCACGCGGATCGACCCGGCCGCGCGCCGTGCGGACGTGCTCGCGCAAGTGCGCGACACCGCGCTTGCCGCATATGCGCATGCCGACGTGCCGTTCGCCGACGTCGTGGCAGCGCTGCGTGCGCCGCGCGCCGCGCAGGCCAATCCGCTGTTTCAGGTGATGTTCAACTATCTGCGCCCGACCGGCGCCGCCGCGCGCGACTGGGCCGGCCTGTCGCTGGCCGGATTCGACGACGTGCGCCATCGCGTCGTGTTCACGCTGGAGCTGGACGTCGTCGAGCATCCGGACGGCCGCGTGAGCGCCGCGTTCTCGTATGCGGACGAACTGCTCGCGCGCGATTTCGTCGAGACGCTCGTCGATCTGTATCACGACGAAGTCGCGCGGTTCGCCGGCGCGTCGGAGGCGGCGCTCGGCGCACCTGATAAGCACGCAGCCGCGCACGCTGCGTCCGGCGCACGTGCCGGCGCCGCAACCCGGCCCCATGCCATGCCGTCGCATGCGGCCGCCGCGCTCGCCGCGCTGTGGTCGGACACGTTCGCGACGGCCGCGCCCGAGCCCGATGCGAACCTGTTCGAAGCCGGCGCGACGTCGTTCGACGTCGTGCGCTTCGTCGACGCGGCCGGCCGTGCCGGCCATGCGCTGACGGTCGCCGACGTGTTCGCGGCGCCGACGCTCGCGGCGCTCGGCGCGCGGCTCGATGCGCAAGCCGAAACGGGACAGGAGGCGCGCCATGCTGGCTGAAGTGCGCCCGGACGGATTCACGATGCTCGATACCTACCGGCTCGCGTTCGCGGACGGCCTGTTCGCCGCGCGTGACGGCGCGGAGATCCGCGTCGCGCAGGGTGACGGCATTGGCGCGCAGTTGCTGCGCGCGCAGCTTGGCGACGACGGCGCGCTGCGCCTCGTCGCCTATAACCATCGCGCGGCGCCGGCCGATCAGCGGCGGGCGCTGCTGGCTGCACTCGCAGCGGCGTTTTCGGACAGCGCGCGCCACGCGGCGATTCGGCTCGACCCGGCCGCATGGCCGGCGGTCGCGCTCGACGCGCTGCGCGCGAGCGGCGTGCTGGCCGACGGCGGCCGCTGCCTGCGCGACGGCTGGGCGCAGCAGGCTGACCTGTGGCGCGTCGGCGCGGCGCTGCCGTGCGCGACGCTGCCGACGATCACCGACGGCCGGCGTCATCCGCGCCGGCCGCCCGCACCGCGCGGCGACGTCTATGCGCGCGACCTGCCCGCGCTCGGCGTGCGCTTCACGCTGCGCGGCTGGCAGCCGGCGGAAGACACCGAGCGGCTCGCGCGCTGGTTCGACGAGCCGCGCGTGCGCGACGGCTGGCCCGGCGCACAGCCCGCGCCACGCGGCGCGGAAGGTGCGCAGGAAACCGATCCGCACGTGACGCGGCTGGTCGGCTGTTTCGACGACGAGCCGTTCGCGTATTTCGAAGCGTTCTGGCTGAAGGAGGACGCGCTCGCGCCGCACGTCGCGGCGCGCGACTACGACCGCGGGCTGCGGATGCTGGTCGGCGAGCCGCGCTGGCGCGGCGCGCACCGCGTGGCCGGCTGGCTGCCGTCCGTCGTGCATTACCTGTTTCTCGACGACCTGCGTACCGAAGCGGTCGGCTGTGCCGTTCCGGCCGGCCACACGCGGGTTGCCGACCATCTCGCGCGGCATGGCTTCGCGCGGCAGCGCCGTCTCGCGCTGGCCGACGCGCAGCCGCTGTGGATGCGCACGCTGCGCGAGACGTTCTTCTCCGGCCGTCACGTCTGACGGGCCGGATTCACCGATAAAGGGAGCTGAGACATGCAGAGAGAAACCGTATTCGACCTGATCGGCGTCGGCTTCGGGCCGTCGAATCTGGCGCTGGCCGTGCGCCTCGCGGAGCGCGGCGGCGCGCACACGCTCGCCCATTGCTTCATCGAGCGCCAGCCGGAGTTCGGCTGGCATCGCGGGATGCTGCTCGACGACTGCCGGATGCAGATCTCGTTTCTGAAGGATCTCGTGACGATGCGCGATCCGAAAAGCCGCTACACGTTCATCAACTACCTGTTCGAACGCGGCCGGCTGAACGAATTCATCAACCTGAAGAACTTCTATCCGACCCGTGTCGAATTCCACGACTACCTGAGCTGGGTGGCCGACGCGTTCGACGATCGCGTCCATTACAGCGAGACCGTGCTCGGGATCGAACCCGTGCGCGGCGACGGCGCGAAGATCGACGCGCTGCGCGTGCTGTCGCGCGACGCGGCCGGCCACGAGCGCCAGCGCATCACGCGCGCGCTGTCGGTGGGCGTCGGCGGCACGCCGGCGATTCCCGATGCGTTCGCCGCGCTCGGCCGCGACCGCGTGATCCATTCGTCGACGTATCTGGCCGACATCGACCGGCTCGTCGCGTCGCCCGACGGCGAGCGCCGCCGCGTCGCGGTGATCGGCGCGGGGCAGAGCGCGGCCGAGGTGTTCATCGACCTCGCGCGCCGCTTCCCGCACGTCGACGCGAGCCTCGTGATGCGCGCGGGCGCGCTGAAGCCGGCCGACGACAGCCCGTTCGTCAACGAAATCTTCAGCCCCGAATTCACCGACGTCGTCTATGCGCAGCCGCACGACGCGCGCCGCGCGCTGCTCGAGCGCTATCGCGACACGAACTACGCGGTGGTCGACCGGCCGCTGATCGAGCAGATCTACGAAATGCTGTATCTGCAGCGCATCGACGGCACGCCGCGTCATGCGCTGCTCGCGAACAGCGCGATCGAGGCCGCGGTGCGCACCGCCGACGGCCGCATCGAGCTGACGCTGCGCGACCGGATGAGCGGCGCCACGCGCGTCGAGCGTTTCGACGCGCTCGTGCTCGCGACCGGCTACCGCCGCGACACGCATTCGGCGCTGCTCGAAGGGCTCGCGCCGCACCTGGGCGATGCGCTCACGCGCGGCGATGTCACGCGCGACTACCTGCTCGCGACGCCCGAGCACTTCGCGCCGCGCATCTACCTGCAAGGCTGCTGCGAAGACAGCCACGGCCTGTCCGACACGCTGCTGTCGGTACTGGCGCGCCGCGCCGACGAGATCTGCGCGTCGCTCGAGGACGGGATCGCACCCGCGCACGACGAAGGCGCGGCGCGGGCCACGCACGAAAAACGACCGAACAACGGGGTGAGCGCGGGCCGGATGGCTTTCGCTCTTTGACAAAGGCGCGGTCGGAGACCGCATGAAAAAAGTGGAGCAGAAGAAGATGGAGTGGGCAACAGGCACGCGTTTGCGTGCGATCGCAGCCGCGGCAAGCGTCGCGTTCGGTACGGCGGCGGCAGGGCACGCGTACGCGCAGACGGCGCCGGCCGTGAACGCGGGCGCCGCGGCGTCGGCCAGCACTGCGCAAAGCGGCGCGACGACGTCAACGTCGAGCAGCGCGCAGAACGGCACGCTGCCGGCGATCACCGTCAACGCGGCCTCGGCCGGCGACGGCACGGTCGGACTCGTCGCGAAGCGCAGCACGACCGGCACCAAGACCGACACGCCGCTCAACGAGATCCCGCAGACGATCAACGTCGTCACCGCGCAGCAGATCGAGATGACCGGCGCCACCGACGTGAACGCGGCGCTGCGCTACGTGCCGGGCTTCTCGTCGTACGGGTCGGACAACCGCTCCGACTGGTACGCTGCGCTGCGCGGCTTCACGCCGACCGCCTACGTGAACGGGCTGCAGGTGCCGAACACGATCAACCTCGCGAGCTGGCGCGTCGATCCGTACATGATCGACAGCATCAGCGTGCTGCGCGGGCCGACCTCGGTGCTGTACGGCGCGGGCGATCCCGGCGCGATCATCGACGTGCACACCAAGCTCGCCGACGGCGAGCGCGTGCGCGAGGCCGGCGTGCAGATCGGCAACTACGCGCGCAAGCAGTTCATGATCGACGTCGGCGACAAGCTCGATCCGGACGGCAAGTATGCGTACCGCTTCGTCGGCGTCGCGCGCGACGGCAACGCCATGACGGGCCCGAACAACGACCAGCGCGTCGCGCTCGCGCCGTCGTTCCGCTGGCGCCCGGACGCGGATACGTCGCTGACGCTGTCCGCGACCTACCTGCAGGACTGGGGCGACATCTCGTCGAACTTCCTGCCCGCGCAGGGCACGGTGCTGCCGAACCCGAACGGCCAGATCAACAAGGACATCTACGAAGGCGACGGCAGCTTCAACTACTACCGCAAGAAGCAGTGGTCGGTCGGCTACCAGTTCGAGCGCAACCTGACGCCGGCCTGGACGTTCCGCCAGAACACGCGGCTGATGCACCTGTCGCTCGACAACGGCTCGGTGTTCGGCAACGGCTTCGTCGACGGCAGCACGACCGACGTGTCGCGCTGGGCCGGCGTGTTCCAGATGAACTACAGCCGCTTCGACATCGACAACAACCTCGAGGGCCGCTTCGCGACGGGCCCGCTGCAGCACACGCTGCTGCTCGGCTTCCAGTACAACCGGCAGACCGCGACCGACAGCGAATGGCTGGCCGCCGCGCCGCCGCTGAACATCTACAACCCGGTGTACCAGCCGGTCACGACGGCGGTGTTTACGCCCGACGCGACGTTCCGCACCAACACGTACACGACGCTGAACACGTTCGGCCTGTACGCGCAGGACCAGATCAAGTGGAACCGCTGGACGCTGACGCTCGGCGGCCGCGAGGACTGGGTCAACATGCGGCAGGACGACCGCGCGGCCGGCACGTCGACGAAGGCCGACGTGACGGCGTTCACGGGCCGCGTCGGCCTCACGTACCAGGGCGATTACGGGCTGTCGCCGTACGTCAGCTACGCGACGTCGTTCAATCCGCTGATCGGCGTGAACCTGGTCGGCGGCGGACTGCCGCAGCCCACGCGCGGCAAGCAGATCGAAGCCGGCCTGCGCTGGCAGCCGCCCGGCAAGAACCTGATGCTGAACGCGGCGATCTACCAGATCAACCAGACCAACGTGCTCACGTCGGCGCTGCCGAGCCAGGACCCGACCGGCACGAAGTCGGTGCAGACGGGCGAAGTGCGTTCGCGCGGGATCGAGCTGAGCGCGACCGGCAAGGTCACGCGCAACCTGTCGGTGATCGCGTCGTACGTCTATCAGGACGTGAAGAACGTGCAGGCCAACGACGTTTCGCTGAACAACTGGCCGGTCGACATTCCGCGGCCGCGCCAGATGGCGTCGCTGTGGACCGACTGGACCTGGTACACGGGGCCGCTCGCCGGCTTCGGCCTCGGCGGCGGCATTCGCTACCAGAGCGCGTCGGCCGGTGCGGCCGACAACTCGCTGACGGTATCGAGCGTCACGCTGTTCGACGCGGGCCTGCATTACGACGTGCGCAACTGGCGCTTCGCGGTGAACGGGACGAACCTGTTCAACCGCCATTACATCAGCGGTTGCCAGTCGAACAACGTCTGCATCTTCGGGACCGACCGCACGGTGATCGCCACCGCGAAATACAACTGGTGACGTCGCGCGCCGCGGTTCGCCGGCCGGCCTTCGTAGCCGGGGCGGGCCGGCCGCGGCGCCTTCGTCCGCTTTTTTCCACGACGCCTCCATGCCGAAGAAAAATCTCGTCTACATCCAGTCGCTGCGCAACGGCGCCGCCGATCGCGCCGGCCAGCCGGTCGCTTATCGGGGCGGCACGCGCTACATGAAGGCGCCGCTCGAATTCCTCGTCGAGCGCCTGAACGATTCACCGCTCGGCGAACGCTACACGCTCCAGGGCGTGATCGTCGACGACGACGAAGGCTCGCCGGCCGACCGCGCGAAAGTGGCCGATTACGGCTTCGCGCGCACGCCGGGCCGCCCGTGGATCCTGCCGGAAGGGCTGACGGTGCAGGGCCGGCCGGTCGACGAACTGTTCTGTTCGATCCCGTCGACGTACCGGCGGTTGCCGCGCGACGCGCGCGAGCGCGTGGCCGGCAAACAGGCGTTCGAGCGGCGCCTGCTCGAGCGCCTGCTCGAACTCGACGCCGACGTCGTCGTGCTCGACGGGCTGCTCGTGATCCTCGACGAACTCGTGCGGCCGGGCGCGCGCTTTCACCGGCGCATCGCGAACATCCACCCGGGCATCACCGCCGACGATTCGCCGTACCAGCGGCGCGGCGCGTGGGCGACGCTCGACGCGCTGCATGGCGCGCGCGGCGAACGGGTCGACTGGGCCACCGGCGCGACGTCGTCCATCGAACCCGTGACGATGACGGGCGCGTCGTTCCACTACGTCGACAACGGTATCGATTCCGGCGAGGTGATCTGCGACGTGCTCGACACGCCGATCGCGCCGGACGACACGATTCTCGAACTGCGCTGGAACAACTTCCAGCGCAGCCTGTTTCCGGCGCTCGAGCGCGGGCTGCATGTGCTCGCCGATCGCCACGACGCGGGAGCATTGTGATGCAAGACACGCTGACGAAACCGGCCGGCGCCGCCGACGCCGTCGAAGGTGAAGTGGCCGCCGCGCTCGACGGTGCCGCGCACGGGCAGGCGGCGACGGTCGTCGAGCATGCGCTCGACGCATGGCGGCCCGACGACGCGCCCGACGCGCTGCTCCCGACGTTGGTGGCGCTGTTCAACACCGACACGCGGCACGACGCGGCGACGATCACGGTGCCGCTCGGCGGCGCCGATGCGGCGGCCGTGGCCTCGTACGTCGCGCGTGCGGTGCGCGAAGGCGTGATCGACGGCGCGCAGGTCGCGGGCGACGCGCTGCAGCTTACCGTGTCGCGCACGACGTTCTGGCAGAACCCGCGGCCGTGGCTGAAGGCGCCTGCGTCGGGCGGGATGCCGCTGCGCTACGCGATCACGAACGGCCATCGGCATCCGGTGCGGCCGCCGTCGCCGGCCGGCGAGATCTATGCGCGCGCCATGCCGCAGGTCGGCATGACGTTCAGCCTGCGCACCGTCGACATCGACGCACACGCGGATCTGTTCAGCCACTGGATGAACCTCGACCGCGTCGCGCATTTCTGGGACCAGCGCGGCACGCGCGACGAGCATGCGGCGTATCTCGCCGAACGGCTGGCCGATCCGCACATGCACCCGATGATCGGCTATTTCGACGACACGCCGTTCGGCTATTTCGAGTTCTACTGGGCGAAGGAGGACCGCCTCGCGCCGTTCTACGACGCGCACGACTACGATCGCGGGCTGCACCTGCTGATCGGCGACTCGCGGTTCCAGAGCGCCGGCAAGCTGCATGCGTGGTGGAGCGGGGTGCTGCACTACATGTTCGTCGACGAACCGCGTACGCAGCGGCTCGTCGGCGAGCCGCGCGTCGATCACGTGCGGCATATCGCGTACATGCATCGGCTCGGGTTCTACACGCTGAAGGAATTCGATTTCCCGCACAAGCGCGCGGCGCTCACGGTGATCGAGCGCGATACGTTCTTTGACACTTTCCGGTTGCCGTGACGAGGCGGGCGCGCGGCGTCGGTGCGACGGCCTGCGCGGCCTGGCGATGCGCATGCATCGGCCGTCCGGTATATGGACCGCGCGGCCTGCGTCGTGAAGAATGGATCGCTCCTCTCATCGACGACAGGCCGGCAGCATGAATCAGACCTCCTCGACAACGTGGGACGCAACCGCGAATGCGCGTCCCGCCAAATTGACATATGCCAGCATATGTTTAGAATGGGCGCATCGTACTCCCATGGAGTGGCTCATGCGCACTGTTTCCATTTTCAAGAACGCCCGTAACCAGGCAATCCGCATCCCGAAGGACATGGAATTCGAGGGTGTCACGGAACTCGAGATCCGCCGCGAGGGCGACACGCTGCTGTTGCGGCCGGTACGTCCCACGTGGCTGTCGTTCGCGAACGAACCGCTGGCCGATGCCGATTTCCTGGCCGAACGCCCGGCCGTCATCGAGTCCGGTCGCTTCGACCTGTCCGGCGATGCCGACGCGCCGTCGGAGTCCAACCGGTGACCACGCTCTACATGCTCGATACGAATATCTGTTCGTTCATCATGCGCGAGCGGCCGCCCGTGGTGCTGTCGCGGTTGCAGTCGTGCGTCAACGCCCAGCACCGGATCGTCGTGTCGGCCGTGACCTACGCCGAGATGCGCTTTGGCGCGGTGGGCAAGAAAGCGTCGCCGAAGCATGCGGAACTCGTGACGGCCTTCGTTTCGCGGTTGGATGGCGTGCTGTCGTGGGATTCGGCGGCAGTCGACGCCACCGCCGCGATTCGGGCGGATCTCGCCATACGCGGCACGCCGATCGGCGCGAACGATGCGTCGATCGCCGGGCATGCGATCGCGGCCGGCGCGGTGCTGGTCACGAACAACGGCCGCGAATTCAGTCGTGTCGCGGGGTTGCCCGTCGAAGACTGGGTGGCTTGAGCCCGACGCGCGGCAGCGTCGTCCTCTTGCCGGGTTGCGTCACGTCACACGCGGCGGGCGGGTGGGCCGGCAAGAAAGGCGTCACGGAACGCGTCGAGATACCGGTCCGCATCGTCGTCGAACTCACCCGGCAACAGCGCGAACGCACGTGCCAGCAGGTCCTGCCCGAGCATCGCGTACATCGTTTCGTCGGCTAGCAGCGCCTGAATGGCGTCGTGCGTATGCGGTGACGCAATCCGTTTCGCATCGCGCGCCAGCAACGCCGCCGCCGCCAGCTCCGGCTGGAAACCATGCCGTTCCACCAGATCGGGCGCGACGTCCCAGATGCGCTCGCGATTGCCCGCGTCGTGAAAATGCGTGAGCAGGAACAGCAGGTCGTACGCGTCGCTGTTCTGGCGCGCGCGCCGGTCCTTCCACGCAAGCAGCTTCAGCAGCAAGAGCGCCGGCAGGCTGGCCACCGGCACCACGACGCCCGCGCCGACCGACACGGGCAGTGCCGTATCGACCGCCTCCTGGAAACCCAGCACGTTCAGCACGAACTCGCCGCCGGGCGGCCACGCGATTTCCCCGGGCGGCGTTTCGAGCGGCCCGAACGGCACGAGATCGAGTTCGGTGCGAAAACCCGGCGTGCCGCTGTCGAACAGCAGCTTCTGCTGATGCTTCGGCGCGTGCGCGAATTGTCCGGTCGCGACGAGCGCATCGACGAGCTGCGCGTGAAACGGCCAGCTCACCGCGCATACGGCAACGTCGACATCCCGCGTCGCACGCACCGGACGGATGCCGTGCACGTGCCACATCAGAATGTCGCGCGCGGTCGCACCGGCCACGACGAAGGCCGCGTCGAGATGCGCGCAGGCCGCGCCGACCGCTTGCAGCAGCGCGACCGCCGCCGGCTCGAGCGGCCGGCTCGCATCGATTTCAAGCGGGCGGGTGGGCGAGGTATCGGTCATGGAGCTGTGCGGCGGCGGCAAGGTTGCGGCTGTCTCCGGACGAGACGAGATCCGCATAGATCAGAAGCGGCGGCACGAGCGGTACATCCTGCTCGCGCCAGTCGAGCGCCGGCGAGCGCGGCCAGAACGCTTCGAGGATTTCGACGTCGCCACGTTCGTCCGGACGCAGGCGGCCTTGCAGCAGCAGGCGGTTCGGCACGGCGCCGTGCGTATAGACGGTGATCGTGGCCGGCTTCAGATCGTGCGTCAGCAGATCGGCCGCGGGTTCGCCGCCGAGTTGCGCATCGAAGGACGCGAAATCGAAGTCGCGCCACCAGTCGGGCGAGATCGCGGCAAACCGCCGGGCCGGCAACTTCGCGCGCAGGCGGCTCGGGTAGAGCGCGACCCACTCCTGTACGAAGCGCGGCCAGTCGGGAATCAGGCGTTCGCCGTTGCGCCGTTGCGCGACGAGGCCGCGCGCGATCAGATCGTCCATCGCAAGGTTGACCGTGCCGAGCGCGACGCCCGACGCGGCGGCAATCCCCCGATACGGCTGCGCGACGAGGCCCGGCTGCGTCGCGAGCGCGAACATCACGGCGAGCCCCTTCGGCGTGGTCGCGCGCGACGCCTGACGGCGCGGCGTGCGGGCAGGTTTCGGCCGACCGGCGATCATCACGGTGGCCTCCGGCTGGATCAGGCTCGCATTGCCGGCGGTATCGAGAAACGGGATGTCGTGCTCGATCAGGCGGGCGGCCAGTTCGGCGGAAAAATAAGGCGCGACCAGCATCAGCGGCCGCTCGCCCGGCGCCGGCGTGCCGCCGCGGCGACGCAGCGCCGCGAGCGCGCCCTGCAGCGATTCGACGCCGATGCTCACGGCCGCCGGCATCTCGATAGTCTGCCCGGCGATGTCGAAGCGGATCATTGCATCGGCGCGCGCCCGGTACGTCGCCGGCACGCGCACGGGCCGCGCAGCGAAGCGCCGGGTCGCGCGCGCGAACGCGGCACAGGCCTCATCGAGCACGTGCTGTTCCGATATCGGAAGAGGAGCGTTTGCGGGCATCACGGAGGATCGCTTGTTCACTGTTTTGTCAGCGTACACAAAAAATGTACATTCGTCAAAAAATGAACAAACGATCCCAACCATTTGATGTAAATGGATTATTCCAGATTGTTGAGCGACACCCAACGATCCCCTCCGCATGAAAATTCGAACCTGAACACACAGTGTCGTGCGTGCCGATTGCCAGCGGCAGTCGTCCGGACGACATAGCGCTCGCGAGGGCCGCGCTTCGTCCCGTGCGTGGGCGATCCGACCGGCAATCAGTGGTTGCTGTCGTGACGACTTTCTGTCTGTCCGGTTGCCGCTCAACGCACTATCCTTGCCTGCACATTCCCCACTGGACAACAGGAGACGACACCGTGACGCACAGCGTGATCCCCGCAGCCCTCGCCGACGAAATGATCGAGATCCGGCACCGCATCCATGCTCATCCCGAACTGGGTTTCGAGGAATTCGCGACGAGCGACCTCGTCGCCGAGCAGTTGCAGTCGTGGGGCTACGCCGTGCATCGCGGGCTCGGCGGCACCGGCGTCGTCGCGCAGTTGAAAATGGGCGACGGTCAGCGGCGCCTCGGCCTGCGCGCCGACATGGACGCGCTGCCGATCCACGAGGCAACGGGCCTGCCGTACCAGAGCACGATCCCCGGCAAGATGCACGCGTGCGGCCACGACGGCCACACGGCGATGCTGCTCGCGGCCGCGAAGCACCTCGCGCGCGAACGCCGCTTCTCGGGCACGCTGAACCTGATTTTCCAGCCGGCCGAGGAAGGGCTCGGCGGTGCGAAGAAGATGCTCGACGAAGGGCTGTTCGAGCAATTTCCGTGTGACGCGATCTTCGCGATGCACAACATGCCGGGCTTCCCGACCGGCAAGTTCGGTTTCCTGCCGGGGCCGTTCATGGCGTCGTCGGATACCGTCGTCATCGACGTGCAGGGCCGCGGCGGCCACGGCGCGGTGCCGCACCGGGCGATCGATCCGGTCGTCGTGTGCGCGGAGATCGTGCTCGCGCTGCACACGATCGTGTCGCGCAACGTGTCGCCGCTCGACATGGCGATCATCACGGTCGGCGCGATCCACGCGGGCGACGCGCCGAACGTGATTCCCGATCGCGCGCAGATGCGCCTGTCGGTGCGCGCGCTGAAGCCCGACGTGCGCGACCTGCTCGAAACGCGCATCAAGGAGGTCGTCCATGCGCAGGCGGCCGTGTTCGGCGCGACCGCGACGATCGACTACCAGCGCCGCTATCCGGTGCTCGTGAACGATGCGGAGATGACGGCGTTCGCGCGCGGCGTCGCACGCGAATGGGTCGGCGAAGCCAATCTGATCGACGGGATGGTGCCGCTCACCGGCAGCGAGGATTTCGCGTTCCTGCTCGAGAAACGGCCGGGTTGCTACCTGATCATCGGCAACGGCGACGGGAAGGGCGGTTGCATGGTGCACAACCCCGGCTATGACTTCAACGACGCGGCGTTGCCGACCGGTGCGTCGTACTGGGTGAAGCTGACCGAGGCGTTTCTGGTGTGATGGAGGATGCGGCGCGAGGTCGGGGCCGGGCGTTCACGATCCGCTCCCAGCCATGACAGACGGCATGTACCTTGCCTTGGTATATGCCCATCGTGCTCAAACTAAACGAAGTGAACCATGTCGAGAAAGGCGCCTGTTTCTCCAGACGATCACATTGTCGAGTACGTCGGCGCCGACGGGCTGTCGGAGCGATGTTTCGATCGCGACACCATGCGAGCGAGATTGCGGCCGCCCGAATCATCCAACGCACAGGTGCGCGCGTTGCATGACGCGCTGGACGCCGGGGAGGCCTCCGGTCATCCCAAGACGTTCGACGGAGAAACCTTCCTGGCTCGCATGCGGGCGCAACGCGTTGCGGTCAAGGCCGGTCACGCCTGGTCACGCGATTCCTTCCCAGAATCCTGAAGATCGTTGGCGTCGTACCGCCGAAGGCCGGCCGTTCATGTCTCGAATGCTTCCCCGCTGAACAGCGCCACGACCGCATCCGGATTCGACGGCCAGTACATGTGCATGTACGTCGCGACGATCGCGCCGGCGCGATAAACGGCTTCGCCGCTGCCGGCCTCGCCATCGGGCCGGGCGGCGGTCGCGACCGGCGCCAGCGCCGTATCCAGCCGCGAATAATGAAACGTATGGCCGCGCATCGGCCCGGTGCGCGTATCGAGCTGCTGCATGCCGAGCGCGGCGAACCGGCGCTGCATCGTCGCATGCCCCGGCAGCAGGCCGAGCATCGGCGTCGTCGAGCCGTCCACGTCGGTCAGCGATTCGCACAGGTACACCATCCCCCCGCATTCCGCGACGATCGGCCGGCCGGCTGCCGCATGCGCGCGAATCGTCCGTGCGGTCAGGGCATTCCCGGCAAGCGTCGCCGCGTGCAGTTCCGGATAGCCGCCCGGCAAAAACAATGCATCGCAATCGTCGGGCACGGGTTCGTCGGCGAGCGGCGAGAAGAACCGCGGCTCGGCACCGAGCGTATCCAGCAACGCGAGATTGGCCGGATAGATGAACGAAAACGCCGCATCGCGCGCGACCGCGATCCGCTTGCCGGCCAGCGCGCGCGGCAGCGGCGCGGCCACGTCCGGCTCCGCGAACGTGACGGCCGGCGGCAACTCGGCGAGCGCGGTTTGCGCGAGCACATCGGCCGCGCGCTCGAGCCGTGCATCGAGATCGTCGATATCGGCCGGCTGATGCAGCCCGAGATGCCGCTCCGGCAACGCGATGCCCGCATCGGCCGGCACGTGCCCGAGCCAGCGCAGGTCGTCGGGCAACGCCTGTTGCAGCAATTCCGCATGCCGTGCCGATCCGACGCGGTTCGCCAGCACGCCGTGAAACGGCACCTCGGGGCGGAACCGCGCGAGCCCGAACGCGATCGCCGCGAACGTCTGCGCCATCGACTTCGCCGAAATCACCGCGACGACCGGCACGCCGAACGCGACCGCGAGATCGGCGCTGCTCGGCGTGCCGTCGAACAATCCCATCACGCCTTCGATCAGGATCAGGTCCGCGCCGCGCGCGGCGTCGGCGAGCAGCGCGCGGCAACCGGCCTCGCCGACCATCCCGAGGTCGAGCGCGTGCACGGGTGCGCCGCTCGCGCGTTCGAGCAGCATCGGATCGAGAAAATCCGGCCCGGTCTTGAACACGCGCACGCGACGGCCGAGCCGGCGGTGCAGCCGCGCGAGGCCGGCCGTCACCGAGGTCTTGCCCTGTCCGGACGCGGGCGCGCTGACGAACAGCGCGGGGCAGGCCGGCATGCTCAGAACTCCACGCCGCGCTGCGCCTTCACGCCTTGCTCCTTGTACGGATGCTTGACGAGCCGCATTTCGGTGACGAGATCGGCCGCATCGATCAGCGCATCGGGCGCGTGCCGCCCGGTGACGACGACGTGCACCGACTCCGGACGCGCCGTGAGCGTCGCGAGCACTTCGTCGAGCGGCAGGTATTCGTACTTCAGCACGGTGTTCAGCTCGTCGAGGATCACCATCCGGTAATCGCCGCTTTCGATCATCCGGCGCGCCTCGTCCCAGCCCTTGCGCGCGGTCGCGATGTCGGCGTCGCGGTTCTGCGTGTTCCACGTATAGCCGTCGCCCATCGTCACGAAATCGCATTCCGCGACCGCGCCGAGGAAGTCGCGCTCGGACGTATGCAGCGCGCCCTTGATGAACTGCACGACACCGAGCCGCATCCCGTGGCCGAGCACGCGCACGGCCATCCCGAACGCGGCCGTGCTCTTGCCCTTGCCGTTGCCGGTGTGGACGATCAGCAGGCCCTTTTCCTGGGTGGCGGCGGCCTGTTTCTTTTCATGGCCGGCGCGGCGGCGTTCGGCCATCCGCTGATGGGATTCGGAATCGGTCTTCATCGGGAGTCGTCCTGTCGAAAGCGAAACAATGGGTTCAGAGCGGGCCGGCGAGCGCGACCGTCACGCCGTCCCGGATGGATTTGGGGCCGAGCAGCCGGCCGTGCGGCGCGGCCAGCTGCGCGCACGGCTCGGCTACGCCCGCGATGCCGAAGCGGGCGAGCGCGGCGCCGGACGGACCGCTCGCGGCCAGTTCCGGGCGGCTCGCGAGTTGCGCCGCGTCGAACGCGACGAGCGGCCAGCCGCGGCGCGCGCACAGCGTGTGCAGCGCACGGGCGCGCGCCTTGTCGGCGAGCGTCGCGACGAGCGCGGGTTCGGCGGCCGGGTAGCACGCGAGCGCGGCGCGGATCGCGGCATCGAGTTGCGCGGCCGTGACGCCCGCGCGGAAGCCGACGCCAAGCGCGACGCGCATCATGCGCGGCCGCCGAGCGCCGCACGCACCGCCGGATCGTCGGCGAGCGCCGCGACGCGGCCGATCACGACGATCGCCGGCGAGCCGATACCGGTTTCCGCGATGCGCTCGACGAGCGTATCGAGCGTCGCGAGCACGTGGCGCTGTTCGGGGCGCGTCGCGTTCTCGATCGCCGCGCACGGCGTGTCGCCGGGCAACCCGCCGTCGCGCAGCGCCGCGGCAATCGCGTCGAGCCGGCGGATGCCCATGTAGATCACGATCGTCATGCGGGTGGCCGCGAGTGCGCGCCAGTCGGGCTCGTCGGCCCCCGCGCCGTGGCCCGTGACGAAGATCACGCCTTGCGCGTCGCCGCGGTGCGTGACCGGGATGCCGAGCGCGGCCGGCGCGGCGATGCCCGCGGTGATCCCGTTGACGACTTCCACCGGACAACCCGCCGCACCGAGCGCGATCAACTCCTCGCCGCCGCGGCCGAACACGAACGGATCGCCGCCCTTGAGCCGCGCGACGCTGCGGCCCGCGCGCAGGTGCGCGAGCATCGCGGCCACGATCGCCGCCTGCGGCGTCGACGCATGGCCGCCACGCTTGCCGACGTGCTCGATCAGCGCATCGGCGCGCGCATGGCGCAGCACGTCGGGGTTCACGAGATCGTCGACGAGCAGCACGTCGGCCGCGCCGATCGCGCGCACGGCCCTGAGCGTCAGCAGGTCGGCGTCGCCGGGGC
The DNA here is from genome assembly GCF_902833155.1 of Burkholderia sp. BCC1047. Lineage (NCBI taxonomy): Bacteria > Pseudomonadati > Pseudomonadota > Betaproteobacteria > Burkholderiales > Burkholderiaceae > Burkholderia > Burkholderia sp. BCC1047. The sequence continues at coordinate 30,612 of NZ_CADFEH010000036.1, read as the reverse complement.
CGGCGCCGATCAGCCACGCGCGGCTCATCGCGCGCGGCACGGCGCGCACCGTGTCGAAACAGTGGAACAGGGAAGGCGGGCGGCGCATCGGCGGCCGGCGGGCAGGCAGTGCATGTCGGATCGGGCGAAACCCGCGCGAACGCGGGTGGAATGCGCACCCCATCCGTTCCCCGCGGATCGGGCGTTCGGCGAGCATCGCGCTCGCCCCTTGCGTCGGCCGGTATCCGGGCTGGCCGCTTGCCAGGCCGCAGCCTTCCCGCCCGTCGAAGGGCAGTGGCATCGCGGGCGGCCTGGGCGCACGCGCGGGAAAGCGCGTTGCGCGGGCGGCGTACCGTTGCGGGGACAGCACAGGCCAGGCGGATGTCCGCCTCCTGTTTCCCGTTTAACTGCATGCGCGGAATGCGCATGCGAGCACCGAACGCGGCGCATACGATAGCACAGGGCTTGCGGCGTGCAAGCCCCGGACGACCGGCTGCGCGGGGCGTCGGCGCGGCCCGCGCGGTCAGAACTTGTACGCCGCCGTCAGCGTGAACGTGCGTGGCGCACCGGGCATGATCTGCGCGAGGCCCGTCGCATTCGCGTAATAGTCGCGATCGGTCAGGTTGACGGCCGCCAGCGTGACTTCGAAGTCGCGCGTGCGATAGCCGGCCTTGCCGTCCCAGCGAACGTAGGCGGGCAGTTCGAGCAGGTTGTCGCGATCGGCGTAACGCGCACCTTCGTACACCAGCCCGAGTTCGGCGAAAAATCCGCGCAGCGGCGCATGGCTGACGAACAGGCTGCCGTTCGCCCCGGACACGCCCGCCGACCGCTTGCCCGCGTACTTCGGCTCGGCGTCGACCACCCGCGCGTGTTGCCAGCCGATGCCGCCGCGGACGAACCAGTCGCCCGTGAGCCGGCCGGCGACGCCCAGTTCCAGGCCGCGATTGCGTTCGAGGCCGGTGAGGTCGAAAAAGCCCGGCCGAACCGGGTCGGCGACGCGGCGGTTGTACAGATCGAGCTGAAACAGTGCGAGGGTCGTGGTGAGCGCGCCGCCGCGCCAGTCGCTTTTCACGCCGATCTCGTATTGGCGGTTGTATTGCGGGCCGAGATCGTTGGCGTTGCCGCGCGCGTCCGGCGTGATGCCGATCAGGTCGCCGCCGACCGGCGCGAAGCTCTTGCTGTACGACGCATACACGCTGTGCGCGCGGACCGGCGACCACACGACGCCGAGCCGCGGGCTCCATGCCGTCGTCGTGCGCCGCGAATGCAGATCGTTCAGCACGTTGGTCGAATCGACGTCGAAACGTTCGCCGCGCAGGCCGCCGAGCAACTTCCACGCTCGACCGAGGTCGATGCGGTCCTGCGCGAAGATCGCGTAGTCGCTCACGCGATGACGGTTCATCGCATACGGGCGCGGCGCCGAACCGGCCAGAGCGAAACGATCCGGCCCGCTGATCGGGACCGGCGTCGCGTCGGCCTGCCAGAGCGTCGGGCTGCGTTTCTGCCAGCCGTATTCGATGCCGAACAGCAGATGATGCAGCGCCGGTCCGGTCGCGACCTTGCCGCCCAGTTCGACGCCGGTCTGCACGTTCAGATGCGTCATGTCCTGCAGGTAGCGCGCCCGTTGCACGCGCCGGTAGTCGCGCGGCTTCGTGACGTAGCTTTGCGTGACGTAGGTATTGTCGAAGGTGCTGCGCAAATCCAGCACGCCCAGCGTATGACGCAGTTCCCAGTCGCCGCCGAGCGCGTGCGTGAAGACCGAGCGCCAGTTCATGTTCTGGTCGCGGATGGTGTCGCGTCCCGCCGCGCCGAAGAAGGTCGCGCGCCGCTCGGACGGCAGCGAGTACGCAACGGGTTTGCCGGCCGCGTCGAGCGCGGCGACCGGCGCCGGCATGCCGCGATCGGGCACGCGTCGGTACGCGTCGTATTCGAACTGCAGCAGCCAGCTGCGCCGCGCGTCCCGCCATTTGATCGACGGCGCGACGGTCTGGCGCGTGCCGTCGACGTGGTCGCGGAAGCTGCCGGCGTGTTCGCGCGCGGCATTGAGCCGCACGCTCCATGCGCTCGACAGCATCCGGTTGAGATCGACCGATGCGCCGAGCCGTCCATAACTGCCGGTCGCCGCCGACAGATGGCCGAAGTTTTCCGGCAACGGCTGCTTGGTGATCCGGTTGATGACGCCGCCGCCGCTGCCGCGCCCGTACAGCGCCGCCGCCGGCCCCTTCAGCACTTCGACGCGTTCGATGTTGCCGAGACTGCGCACGTATTGCGCATCGTCGCGCATACCGTCGAGCAGCAGGTCGCCCGCGGCCGAAAAGCCGCGAATGCGGAACGAATCGAAGCGCGTATCCGACGTATTGGACACGCCCGGTACGCCGGCCAGCGCGTCGGCCAGCGTGCGGCCGCCGTAGGACAGCGTTTCGTCGACCGCGACGCTGTCGATGGTTTGCGGGACGTCGCGCGGATCGCTCGCGGTGCGGGTTGCCGTGCTCACGCTTTCGGCGCGCGGATCGTTCGGATGACGGCGGCTGCGCACCTCGAGCGCGGGCAGTTCGTCGTCGAACTCGGCGGCCGGGGCAGGGAAGGAGGCCACGCCGGCGAGCGAGCACAGCGACAGGGCCAGCGCAGGAAAGCGCCGCCCGGAGATATGTCGTTTCGACATGAAAATTTAAGGATGACTGAGTGATTGCCTCACATTGCCGTTGCGCGGTTGCTGGTGTTGTTATCGGGTGAAGTTTATCTCGATCAGTTGAAAACGACAATCATTCGCGTTCGCTGAGGGCCGCTCGCCTTGACGCTCCCGGCCCCGCCGCCTACACTCGCACGCGTTTTGGTGCTCGCGCACGCCGCTCCGGCGCGCGCAGTTAAACGGGAAACAGGGAGCCTGCCTGCGCCGCAGTCGAGCCAACCTGTGCTGCCCCCGCAACGGTAAGCGAACGCGTCGCGCGCAAGCGCCACGCAGCGCCGCTTCGCCGCATGCCATGCGCATGCGGACGACCGCCACTGGATGCCGCGCATCCGGGAAGGCGAAGCGGCGTGTTCGTCAGCCCGGATACCGGCCTAAACGTTGGGGTTCAGCGCCGCGGGGAGGCGGCGCATCGTCCACGGCCGCAGCAGGCCCGACGCCCGGTGTTTCCCGCTGTCTCCTCCGATCTGCCTCCGCGCGAACGCGCCCGGGCCGGCAGGGCGAACGGCAGGCGGCGCAGGCGAGGCCGGCCGCAGCCGTGTTGGCATTCACGATGTCGACCGTTCGCAAGGAAGCACCATGTCCGATTCGTTGTTCCGCCCGCCGTGCGACTGTCCGCGCGGATCACGCGGCGAGCTTCCCGCGCACCGCCCGCTGAATGGCCGCGCCGCCCCCGACGCGACGATCCCGTCCTGATTCCCTCTTCGACACCGGACCTACCATGACCCTACGCAAGCTGCCCGTCACGATCGTCACGGGCTTTCTCGGCAGCGGCAAGACGACGCTGATGCGCCACATCCTGCAGCACGCCGAAGGCCGCCGCATCGCGGTGATCGTCAACGAATTCGGCGAGCTCGGCATCGACGGCGAAATCCTCAAGGGCTGCGGCATCGGCTGCGACGATGCCGACGGCGCGCAGGGCGAAGCGTCGGGCCAGCTGTACGAACTCGCGAACGGCTGCCTGTGCTGCACCGTGCAGGAAGAGTTCTATCCGGTGATGGAAGCGCTCGTCGAGCGCCGCGCGGACATCGACCACGTGCTGATCGAGACGTCGGGCCTCGCGCTGCCGAAGCCGCTCGTGCAGGCGTTCAACTGGCCGACGATCCGCAACAGCTTCACGGTCGACGCGGTCGTGACCGTCGTCGACGGGCCGGCCGCCGCGAGCGGCCAGTTCGCGGAAAACCCGCAGGCCGTCGATGCGCAGCGCCGCGCCGATCCGAACCTCGACCACGAATCGCCGCTGCACGAACTGTTCGCCGATCAACTGTCGTCCGCCGATCTCGTGATCGTGAACAAGGCCGACCTCGTCGGCGACGCCGAGTTCGCGCAGATCGAAACCGCGATCCGCGAAGAAATCCCGCCGCAGGTGAAGATCGTGCGTGCGACGCGCGGCGAGCTCGATCTCGCGATGCTGCTCGGCCTCGAATCGGCGTCGGAGGACACGATCCATCTGCGGCACGACCATCACGGCTCGGCCGACGACGGCGATCACGATCATCATCACGACGATTTCGATTCGGTCGTGGTATCGGGCGACGCCGGCACGCGCGAAGCGACGATCGCCGCATTGCAGCGGGTGGTCGAAGCGCACACGATCTATCGCGCGAAAGGTTTCGCCGCGCTGCCCGGCGCGCCGATGCGGCTCGTGATCCAGGGCGTCGGCCGCCGTTTCGACAGCTATTTCGACCGCCGCTGGCAGGACGGCGAAACGCGCGCGAGCCGCTTCGTGCTGATCGGCGAGGATCTCGACGCCGCCGTGCTGCAACGCGCGTTCGACGCCGCGTGCGCGGCCGAGCCGCAACAGGCGTAACGCACGATGCATCTGTTGCGCACCACGCCGGGCGGCTTCGTCGACGATACGCAGGGCGTCGTCCGGATCGACCAGCAGCCGGCCGACATCGTGATCCTGAGTTCGGCCGACACGACGCTGTCGCTGCTCGCGAGCGTCGTGCCGCACTTGCCGGCCGGGTTCCCGAGCGTGCGGCTCGCGAACGTCACGTTCCTGCGGCAGCCTGCGTCGGTCGATTTCTATGTCGACGACGTGCTGCGTCACGCGAAGACGGTCGTGATCGATCATCTCGGCGGCGAAGCGTACTGGCCGTACGGGATCGAGCAGGCCGTGTCGCTCGCGTCGAAGCGCGGGCAGCAGCTCGCGATGTTCTCGGGCGACCTGCAGGAGGACCCGAACCTCGTCGCGAAGAGCACGGTCGAGGCCGAGCTGTGCCGGCTGTGGTGGCGCTATCTGCGCGAAGGCGGCGTGCACAACGCCGACGCGCTGCTGCGCAGTATCGCGTTTCACACGCTCGGGTTCGGCGACGAGCCCGAACCGCCGCGCCCGCTGCCGGCCGCCGCGCTGTATCACCCGGCGCGCGACCGCGCGAGCGTCGACGACTGGCGGCCGCGCTGGACGCCGGGCGCGCCGGTCGTCGCGATCCTGTTCTATCGTGCGCACTGGCAGGCCGCGAACACGGCCGTGTTCGACGCGCTGGCCGATGCATTGATCGACGAAGGATTGAATCCGCTGCCGATCGCGGTGACGTCGCTGAAGGACGCGGTGAGCCGCGAGGTCATCACGCAGCTCTGCGATACGCACGACGTCGCGCTTGTACTCAACACCACCGCGTTCGCGGCCGGCGCGATCGACAGCGCCGAGCCCGACGTGCTGGCCGGCGACGCGCCGGTGCTGCAGGTGATCCTGTCCGGCGGCAATCGCGACGCGTGGGTGGCCGACAACCAGGGGCTACACGCCCGCGACATCGCGATGCATGTCGCGCTGCCCGAAGTCGATGGGCGCATCGTCACGCGCGCGGTCAGCTTCAAGGGGCTCGCGTATCGTTGCCCGCACACTGAAGTCGACGTCGTGCGCTACCAGCCGGATGCGGAGCGGATCGCGTTCGTCGCGGCGCTCGCGCGCGGCTGGTGCCGGCTGCGCACGCTGGATAACGCAGACAAGCGCATCGCGCTGATTCTCGCGAACTATCCGCAAAGCGAAGGACGGATCGGCAACGGCGTCGGGCTCGACACGCCGGCATCCGCGCTGCGCGTGCTCGCGGCGCTGCACGATGCAGGCCACACGGTGGCCGACCTGCCGCCCGACGGTGATGCGCTGATCGCGCGACTCACCGAAGGCGTGACCAACGATCCCGCCGTGCGCACGCTGCGTCCCGCGTTTCAGAGTTACGCGCTGGCCGACTACGTCGCGCGCTTCGCGCGACTGCCGGCGGCCGTGCGCGACGCGCTGAACGAACGCTGGGGGCCGCCCGAAGCGGACCCGACGCTGCGGCAGCAGCGCTTCACGATCGCCGGCTGGCGCGCGGGCAACGTGTTCGTCGGCATCCAGCCGTCGCGCTCGCGCGACGACAACGACTACGCGAGCTACCACGATGCGGATCTCGTGCCGCCGCACGCGTATCTCGCGTTCTATTTCTGGCTGCGCGATGCGTATCGCGTCGACGCGGTCATCCATCTCGGCAAGCACGGCAACCTCGAATGGCTGCCGGGCAAGAGCATCGCGCTGTCCGACGCGTGCTGGCCCGACCTGACGCTCGGGCCGCTGCCGCACCTGTATCCGTTCATCGTCAACGATCCGGGCGAGGGCAGCCAGGCGAAGCGCCGCGCGCAGGCGGTGATCGTCGATCACCTGATGCCGCCGCTCACGCGCGCGGAAAATTACGGCCCGCTGCAGGATCTCGAACGGCAGGTCGACGAATACTACGAAGCGCTGATGGTCGATGCGCGGCGCGCGAAGCTGCTGCGCAAGACGATTCTCGCGACGATCGCCGAACATCGTCTGCACGACGAACTGAGCGTGTCGCCGCCGCGCGATGCGGGCGACGAGGATGCGCTGCTCACGCGCGTCGATGCATGGCTGTGCGAATTGAAGGAAGCGCAGATTCGCGACGGGCTGCACGTGTTCGGCGCATCGCCGGTCGAGCGCCAGCGGCGCGACACGTTGCTCGCGCTCGCACGCTTCCCGATCGGCGACGGCAAGGGTGGACGGGCCGGGTTAATCGGCGCGCTCGCGCGCGATCTCGCGCTTGGCGACGCATTCGATCCGCTCGCGGCCGACTGGGCCGCACCGTGGACCGGGCCGCGGCCGGCCGTGCTGCAAACGCTCGATGCGTCGCCGTGGCGGCATGCGGGCGATACGCGCGAGCGGCTCGAACGGCTCGCGCAGCATTGGCTGAACGTCGTATGCGGAACCGCTTCGGAGGATTCCGGCCTCGACATTCCGCCGCCCGGCGAATGGCCGCATACGCTCGCGGTGCTCGAACGCGTGCGCTCGACGCTGTTGCCTGCGCTCGACGCGTGCGGCGGCGAGGAAATGCGGCAGTTGCTGCGCGGGCTCGACGGCCGCTTCGTGCCGCCGGGGCCGAGCGGTTCGCCGTCGCGCGGCCGTCCCGACGTGCTGCCCACGGGCCGCAACTTCTACTCGGTCGATACGCGTGCGGTGCCGACGCAGGCCGCGTGGTCGCTCGGCCTGAAATCCGCACAGCAACTGATCGAGCGCCATCTGCAGGATCACGGCGACTATCCGCGCGCAATCGGCCTGTCGGTCTGGGGCACGGCCACGATGCGCACCGGCGGCGACGATATCGCGCAGGCGTTCGCGCTGATCGGCGTGCGCCCGAAATGGGCGCACGGCAGCCATCGCGTGACCGACTTCGAGATCCTGCCGATCGAGATCTTCGATCGGCCGCGCATCGACGTGACGCTGCGCGTGTCGGGCTTCTTCCGCGACGCGTTCCCGAACCTGATGCACCTGTTCGACGCGGCCGTGCAGGCGGTTGCCGCACTCGACGAGCCCGAGGAACTGAACCCGATCCGCGCGCGCATCGAGCGCGAACGCGAGAAGTGGATCGCGCAGGGCGTGGCGCCCGACGACGCGCGGCGCCGCGCCGGCTGGCGCGTGTTCGGCGCGCGGCCGGGCAGCTACGGCGCGGGCCTGCAGGACCTGATCGACCAGCGCCGCTGGCAGACCGACGCCGATCTCGCGGATGCCTACCGCCAATGGGGCGGCCATGCATACGCGCAGAACAGCGCGGGCGACGCGGCGCCCGACGTGTTCGGCGAGCGGCTCGCGACGATCGACGTCGTCGTGCAGAACCAGGACAGCCGCGAGCACGACATCCTCGATTCGAACGACTACTACCAATTCCAGGGTGGAATGACGGCGGCGGTGCGGCACCTGTCCGGGCAGCAGCCGAGTATCTATCACGGCGACCATGCGAACCCGGTCGCGCCGAAGATGCGCACGCTGCGCGAGGAAATCGCACGCGTGATCCGCTCGCGCGTCGTGAACCCGAAATGGCTCGACGGCGTAAAGCGTCACGGTTACAAGGGCGCGGCCGAACTCGCCGCGACCGTCGACTACCTGTACGGCTATGACGCGACCGCACGCGTGCTGTCCGATCACCAGTACGCGCTCGTCGCCGACGCGTACCTGTTCGACGACGCCACCCGCGCGTTTCTCGAACGGCACAACCCGAAGGCGCTGCACGGCATCTGCGAGCGCTTCGTCGAAGCGATGCAGCGCGGGCTGTGGCAGCAGCCGGGCCTTTATCGCGAGCGGATCGAGGCGATCTGGCTCGCCAGCGAACAACGTCAGGAAGGAGGACGGCGATGACCGATCCGACGACGCACCGCGCCCGCGCGGTTTTTCCGTTTGCGGCACTCGTCGCGCAGGACGCGTTGCAGCAGGCGCTGCTGCTCGCCGCGATCGACCCGTCGCTCGGCGGCGTGCTCGTCAGCGGCCCGCGCGGCACCGCGAAATCGACGGCCGCGCGCGGCCTCGCGGAGCTGCTGCCGGAAGGGCAGTTCGTCACGCTGCCGCTGTCGGCGAGCGACGAGCAGGTGACGGGCACGCTCGATCTCGCGCATGCGCTTGCCGAAAACGGCGTGCGCTTCCGGCCGGGCCTGCTGGCTCGCGCGCATCTCGGCGTGCTGTATGTCGACGAAGTGAACCTGCTCGCCGACGGGCTCGTCGATACGCTGCTCGACGTCGCCGCGAGCGGCGTGAACATCGTCGAGCGCGATGGCGTGTCGCACGCGCACGACGCGCGCTTCGTGCTGGTCGGCACGATGAATCCCGAGGAGGGCGAGTTGCGTCCGCAACTGCTCGACCGCTTCGGGCTGATGGTCGAACTGGAGAATTGCTTCGACGCCGCCCAGCGCGAGCGGATCGTGAAGGCGCGTCTTGCGTTCGATCTCGATCCGGATGCGTTTCGTACGCGTCACGCGGCTGCCCAGCGGGAACTCGCGGGCCGGATTCACGCGGCGCGCGCGCGGCTGTCGGCGCTGGATTTCGACGATACGGTCCATGCGTGCGTCAGCGCGCTGTGCATCGATGCGGCCGTCGACGGGTTGCGCGCCGATCTCGTGATGCTGCGCGCCGCGCGTGCGCTGGCCGCGCTGGAGCAGGCCGACGCGGTGACGGTGTCGCATGTGGCACGCGTGGCCGAAGCCGTGCTGCGGCATCGGCGCCATGCGGGGCCGCCGCCGTCGCAGCAGTCGTCGCAACAAGGGGGCGAGCGCGACGATCGTTCGCGGTCGGACACCCCACAGCAGCCTGACAAGCGACACGGCGGCACCGACGACGCAGAGGCCGACGCGTCCGCATCGCAGGGCGACTGGGGCTACCTGCCGCCCGAACCGGCCGGGCTGCGCGATGTAAAAAGCGTGGTGCCGCTGCCGCTAAAAAAACGCTGAGCCATCGAGCCGGCGCCGCCGCGAACGCGATTCGCGGTCCTCGATGGCAGTCAGGCGCCGCCGCGCGCGTGCCGGGCACGGTGCGCGCGGGCACGGCCGTCGCGTGGCCGGCGACGCTCGCCGCGAAACGCGGCGGCCCGCTGCATCGCGATCATCTGCGCTACGGGAAACGCGCGGGCACGCCGCACGCGCTACATTGCTTCGTGCTCGATTGTTCGGCGTCGATGTTGTCGCATGAGCGGCTCGCGCTCGCGAAGGGGCTGATCGTCGCGTATTTCGATCAGGCCGCGCGCGCACGCGTCGAAACCGCGCTGATCTGCTTCGGCGGCAACGGCGCCGCGCGGCGCTTCGGCCCGGCCGTACCGCGCTGGTGGAACGCGCGCTGGCTCGAGCCGGTCGACGGCGGCGGCGGCACGCCGCTCGCGGACGGTATCGCGACCGCCGCGCAATTGCTTGCCCGCGCCGCTCGCCGCGAGCCCGGCAAGCAGCGCTGGCTGTGGGTGCTGTCCGACGGCCGCACGCGCGAGATGCCGGCCAAACCCGCGGCGGCCGATCACGTCGTGTTCGTCGACTTCGACGATGCGGCCGTGCGAATCGGGCAGGGCGCGCGGCTCGCCGCGGCGTGGGGCGCGCGATGGATGACGGCCGACGCGCTTCGCACGGATCTCGCCGGCTGATGGCCGGCCGGCGGTGCGCTATGATCGGCGTTTGCGCTTCTGCCCACTGGAAACCCCCGCCATGCAAGTACTGGTCGATGCCGACGCATGTCCCGCCGTCATCAAGGACATGCTGTTTCGCGCCGCGCGTCGCGCCGAAATCCACGTGACGCTGGTCGCGAACCAGTTTCTGCGTACGCCGCCGTCGCCGTTCATCAAGGCCGTGCAGGTGCCGGCCGGCTTCGACGTGGCCGATGCGCGCATCGTCGAGCTGGCGGAATCCGGCGACCTCGTGATCACCGCCGACATCCCGCTGGCCGCCGCCGTCCTCGACAAGGGTGCGCATGCGCTCGACCCGCGCGGCAACTGGTTCAGCCGCGAGAACATCGAGGAGCGCCTGTCGACGCGCGCGATGATGGACCAGTTGCGCAGCGCGGGCATCGACACCGGCGGGCCGGCGCCGTTCAGCGCGCGCGACGGCAAGACGTTCGCGTCGCAGTTCGACCGGTTCCTCGCGCGGCACGGCAAGCCTTAACGGCATGCGTTGACGCCCGCCGGCGGCCGGTCAGGATGCAGGTTCGTGCCGACGCTGCTATCGTGTGGCGCGAACCCTCAGCACAGGAGCGCACGCGTGTCACCGACCCAACTTCTCGTTCCGACCTACACCCAGATGCTGCGCGCACAGTCCGCGTGGCTTGACAAGGCCGTCGCGCACCGGCAGGCCGCCGGTGACGAACCCGACGCGGCGATGACGCTGAGGCTCGCGCCCGACATGTATCCGCTCGCCGCACAGGTGCGCCTCTCGTGTTTCCAGGCGATGGAGCCGGTTCACCGGCTGCGTGGCGAACCGCTGCCGGCGGCATTGTTGGCGCTGCGTGAGGCCGGCTGGAACGCCGATGCGCAACCCGGCTCGCCGGCCGATGCGCAGGCGCTCATCGCCGGCACGCTCGCCTTTCTCGGCGAACTCGCGCCCGATGCGCTCGATGGCGGTGCAGCGCTGCCGATCTCGCTCGAGATGCCGAACGGGGTCGCGTTCGACATGACCGGCGAACAGTACGCGCGCGACTGGGCGCTGCCGCAGTTCTACTTTCACGCGATCGCCGCGTACGCGATCCTGCGCCATCACGGCGTCGAACTCGGCAAGGCCGATTACGTGCCGCACATGCTCGCGTACGTGCGGCCGGGCACGATTCCGCAAGGTTGAGCCGGCCTCCGGGCGGCCGCGAAGCGACATGGCACGTGCTCTGTTCATCTGCAGCCGCAACCGGCTGCGCAGCCCGACGGCCGAAGCGGTGTTCGCCGCGTGGCCGGGCGTCGAAACCGACTCCGCGGGCCTCGCGCCGGACGCGGATGTACGGCTGTCCGCCGAGCAGCTCGATTGGGCGGACATCGTGTTCGTGATGGAGCGCGCGCACAAAGCGCGACTGTCGGCGCAATTCGGTGCGCATCTGAAGCACCGGAAGATCGTCTGCCTCGACATCCCCGACCGCTACGCGTTCATGCAGCCCGAACTCGTCGCGCTGCTCGAACGCAAGGCCGGCCCGTTCCTGCGCGCGTAATCGCCGCGAGCCGTGCCTCAGCCTGAGCCTGAGCCGGCACCGACCTTAGCGAAGCGGTTCGCTCACGAATGCGGAGAAACAGTCGAGCCGCAGCAGCTCGATGATCTTGCGTGTTGGCACGCTCGCCCGCAGCGTGTCGAGCCGGTCGATGGCGAACCACTTGCAGTGGGCGATCTCGTTGCTCGCGCGCGGCATCAGGTGCGCCGGCACGTCGGCCACGAACACGTGATGCAGTTTCGTCAGCCCGCCGAACTGCACCGCGTAGTCGAGCGCGAGTCCCTCGAGCCGGGTTTCCTCCGCGAGTTCCCGCCGCGCGGCTTCGAGCGGCGTCTCGCCGCGCCGGATCGTGCCGCCCGGCAGCGACCAGCGCGCCGTGGTGCGCGCGACCAGCAGCACGCTGCTGCGCTGGCGGCACACGATCGTGGCGCGTTCCTTGATGACGGCGAGGGTATCCGGCCCGGTGCTCATGTTCTGGCAAGACAGGTGCTGAATCGTGGAGAGAAGTGCACGCCGGCGGCCGTTGTCCGACAGCAGGCGGCGACGGCATGCAAGCCGCCGCGCCGATGTTACCGGCCGTTCGTGACAATTCCGTGCACCGCGGTCGCACGACGGAACGGACGAAAGCTCATGCGTGCGTGTAGATCCCGCTGCGCGTCGGCTTCGCGTGGCGCGAATGGCGGCGTTTGTGAACCGCCCGCCGGTGATGATGCGATGGCGCGGTGATGTGCCGACGTGCGGGCGCGGGCCGGGCCGCCGGCGCGGCGGCATGCGGCGCGGCGCCCGGCATCCCGGTTTGCCCTTCGCCGAAATGGAAAGTCTGGTTCTGCGCATGCGCGACGCCCAGCGTCGACGCCAGCACGAAGGCCGCCAGCCACAATCGTTTCATGAATGTTCCGCCTCGTATCGTTCGGATGAACGTGGCCCGCCAGCTTAGCGAACAGCGAGGCGCCACCGCAACCGGCCCGCGTTCGGCATCGTCCCCGCTTGCGCGCGACGACGCGAGCCGCGCGGCAGCCGGGTCCCTTCGGGCTTGACAACATAATTCTCCAGTGTGAATATAAATTCACGCACAAGAATTATTCATCGAATCCGGAGAAGCGGCGCGCAAGCGCGGGACCACCGGAACCGGCAGTCCGATCGACCGGAACCAGGAGCGAGACGCATGGCGGAACACGAGCAGCAGGGCGCGCTGGCGGGATTGCGCATCATCGATCTGTCGCGGGTGCTGGGCGGCCCGTACGCGACCCAGATCCTCGCCGACCACGGCGCGGAGGTGATCAAGGTCGAGCCGCCGTCCGGCGACGAAACGCGCACGTGGGGCCCGCCGTTCGACGGCGACACCGCGTCGTATTTCCTCGGCGTGAACCGCAACAAGCTCGGCATCGCGCTCGACCTGACGCAGCCGGCCGATCGCGAGCGGCTGCTCGGGCTGCTCGAACGCGCGGACGCGCTGGTCGAGAACTTCAAGATCGGCACGATGGAGCGCTGGGGGCTCGGGTTCGACGCGCTGCATGCGCGGTTTCCGCGCCTCGTGTATTGCCGCGTGTCGGGTTTCGGCGCGGACGGCCCGCTCGGCGGGCTGCCGGGCTACGACGCGGCCGTGCAGGCGCTGGCCGGGCTGATGAGCGTCAACGGCGAAGCCGGCGGTGCGCCGCTGCGCGTCGGCGTGCCGATCGTCGATCTCGTCACGGGGCTGAACGCGGCGCTCGGCGTGCTGATGGCGCTGCGCGAGCGCGATGCGAGCGGGCGCGGCCAGTTCGTCGAATCGACGCTGTTCGACTGCGCGCTGTCGATCCTCCATCCGCATACGCCGAACTTCTTTCATTCGGGCAACGCGCCCGTGCGCACCGGCAACGCGCATCCGAACATCACGCCGTACGACAGCTTTCCGACGGCGGGCGCCGACATCTTCCTGGCGGTCGGCAACAACGGGCAGTTCGCCGCGCTGTGCGACGTGCTCGGCACGCGCGACTGGCTCGACGATCCGCGTTTCGTGGACAACCGCGCGCGCAGCCAGCACCGCGCCGCGCTGCGCACGCTGCTCGAAACGGCGCTGGCCGCGCACGACGGCGCGACGCTCGCCGAGCACCTGATGCGCCGCGGCGTGCCGTGCGCGCCCGTGCTCGGGCTCGACGCGGCGCTCGACCATCCGCATGTCGCGCACCGGCAGATGAAGGTCGAGCTGGGCCGGCACCGCGGCATCGCGTCGCCGATCAAGCTCGGCCGCACGCCGGCCACGTACCGGCGGCCACCGCCCGCGCTGAACGAACATGCGGCGCAGGTGTTCGCGGACGACGACGGCAACGACGGCGACGACCGTCGCCGGACCTGACCGGCATCGCGACGCGCGCGGCCGTGCCGCACGGCGGTGCACGGCCGCGCGCGCCGGCACACCCATATTCGGACATCACACCAGCCCGCGCATCGACACGCCCGTCGATGCGCGCCGGCTGAAGAGGAGACGCATCATGCTCGCATGGATCGGCGCGGTCGCCATCGTCGCGCTGTTCGGCCTGATCATCACGAAGCGGCTGTCGCCGCTCGTCGCGCTGATCGTCGTGCCGGTGGCCGCGTCGCTCGCGGCCGGTTTCGGACTGCAGACCGGCAAGTTCATCGTGCACGGCGTACAGAACATCGGCCCGATCGCCGGGATGTTCGTTTTTGCGATTCTATTTTTCGGCATCCTCACCGATGCGGGGATGCTCGACCCGATCATCGCGGGCGTGCTGCGCGCGATCGGCTGCCATCCGCCGCGCATCGTGATGGGCTCGGCGCTGCTCGCGCTGCTGATCCATCTCGACGGCTCGGGCGCGGTCACGTTTCTCGTCACGCTGCCCGCGATGATGCCGCTCTATACGCGGCTCGGGATGGATCGTCGGATCCTCGCGTGCGTCGCGTCGATGGCGGCCGGCGTCAACTTCCTGCCGTGGGTCGGCCCGATGCTGCGCGCGTCGGCCGCGCTGCACATTCCCGGTTCGGCGATCTTCACGCCGATGATCCCGGTGCAGATCGTCGGACTCGTGTTCGTGTTCGGCACCGCGTACGTGCTCGGCGTGCGCGAGGCGAAACGGCTCGGGCTCGACCGCGCCGGCGCGGCCGCGCTCGCGATCGCGCCGCGCGAGCTGACCGACGCCGAACGCGCGTTGCGCCGCCCGGGACGCTTCGGGATCAACGTCGCGCTCACGCTCGTCGTGCTCGGCACGCTGGTGTCGGGCATCGTCGACCCGATGGTGATGTTCATGCTCGGCACGGTCGCCGCGCTGGTGATCAACTATCCGGACGTCCAGGCACAGCGCGAGCGGATCGACGCGCATGCGAAGGCCGCGCTGATGATGGCGAGCGTGCTGCTCGCGGCCGGCGCGTTCACCGGCATCATGTCCGGCACCGGGATGCTGAAGGCGATGGCCGAGGTCGTCGTCGCGCACGTGCCTGTCGAGCATGCGCGCCACATGCCGTTCGTGCTCGGGCTGCTGTCGATGCCGCTCAGCCTGCTGTTCGATCCCGATTCGTTCTACTTCGGTGTGCTGCCGGTGCTCGCGGAGAGCGGCAAGCTGCTCGGCGTGCCGCCGATCCAGATGGCGCAGGCCGCATTGCTCGGCCAGATGACGACGGGCTTTCCGGTGAGCCCGCTCACGCCCGCGACGTTCCTGATCGTCGGCCTGACCGGCGTCGAGCTCGCCGAGCACCAGAAATTCACGATTCCGTTCCTGTTCGCCGCCACCGTGCTGATGGTCTTCGCCGCGGTCGCGACGGGCCTGTTTCCATTGTGAGCGGCGCGGCCGTTCACGCTTTCCGGGAGAGCAGTCCATGCAGTTCGACCTGACCGACGACCAGCGCGCGATCGAAAGCGCGATCGAGAAAATCTGCGAACGCTTCGGCGACGACTACTGGCTCGAACGCGATCGCGCCGGCGGGTTTCCGGCCGATTTCCACGCGGCGCTCGCCGACGCCGGCTGGCTCGGCATCGCGATGGACCCGGCCTACGGCGGCGCCGGGCTCGGGATGACCGAGGCGGCGCTGATGATGCGTACGATCAGCGCGTCGGGCGCGGGGCTGTCCGGCGCGTCGGCCGTCCACATGAACATCTTCGGGCTGAACCCGGTGCAGGTGTTCGGCAACGACGCGCAGAAGGCGCGCTTCCTGCCGCCGCTGATCGCCGGCCACGACAAGGCGTGCTTCGCGGTAACGGAACCCGATGCGGGGCTCGACACCACGCACCTGAGCACGCAGGCGCGCCGCGACGGCGATCACTACGTGCTGAGCGGACGCAAGATCTGGATCTCGACCGCGCAGGTCGCGAACAAGATGCTGATCATCGCGCGCACGACGCCGCTCGACCAGGTCGCGAAGCCGACCGACGGGCTGAGCCTGTTCTATACCGACCTCGACCGTGCGCATGTCGAAGTGCGCGAGATCGAGAAGATGGGCCGCAAGGCGGTCGATTCGAACATGCTGTTCATCGACAACCTGCGCGTGTCGCGCGACGACCTGATCGGCCACGAAGGCGACGGGTTCCGCTATCTGCTGCACGGGCTGAACCCCGAACGGATCCTGATCGCGGCCGAGGCGATCGGGCTCGGGCAGGCCGCGCTGCGCCGCGCGACGCAGTATGCGTGCGAGCGCGTCGTGTTCGGCCGGCCGATCGGGCAGAACCAGTCGATCCAGCATCCGCTCGCGCAGGCGTGGATGCAGCTCGAGGCCGCGTGGCTGATGGTGATGAAGGCCGCGACGCGCTACGACGCGGGCCAATCGTGCGGCGCGGAGGCGAACGCCGCGAAATACCTCGGCGCGGAAGCCGCGTTCCAGGCGTGCCAGACGGCGATCGCGACGCACGGCGGGATGGGGTACGCGAAGGAATATCACGTCGAGCGCTATCTGCGCGAGTGTATGATTCCGAGGCTCGCGCCCGTGAGCCCGCAACTGATCCTGTGCTACATCGCGGAGAAGGTGCTCGGGCTGCCGAAGTCTTACTGACCGTAGCGACCCGGCGGCCCGCCCGGCGCGCGGTTTCCCGTTCCGAATCTAGCGCTCGTCATGGACGTCAAACTCGTTGCCCGCACGCTCGACCTGTTCGAGCTGTTCGCCGCCGAACGGCGGCCGCTGCCGCTCACCGAACTCGCGCGCCTGCTCAATGTGCCGGCGTCGAGTTGCCTCGCGATGGCGCGCACGCTCGTGAGCCGCGGCTATCTGTACGAAGTGCGCAAGCGCGGCGGCTACTATCCGACGCGGCGCCTGCAGACGGTCGCCGCCGCGATCGACGCGACCGATCCGGTCGTCGACATCGTGCATCCGCACCTCGTCGCGCTGCGCGATGCAAGCCGCGAAACGGCGGTGCTCGGCAAGATTCAGGGCGCATCGGTCACGTATCTCGATGTCGTCGAATCGGAGCAGGCGATCCGCTATACGCGCCAGCCGGGCGAGCTGCGGCCGCTGCATGCGAACTCGATCGGCAAGGCGATTTTCGCGGAACTCGCGAGCGATGCGCAGCAGGCGCTCGGCGCGCAACTGCCGTTCGAACGCTTGACCGACGCGACGGTGGCCGACCTCCCGGCGCTCGTCGCGCAGACCGCGCGGTTTCGCGAACTCGGCTGGGCCGAGAATTTCGGCGAGAGCGCGCCGGAGCTATCGGCGATCGCGGTCGCGCTGACGCTCGACGGCGACTGGTACGGGCTGTCGGTCGTCGGGCCGACCGAGCGGATCCGCCAGCATCGCGACGCGCATGCGGCACTGCTCGTCGACGCGAAGGCGCGGTTGCAGGCCGAGCACGCGCGCGGGTAGGGCAGCGGCGCGCGACGGCGCGGGCAGCGGGCCGTCGCCGGCGTGCGGTCCTGCCACGCCGGCAACGACCCGCCGCGCGTCACGCGCGAGCGCGTCGCACCGTCACGACTTCACCCACACGCCGCCCGCGCTCGGGTTGTCGCCCTGCGTCCACCATTTCGCGCAATACTTCGCGCCCTGATACGTCACGCACGTGCCGCCCTGATACGCGGTCGTCGCCGACCACGCGGGCGTGCCGCCGCTTATCGGCTTCCACACGGCCGCCTGGCCCGGCACGTCGCCCTGCGTCCACCACTGCGCCTGATACGTGGTGCCCTGGTAGGTGACCGTCGCGCCGGCCGTATAGACCTGGCCGGCCGCCCACGGTGCGCCCGGCTGCGGCGTGCCGCCGTCCGAGCCGCCGCCGTAGTTCGGATCCTGCGTGACGCCCGCGCCCCACTTGCCGTCGAGCTTCTTGAAGATCGTCGCGAACGCGTACGGCTGCTGCGCGACGCCGGAGCAGGTCGGCGACGCATACGTGCCGCCGGACGGGCACGCCTGATCGCGGCCGACCGACCAGTTGCCGAAGAAACCGTAGCCGTTCGCGACGGCCGCGTTCAGCACGGTCTGCGCATTCGCGAGCGTGAAGGTTTCGCCCTGCACGTCATTGACGCCGATCATCGGCGTGACGCCGACCATCTGCCACAGCTGCGCGTTGGTCTTCGGCTGGCCGGCCGACTTGAACGCGGTGTCGAGCTGCGAATAGAGCGCCTGCGCGGCGCTGATCGCGGCGGCGCCCATGTCGATGTTCGCGGGGCCGTAATCCATCGCCATCACGTTGACCGCGTCGAACGTGGTCTTGTTCGCGATGGCCGCGTTGACAACGTTCACGCCGTCCTGCGTGAGCCCGGTCGGCATCGTCGGCAGCGTCAGCGTCACGTGCAGCGGCTTGCCCTTCGCCGCGTAGTCGGCCTGCAACTGCGCGACCGCCTGGAAGTTGCGCGCGACCGCCGCCGTGTCCTGCTGCGACGCGCCCTCGATGTCGAAGTCGATATGGGTGAGGCCGTACGTGTCGATCACCGTCTGGTACGCGGTCTTCAGCGCGGGAACCGTCGAGCACACCTGCATCAGCGGCGTGCCGTTCGCGCCGCCGAACGACACGGCGACTTCGCCGCCTTTCGCGCGGTAGCTCGCGATCGACGTGGACAGCGCGGTCAGCAGCCCGCCGCTCGCGCCGTTGCCGATCGGCTGCACGCCGCCCCACGACGGCACGCAGCCGTTGCCCGCGACCACGAACGCGAGCGTGAACTGCTGGATGCCCTGGCGCACGCCGATCTGATCGACCAACGGTGTCGGATAGAGCGTCACGTCGACATAGGGCGCATAGACACCGGCACCGTGCGACACGCTCGCCATCGCGAGCAGACAACCCGCGGCAAACGCACGCGGAATGAAACGCGGCAACACATTGTTGTTCATTCTGTGTTCTCCAAGTGGAAGAGGGATACGCTGGCCTGCGTATCGTCGCCGGCGGGCAACGGACGTGTCCCGCCTGCGGCGTGCCTATCTTGGAGGATTCGCGTCGAATAGGAAACTTAGGTGTTCTTCTTTTTGTTATTCGATTCTCGATACGTAACGAACTTGCCGATTCGGTCGAATATCGAAACGCGCGGAGGGCACTTTTTCCGATCGATCGCGCGCCGCCGCGCGGATGGACCGGTTCCAGCGAACCGGCATGCCGATCAACGGCTCGCTCGCATGCGCATTCACATTCGTGCGAACCCCGCCGGGATGCGGTATGCGCAACCCGGCGGGCGCAGCGGTAGTCAGCGATACCAGCGCGGCGTATAGACCCATTCGCGCGCGTTGCCGATCGCGAAGCGCCGCGTCGTCGACGAGCCGACGATCACCATCGTGCGCATGTCGACCTGATCGCCGCGTAGCGCCCCGAGGGTCGTCGTCGAAAGCGTCGCGCCCGGCCGGCCGATGTCGCGGCCGAGCACGACCACCGTGTCGGCCGCGCGATGCGCGCGCACGATATCGAGCGCACGGTCGAGCTGCCACGGCCGCGCGCGCGAGATCGGGTTGTAGAACGCCATCACGAGATCGGCTTGCGCCGCATGCCGCAGGCGCGTTTCGATCACGTCCCACGGCTTCAGGTTGTCCGACAGCGAGATCGCGCAGAAATCGTGGCCGAGCGGTGCGCCGGCCTGCGCGGCCGTCGCGAGCGACGCCGAGATGCCGGGCTCCACGCGCAGGTCGACCGCGGCCCATTGCGGGTCTCGGGCTTCATCGAGCGCTTCGAGTACGGCCGCGGCCATCGCGAACACGCCGGGGTCGCCCGACGACACGACCGCGACGCGCCGGCCTTCGGTCGCCAGTTCGAACGCATGACGCGCGCGCTGCATTTCCTCGCGATTGTCGGTGCCGTGCACGCGCTGGTCCGCCCGAAACGGGCCGGCCATGTTCACGTAGGTGGTATAGCCGAGGATGTCGGTCGCATCCGCGAGCGCCGCGCGTGCGGCCGGCGTGAGCCAGGCGGCGCCGCCCGGGCCGAGGCCGAGCACCGTCAGGCGGCCGCGTGCGCGGCCGAGCGTGGCCGGATCGACCGGGTGCGATGCGATCGCGCATGCGAGGCCGTTCGATTCTTCACGTAGCGTGTGGGCGACGCGTAATGCGCGGCCGAGCAGCGTCGTGGCGTCGGCGGGCGCGTCGCGATCACTATCGCTATCGACGAAACGCAGCGGCACGTCGAGCGTGTTCGCCGCTTCTTCCAGCGCGGGTTCGCCGATTGCCGATGCGGGCGCGACGAGGGCCGCGAGCGCCAGCCGCGCGAGGCCCTGTGCGTCGAGCATGGCTTCGATGCGTACAGCAAGCGCTTCGCCGGCATGCACGGCATTCGCGGCGACACCGACCACCACGCTGCGCGGATGAATCACGAGTTCGTCTTCAGCGCCGCGCCATGCATCGGGCGTCACGCGAATCGCGTGCGCGGCTGCGGCATCGCGCGGCAGCGCGACGTCGTCGAGCCACGGCGCGGCGCCGTCGATGCGCGTCGATGCGCCCGCGAGCAGGTCGGAGACGAAGCGTTTGCCCTGCGCGAGATCGGCGAGCGCATAGCCTTCCGGCGGATTGAGCACGCACGCGCCGAAGCGCAGTTCGCCGCTCGTCGTGATCGCGGGCGCGACGCCGACGCATTCGGCGATTTCGCGCGCGATCACGTTGACGCCGGTCAGCCCCCCGAGCAGCGGCACGACGGCCGAGCCGTCCTCCGCGACCGCGAGCACCGGCGGCTCGACGCCCTTGTCGGCGAGCGCGGGCGCGAGGCAGCGGATCACGATGCCGGCCGCGCACAGCGCGACGATCGGCAAGCCGCGCGCATAGAGTTCGCGCAGGTGAGGGCCGAGTTCGTCGAACGGCACGTCGGCCTCGACGCGCGACGCGAGACCGTGCACGAGGGCACCCGGATAACGCGCCTGGATACGTCGCGCCGTATCGAGCGCGCCCGCGCCGAGTATCACGATCGCGGGCGTCGTCGTCATCCTTGCCATTTTTCCCCCGGCACGACGAGCAGCGAGAAATACGGCGACGCCATCGGATCGACTTCGTCGAGCGGCACGATGCGCTGGTTCGCCATCGTCGCGCGCTCGACGTACAGCGCGCGCTTCGCGAGTCCGAGTTCGTCGAGCACGCGCCGCACCTTGTCGAAATTGCGGCCGAGCTTCATCACGACGGCCGCGTCGGCCCGCGCGAGCCGCTCGCGCAGTTCGTGCTCGGGCAGCACGCCCGACAGCACCGACAGGCTCTGGTTGCGATAGACGAGCGGCTGGCCGAGCACGGCCGTGCCGCCGAGCATCGCGCACACGCCGGGGATCACCTCGGTGTCGTAGCGCGGCGCGAGACGGTCGTGCAGGTACATGTACGAGCCGTAGAAGAACGGGTCGCCTTCGCAGATCACTGCGACGTCGCGGCCTGCATCGAGGTGCGCGGCGACGATCTCCGCCGCGGTGTCGTAGAAATCCGCGATCACCGTCTCGTAGCAGAGCGGCGGCGGCAGCGCCTCGGTCGTCACCGGGTAGACGAGCGGCAGTTGCGTCTGTCCGTCGAGCAGGTGCGCTTCGACGATGCCATACGCGTTGCCTTTCTTGCCCTTCGCGACGAAATACGCGACCACGGGCGCCGCCTGCAGCACGCGTAGCGCCTTGATCGTCATCAGTTCGGGATCGCCGGGGCCGACCCCGACACCGAACAGCCGTCCGCGCGCGCTCGTCATTCGACCTCCGTCGCGAGCGCATTCACCGCGGCGGCGGCCATCGCGCTGCCGCCGCGCCGGCCGAGCAGCGTGACGTACGGCACGCCGCGGCTGTCGGCGTCGAGCGCCGCCTTCGATTCGGCCGCGCCGATGAAGCCGACCGGGAAACCGACGACCAGCGCGGGGCGCGGCGCGCCGGCGTCGATCATGTCGAGCAGGTGGAACAGCGCGGTCGGCGCATTGCCGATCACGACGACGCTGCCCGCGAGATGCGGACGCCACAGTTCGAGCGCGGCGGCCGAGCGCGTGTTGCCGAGGCGTTGCGCGAGATCGGGCACCTGCGGCTCGCCGAGCGTGCAGATCACGCGATTGGCGGCGGGCAGCCGCGCGCGCGTGATGCCTTCGGCGACCATCCTCGCGTCGCACAGGATCGGTGCGCCGGCCGCGAGCGCGGTGCGGCCGGCCGTGCCGGCGCCGGCGGAAAAACGCAGGTCGTACACGACGTCGACCATCCCGCTCGCGTGGATCACGCGTACCGCGAGTTTCTCGAGATCGGGCGGCACCTGCGACAGGTCGGCCTCGGCGCGGATCGTCGCGAACGACTGACGGTAGATTTCCTGCCCGTCGCGAATGTAGTCAAGCATCGGTGGTGTCCTGGCTGTGCCGCGCGTCCATGAGGCGGACCGCGGCCTGGTCAATCGTCAGACGGCGCGCGAGCAGGGCGCCGAGGCCCGCGGCCGCGTCGCGCCGATAAAGGTCGTAGTGTTCGGGCGCCACCGCGACGAGCGTATGCGCGGCAGCGTGCGGCAGCGCGCAGTGGCGTTCGCAACCGGTCAGATGCACGTCGAGCGGATGGCCGACGCGCGCGGCAAGCACGCGCGCGTCGTGTTTCGTGTCGGCGTGCGCTTTCGCGCAGCCCGCGCTGCCGGTGCAGGCGACGAGCGTCGCCAGCGGGTCGGACGCCGCGCACACGAGGCCGAGCGACGCGAGGGCTTCGCGCGTCGCGGCCGCGCGTGCGTTCGGCACGCCGTGCATGAACACGCCTTGCCACGGCGTCAGCGACAGCGTGCCGTCGCCGTCGGCTTCTGTCAGTGCCGCGAGCTGCTCCAGTTGCGCCGCGTCGAGCCGCCCAAGCGCGAATTGCGCGCCGACGCTGCAACGCGCGCCGTCGCGCGACGGGTATGCGCCGAAACGCATCGCAGCGTCCGCGCGCATGCGCCGCCAGCCGGCGAGCGTCGGATCGGCCGCGAGCGGGAACGGCAGATAGTATTGCGCGCGCTCGAGCAGCGCACGTTCGCCGCCCGTCGCCAGCAACGCGCGCATCCGCGTGACGTCGGCCGGCGCGAGATCGAGGAACGCGAGCAGCAGCGCGCGAACCAGTGCGACGCCCTGATCGATCGACACGTCGACCGACGCGGGCCGGTCGTCGTGCGCAACCGGCGGGCAGCCGGCCAGCCCCACGGCGAGACGTACCGCGCCGTCGCCGCGACGCCATGCGGCGAGCCAGATGTCGTGCGGATGATCGAGCGCCGCGACCGCTTCGCCGCCGTCGAGCTGGATCGAGAATTTCGGCGACAGTTCGCCGCGGCGCGGCTCGCTCGCCAGCATGTCGAGCAGCGGCACGGCGAGCGTGTGGCTATCGACGAGCGCGGCCGGGTCGTGCCCGGCGAGCGGGCTCAGCATCAGGTTGCGGACGTCGTCGCTCGCCGCGAGCGCGGCCGCATCGGCGGCGCCGTTGTCGGCGCTTGTGCGCGGGCCGAGCCCTGCGTCGAGCAGCGCGTGAATCAGCGCATCGGACGCGCCTTCGCGAATGCCGCGCAACTGGAGATTCGCGCGATTGGTCGCATCGATCTCGCCGGAGCCGTACCGGCGCGCGACGGCGGCGATCGCACGCGCCTGGCGCGCGTCGAGCCGGCCGCCCGGCAGCTTGATCCGGCACAGCCCGCCGTCGGCGGCCGCGACCACGCGCACGAGCCCCGGGCAAGCCGACGGGCGCACGATGGGCGACGCAGGAATCGAATCGGGGGCGGAATTCAACGGGATACCGGAACAGTGTGGCGCCACGGCCAACGCATCGGTACACCCCGCCCGACGCCGACTGGCACGCACGCACTTTCTGGCCGGCAGGTCTCCTGGCTGACAGGTCGGCGCCGCCTCCCGGCCTTCCCGGTGAAACCAGTGGCGTGAGGGGGAGATCGGCTCGCTGTCTACAGTTGCGGGGGCAGCCACAGCGGCGCGCGGTGCGCCCTGTGTTCCCTCTTCGGCCCCGAAGGGCACCGGCGAACGAACGGCCGTAGGATACCCGATTTCGGCCGCGATTCGGGACCGGCCGGGCATTCGCGGCGGGCGAAGCGGGCAACGGTCGGGCGCGGGCGGGCCGGCAGATGAAACGCCGGGTGGAACACGGTACCATGCCGTTTTTTGCAACGCGGACGACTGCATCGGCGCTTTCACGGCCGCGCGGCGACACGATGGAATCGAACGATGGGGAAGGGTGCATGACGGCGTGGCTGACGGTAGTGGGCATCGGCGACGACGGTTACGCGGGGCTCGGACGCCACGCGCGGCGCGCGCTGCTCGACGCGACGCATGTCGTCGGCGCGAAACGGCATCTCGACATGCTGCCCGCGCGGCTGCGCGCCGCGCGTGAAGCATGGCCGTCGCCGTTCGACCTGTCGGGACTGCTCGCGCGCCGCGGCGCGCCCGTGTGCGTGCTCGCGAGCGGCGACCCGATGCTGTTCGGCGTCGGCGCGACACTTGCCCGCGCGCTTTCTCCCGACGAATGGCGCGTCCTGCCCGCGCCGTCGTCGCTGTCGCTCGCGGCCGCGCGCCTCGGCTGGGCGCTGCAGGACGTCGGCGCGGTCTCGCTCGTCGGGCGTCCGCTCGCGACGCTGGCCCGCCACCTGCTGCCGGGTCGACGCCTGTTCGTGCTGAGCGCCGACGGCCGTACGCCGGCCGCGGTCGCGGCCGAACTCGCCGCCCGCGGCTTCGGGCCAACGCGCGTCAGCGTGTTCGAACATCTGGGCGGCCCGCTCGAGCGCCGGATCGACGGCCTCGCGCAAGACTGGAACATCGACGAGACCGCCGCGCTCAACCTCGTCGCGCTCGACTGCCGGGCGAGTCCCGACGCGCCGCGCCGCGCGCTCACGCCCGGCCTGCCCGACGACGCGTACCGCCACGACGGCCAGCTCACCAAACGCGACCTGCGTGCGATGACGCTCGGGCGCCTCGCGCCCGCGGCCGGCGAACTGCTGTGGGACGTCGGCGCCGGCAGCGGCTCGATCGGCATCGAATGGATGCGCGCGCATCCATCCTGCCAGGCGATCGCGATCGAAGCGCATGCGGAACGGCAGCGCTTCATCGAACACAACCGCGATACGCTCGGCGTGCCGGGCCTGCAACTCGTCGCGGGCCGTGCGCCCGATGCGCTCGCGGGGCTCGCCGCGCCCGACGCGATCTTCATCGGCGGTGGCGCGACGGCGCCCGGCGTGCTCGACGCGTGCTGGGCGTCGCTGAAACCCGGCGGACGGCTCGTCGCGAACGCGGTCACGCTGCAAGGCGAGATAGCGCTCGTCGCATGGCGCGATGCGCATGGCGGCACGCTTACGCGCGTGTCGCTCGCGCATGCCGAACCGCTCGGCCGCTTCGACACGTGGCGGCAGCCGCTGCCGGTCACGCTGTACGACGTGCGCAAGCCCGACGCCGCAAGCGCGGCCGGCGCGTCGAACCCAACGGACGCAACGGACGCGTGATGCGCGACGAAACCCCCGAACAGCCGGCGCCGCTGCGCTTCGGCTACACGACCGGCAGCTGCGCGACCGCGACGTCGCTCGCGGCCGCGCGGCTGCTGCTCGCCGGTCAGGCTGACGACGCGGTCGAGATCGTGCTGCCGAAGGGGCAGCGCGTGATGATGCGGCTCGAATTCTGCCGCGCCACGGCTGAAGGCGCCGAAGCCGGCACGATCAAGGATGCCGGCGACGATCCGGACGTCACGCACGGCGCGCTGGTCTTCGCGCGCGTCGCGCTCGCGGCGGCGCCCGGCGTGCGCTTTCATGCGGGGCCGGGCGTCGGCACGGTCACGCGCGCGGGGCTCACGCTGCCGGTCGGCGAACCGGCGATCAACCCGGTGCCGCGGCAGATGATGACCACGCACCTTGAAGCACTCGCCGCCGAGCACGGCTACGCGGGCGGCTTCGACGTGACGATCGGCGTCGAAGGCGGCGAGGCGCTCGCGCTGAAGACGATGAACCCGCGGCTGGGCATCGTCGGCGGGCTGTCGATCCTCGGCACGACCGGCATCGTGCGGCCGTTCTCGTGTTCGGCCTATATCGCGTCGATTCATCAGGGCATCGACGTCGCGCGGGCGAACGGCATTGCGCACATCGCCGCCTGCACCGGTAACGCGAGCGAGGATGCGATGCGCGCGCACTACCATCTGCCCGACATGGCGCTGATCGAAATGGGCGATTTCGCGGGCGCGGTGCTCAAGCACCTGCGGCGCGCGCCGGTCGCGCGCCTGTCGATGTGCGGCGGCTTCGGCAAGCTGAGCAAGCTCGCGGCCGGCCATCTCGACCTGCACAGCCGCCATTCGAGCATCGATCTGCCGCTGCTTGCGCAGTGGGCGGCGGAAGCCGGCGCGAGCGATGCGCTGCAGGCCGCGATGCGCGCCGCGAACACGAGCCAGGAAGCGTTGAAGCTCGCGCAGGCCGACGGCGTGCCGCTCGGCGATCTCGTCTGCGCGCACGCGCTGCGGGTCGCGCGCGACATCGTGCCGCCGTCGGTCGCCGTCGAGATGTTCGCGATCGACCGGCAGGGCCGCTTCGTCGGGGAGGCGCGATGAGCCCGCGCATCCTGTTGCTCGGCGGCACCGGCGATGCGCTGAAAATCGCGCGCGCGCTCGGCTCGCATCACGTCTATAGTCTCGCCGGCCTCGGCAAGACGCCCGACGATTTGCGCTGCGACGTGCGCGTCGGCGGTTTCGGCGGCGCAGCCGGGCTGACCGCGTATCTTCGCGACGCCGGCATCGGCCTCGTGATCGACGCCACCCATCCGTACGCCGCGCAAATCAGCGCGAACGCCGCGGCGGCGACGCGCGACGCGGGCGTGCCGCTATGGGCGCTGCGCCGCGCGCCGTGGACGCCGCAACCGGGCGACGACTGGCGGATGGTCGACGACTGGGCCGGCATCGAGGCCGCGCTCGCGCCGTTCAGGCGTCCGCTGTTCACGCTCGGCCGCGAGCCGCTCGCGCATCTCGACGCGATCCCGCCGCACCAGTTCTGGCTCGTGCGCTGCCTCGATGCACACGCCGGCAACGCCCGCGCGCAGGTCATCGCCGCGCGCGGGCCGTTCACGCCCGACGACGAGCGCGCGCTGTTCGCGCTGGCCGGCATCGACGTCGTCGTCAGCAAGAACAGTGGCGGCGCGGCCACCGAGGCCAAGCTCGACGTCGCGCGCGAACGCAGGCTGCCGGTCGTGATGCTGCGCCGGCCGCCGCTGCCCGATGCCGACCGCGCGTTCGACTCGGTCACGGCGCTCATCGACGCACTCGATCCGGCCGCGCGCGCGTGACGCGACGCAGCGGCCATCCCATGAATTGACGGAGAAATTTCGATGACGGTGTATTTCATCGGCGCGGGCCCCGGCGACCCGGAGCTGATCACGGTGAAGGGCCAGCGCCTCGTGCGCACGTGCCCGGTGATCCTGTATGCGGGCTCGCTCGTGCCGGCCGCCGTGCTCGACGGTCATCGCGCGGAGCAGGTCGTCAACACGGCCGAGCTCGACCTCGATGCGATCGTCGCGCTGCTTGCCGCCGCGCATGCGAAAGGGCAGGACGTCGCGCGCGTGCATTCCGGCGACCCGTCGCTGTACGGCGCGATCGGTGAGCAGATCCGTCGCCTGAAAGCGCTCGGGATTCCGTACGAAATCGTGCCGGGCGTGACGGCCACGGCCGCGTGCGCGGCGACGCTCGGCGTCGAGCTGACGCTGCCCGGCGTCGCGCAGACGGTGATCCTCACGCGCTTCGCGGGCAAGACGACGATGCCGGAAGGCGAAGCGCTCGGCGCGCTCGCCGCGCATCGCGCGACGCTCGCGATCCATCTCGGCGTGCGCCATCTCGCGCGCATCGTCGACGAAGTGCTGCCGCATTACGGCGCCGATTGCCCGGTGGCGGTGATCTATCGCGCAAGCTGGCCCGACGAGGAACGCGTGACGGGTACGCTGGCCGACATCGTCGATAAGGTGCAGGGCACGCAGATCGAGCGCACCGCGCTGATCCTGATCGGGCGCGTGCTCGACGCCGAAGGGTTCGCGGATTCGACGCTGTACGCGAGCGGGGGCTGAACGCACCTGTGTGTGGAGCCGAGTATCTGGACGGGCCGCGACGATATTGCTGGTGCGAGCATGCCCGGGACGACACACCATGCCTGCCCGCAGGCGCCCGTGCCGCTGGCCCGCGGCGTCGCTCAGGCCCGCGCGACGTGCCGCGCCAGCTTCGGTGCAAACCCGGCCGCGAGCACGAACAGCACGACACAGAGGCACGCCATCGCGATCCACGCGGGCGTCAGGTCCGCGAGACGCTGGCGCACGATGCCGGCCGCGAACGGAAATACGCCGGCAATCAGGTAGCCGACACCCTGCACGAAGCCCGTCAGCGACGCGGCATCGGCCGGCGTGGCCGCATGGTCGACCGTAACGATCAGCGACAGCGGAAACAACGCGCCGATTCCCGCGCCGAGCAGCAGCGCGGCCGGCACCGCGAGTGCGTCGGGCGCGGCCAGCATCACCAGCAAGCCGACGAACAGCGACGCGATCGCCGCATGCAGCGCGGGCCGGCGATCGGGCACGCGGTCGATCGTCGCGGAAATCGCCAGCCCCGCGACGACTTCCGAGAGCGTCACGCCGCCGAGCAGGCTGCCGGCCGCGGTCGGCGACCAGCCGAGCCGCATGTAGTACGGCGGCAGCCACGCGAGCACGAGCGTGTAAGCGCCAGTCGCGATACCGAAGAACAGCGCGAACCGCCATGCGCGCGGCGAACGCGACGGCCGTGCATTCGATACCGACGCCGGCCCGGCGACAAGCGCGTCGCCGCCACGGCTGGCCAGCGGCCAGGCCAGCGCGGCGAGCGCCGCCGGCAACGCCCAGCCCGCGAGCGCGGCGAGCCAGCCCCAGCGCGCGGCGGCGAACGGCGCGACGACGCTCGCGAGCACCGCGCCGCCCATGATCGACGTCGAATAGACGCCCATCGCGCCGCCGATGCGCGTCGCGAAATGCGCCTTCACGAAGCCGGGCAACAGCGCCTGCACCATCGCGATCCCGACGCCCGCGCAGCAGGCGCTCGCGAGCAACAGCCACGCATGCTGCGCCCCCACGCGCGACGCGCAAGCCAACCCGATCAACGCGACGCCGAGCCACACGCCGCCCGCGATCCCGGTGATGCGCTGCAGGCGCCGCGCGCTCAACGCGCCGAGCCCCATCAGCAGGATCGGGATCGTCGTCAGCAGGCTGGCTGCGCCATCGCCGATACCCGTCGCGCGCTGGATCATGTCGAGCAGCGGGCCGATCGCGGCGAGCGCCGGCCGCAGGTTCAGCCCGACGAGCACGATCGCGGCGAGCCGCCATCCGGGGGAAGTGAAGCGATTCATCGCAGGGCCCTCGATATCGATGCGCGGCTGCCAGCGAGGCGCCACGCGTTTTTCAGGTAAAGTATCTCGACATCAAGATAAACGTTGATTTATCTCGACGTCAAGATAACTGGTAGGCCGAGGAGGGTTAATGGATCGAGCCGAGCATGCGCTCGCGCAATGGCGCGCCGAGCGTCCGGATCTCGACGCAACGTCGATGGTGGTGATGGGGCGGTTGCAGGAAGCTGCGCTCGTGATCGCGCGCGACCGTCTCAATCCGCTGTTCGCGCGCTACGGCATGCAGCCGGGCGAATTCGACGTGCTCGCGACGCTGCGGCGCAGCGGCGCGCCGTTCGCGTTGACGCCGACCGCGCTGTACGACGCGCTGATGATGTCGTCGGGCGGGATGACCGCGCGCATCGATCGGCTGCAGAAGGCGGGGTGGGTCGAGCGGCAGCCGAACCCGGCCGACGGGCGCGGCACGCTCGTCGCGCTGACGGATGCGGGGCGGGCGCTGATCGATGAGGCGGTTGTTGCGCATATCGATAACCAGCGTGCGGTGCTGGCTGTGTTGTCGGTGGCGGAACAGGCGCAGTTGTCGGAACTGTTGGGGAAGTTGCTGGCGGGGTTGGAAGGTGGGGCGCCGGAAGGGGAGGAAGGGACGTCGCGTTGAAGAATGCGTGATGGAAGCGTACGCGGCGGGCAAAAAAGTTCTTCGTGAGTTTTCGTGGACGTCGCTTGCCGACCCGAAGCAGCCATCGGGCTATCCCGAAAGCAGCCGTTCGCGGGACGGAGAGCAGCGACAGGAGCAATCGTGGCTCCCCTTTCTTACGAGCTACTTGTTCCTCCATTCAGCTGGCTCAAAGAACCCCAGATATAGAAAGTCGGGGTGCGCCGCCGAACCCCCAAACGATAGATGCCGATGCCGCTCGTGAGATGGCGATCACCTAGGTGCGGGGCCTGCAATTGCCACGCGTTCCACAGAACTTCTGATTCGTTGAACGCATAGCCGTCCTGCGCATAGCATACCGTCGACGGCTTCTGGCTGCCCTTTGGACCGAAAGGCGCGAGGTAGATGGCTGATGTTTTTAGACGCGAAGCATCATCGCTCGGGTTTTGATGGCCTCGTGCTAGGGCGATCTGTTGAGCCAGTTGCGATAGAGATTCGGGCCTTTGGTCATACCAGTTCAACGATTCGAACTGCGCGTAGGCGAAGGGAAGATCTGGCCTGTGAATGCCAGCCTCGAGTTCAGTGTATTCATCGGTTCGCAGATAGTGCGCTCGTGATAAGAACAAGGTGTGGACCGGCCAGCCTTTCGTAGACATCTTCGAGCCATAATTTATGGCAACCGAGGAGGTCAGGATGAGCGGCAAGCGGTACACGGATGAGTTCAAG